>JBATPX010000137.1:0-39053 GCA_049291695.1 Defluviicoccus sp.
GCCCAAGCCGCCGGCGCACTTGGCGCCGCAGTCAGCCGCGGCTGCGACTGCCGCGACCCTGGCCGCCGCGGCCGAGAGCCTTGATGCGCTGAAGGCAGCGCTTGCGCTCTTTGACGGCTGTGCGCTCGCCAAGACCGCGACCAACCTCGTCTTCGGCGATGGCAGTGTGACGGCGCGCTTGGTACTGATCGGCGAGGCGCCGGGCGCTGAAGAGGACCGCCAAGGCGTGCCCTTCGTCGGCGTCAGCGGCCAGCTGCTGGACCGGATGCTGGCCTCGATCGGCCTCGACCGTGCCCAAGTATTCATCTCCAACACCGTTTTTTGGCGACCGCCCGGAAACCGGTCGCCAACCTCGCAGGAGGTCGCGGCCTGCATGCCGTTCGTGATCCGAATGATCGAGCTCATTCGGCCGGCGATGCTGGTCGCCCTCGGCGGACCGGCTGCGACAGCTCTCCTCAGCCGGAGTGAGAGCGTGAGCCGCCTGCGTGGCCGCTGGTTCACTTTCGAGAGCGCAAGGATCGACCACCCGATTCCCGCGACGGCGCTGTTTCACCCAGCTTACCTGTTGCGCTCGCCGGGACAGAAAAGGCTCGCTTGGCGCGATCTGCTGGCAATCAAGAAAAGACTATCCGCCGAATAACGCAGCCCCATCAGCCGCCCGGACGGTCGAGGAGTGTGAATAGGTGTGCGCGCGGGTACGGACCAGCTTGCCAGCCAGGGCAAATCCTGCCAAACAGGCTTATCGGCAGGCGGGAGGGCAGGGATATTGCGCACAATTCTTCGCTCCTTTGGGGTTGTCCTCACGATCGTCAGTGTCGTTGCGGCCGCGTCGCCCAGCTTTGCCGGCCGTCTCGGCGGCCAGCTCGGAGCCGACACCCGCCCGCAGGGGGCGGAGCCGCTTCTGCCCAATATTCTTTCTTCTGAGGACGTTACGCTCTATCGGGAGATTTTCGTGCTGGCCCGCGAGGGCCGCTGGCGGGCGATGGATGAACGGCTGCCACTGCTGGCGAACCCGCTCCTGCTCGGCCATGTCATGGCCCAGCGCTACCTTCACCCGCGCGCCGCGATCGAGAGCGATGCCGAGCTTCTGCAGTGGCTCGCCGCGTATTCGGACCATCCGGATGCCGCCTCGGTCCGCGATCTGCTCGGCGCGCGCCGCCATGCCCGGCTGCAGGAACAGGCCCGTCTGGCGCGGGCGGCGCAGCGCGCGGCGGTTCGGGCCGCTTCCCGTTCCGCCCGCTCCGGAAAACAAGGGGTCACTTATCCGACGAAAAAACCGCGCCGGCGGGGCGGGAGCGTTGCGGATGCGGCGCCGTTGCGGAGTGCCGACGGGGCAGTATTACTCGCAGGCTTGGCGGGACCGGCCGGTGCCCTCGCGGGGAATGTCTCCGGCGGCCCAGCCGAGGACTTGGTGCTGTCGCCGCAGTGGTCTCTCAGCATGGAGGACCGCAGCACGCGGGAAATCTGGCGGCACGGCATCGCCGCCTGGCGCGCCGGCGAAAGCGCGGCGGCCGCCTCGGTGTTCGGGACGCTTGCCGAGCGCGCTGATGCCTCGTCCTGGCTGCAGGCGGCGGCAGCTTTCTGGGCCGCCCGCGCCCACCTGCATGCACGCCAGCCGGAACATGTCAGCCACTGGCTGAAGGTCGCGGCGGATCATACGCGCACCTTTTATGGCCTTTTGGCGCAGCGGATCCTCGGCTTGCCGCTGCGTGTCCGCTGGCAGCCAGATGAGACCGACGTGGCGGCCGCCCGCTTCGTTGGGTCGAGCGCCGCCGGTGAGCGGGCGCTCGCACTGGTCCAGGTCGGCGAGCATCCGCGTGCCGAGGTCGAACTGGCGCATGCAAGCCGCGGCGAACGCGGCCGTTTCGCGCACGGGGCGATGGTGATTGCCGAGCGCGCCGGGCTGGCACAGCTTTCCTTGCAGCTTTACGAGCGCCTTTATCCGGACGGCGGTGGCTTCGAGGCCGCCGGCTACCCCGTGCCGTACTGGCGCCCCGACGGTGGTTTCACCGTCGATCCGGCGCTGCTGTTCGCGCTGGCGCGCCAGGAGTCGCGCTTCGACCCAGGGGCGGTCAGCCGGGCCGGCGCCCGCGGTTTGATGCAGGTGATGCCGGCGACGGCCCGCCACGTCATCCGTCGACGGGTGGACGATCTGGCCGATGCGCGATTGAGCAACCCGGAAACGAACCTCGCCGTCGGCCAGACCTACATAGAGTTGCTGGTGACGGAAGAAGACGTCGGGCAGGACCTGTTTCGCTTGGCCGCCGCGTGGAACGGGGGGCCGAACAACGTGAAGAAATGGGAGTTTGAGGGGATCGCCGGCGAGGATGATCCGCTCCTGTTCATCGAGACGATCCCGTTCGGCGAGACGCGCAATTTCATCGAGCGGGTCCTCGCCAACTACTGGATCTATCGCAACCGCCTCAACCAGCCGGTGCCATCGCTCGACTCGCTCGCTGCCGGGATGTGGCCGACCTATCAGGAGTTCCGTGATCCGCCGGCGGGCATGGCGGTGCAGGGCACGCAGGTGCGCTATGGCTATTGACCCCGCCAAGCCGTTCGTGCCCGTCAGCATTGCCGCTTTGACGATTTCCGACAGCCGCGATGCAGAAACCGACAGGTCGGGCAGGACGCTGGTGGAGCGGATCGAGAAGGCAGGCCACCGGCTTGCCGCGCGCGCGATCGTGCGTGACGACGTTGCGGCGATCACTGCCCAGCTGCGGCACTGGATCGCTGATCCCGCGATCGATGTCATCATCACCACCGGCGGCACCGGTCTCACCGGCCGCGACGTGACGCCGGAGGCGGTGCATGCGGTCATCGATAAGGAAATCCCCGGCTTTGGCGAGCTGTTCCGCTGGCTCAGCTATGCCAAGATCGGCACCTCGACGATCCAGTCGCGGGCTCTGGCAGGGGTGGCGGGCGGCACCTACGTGTTCGCGCTGCCCGGCTCGCCGGGTGCCTGTCGCGACGCGTGGGACGATATCCTCGCGTATCAGCTGGACTCGCGGCACAAGCCCTGCAATTTCGTCGAATTGATGCCGCGGTTGAACGAGCACCTCAAGGCTTCTTGAGCCCGCCGCACACCGGCCCTGACGGCGTCCTCAGCGCACGGCGTGGCCACCGCGGTTGACGAGGCGCGGCGCGTCGTCGTGCCAGGGGTCGCTGCGGTCTGGCAGTTCGGGCGGGCGCACCGAATCGGGGTGGTTGCGGCCGCCGGTCTGCATCCGCTTTTCCAGCCGTCGAACCAGTTCGCCCAGAATGGCGCGGTAGAGGTCGTCCTTCAGGACCGCGTCCTCCAGCCCGGCGTCGATGTTGGGGTTGTCGTTGATCTCGACGACGAACGCGCCGTTCTCGGTCTCCTTGACGTCGACGCCGTAGAGCCCGCTGCCGATGAGGCTTGCGGCCTGGGTCGCCACCTCGATCACCGCCGGCGGCGCCATGTCAACGGACAGACCCTTGGCGCGGCCTCCGATGGGGCCGTGAGGCCCGCCGTGCTTGACGATCTGCCAATGGTCGCGGGCCATGAAGTACTGACAGACGTAGAGTGGCTTGCGATGCAGGACGCCGATTCGCCAGTCGAACGCGGTGCGCATGAACTCCTGCGCGATGATCAGATCAGTGTCCTTGAACATCTGCTCGGCATAACGGGCCAAGTCCGCCGCAGCGCTCACCTTCACCACGCCGCGGGAAAACGATCCGTCGGGAATCTTGAGGACGACGGGAAAGCCCAGCACACGTTCGATGCGGCCGATGCGTCTGCGGTCAACGATGAGCGTGCGCGGTGTCGGGATGCCGTTCGCGCGCAGCAACTCGGCAAGGTAGATCTTGTTGGTGCACGTAAGGATCGAGCGCGGATCATCGATCACCGCCATCCCTTCGAGTTCCGCCTTCTTGGCGAAGCGGTAGGTGTGGTGGTCAAGGGCGGTGGTCGCGCGGATCAGGAGCGCGTCGTACTCCAGGAGCCGGCCATAGTCGGCCTTGGTGATCAATTCGACGTCGAGGCCCATTTGCCCGCCGACCCGTACAAAGCGCTCCAGCGCCTTGCGGTTCGATGGCGGCAGCTCTTCTTGCGGATCGTGCAGGATGGCGATGGAGTAGCGACTCGGCGCCGTGGTCCGCTCCTGCTTCCAGACCGCATGCGTATAACGGTCGAGAGCATCGACGAACGCCGGCACGAACTCCTCGCGCACCGCGCGCAACGCGACAGGACGGATGGAAACGATCGACCACACCGCCTTGAACCGCAGTTCGACCTCTAGAACGGGGCAGCGGAACAGCTCGAAAATGCGCCGTGCCGCCGACGCCAGGCGCGGATCATCGGCGCTGCCGAAAAAGATGTGCACGGTGAGGCGCGGGCTCTCCATCGGATCGGCCTGAAACGTCTTTTTGACCAGCTCGTTGACTTCGGGCAGCGCGATGCGCAAGAGCCGCTTCCAATGCAGGTCCAGCATCACGTCGACGGAGGGGATGACCTTCTGGCCACGCGCCTCGGCGAGCAAGGAGACGTAGTAGCCGAGGCTCAAGTAGCTCAGGTCGCGGCACAGGTTGATCACCCGCGCCGAGGTCGGCAGGCGGCGCGCCGTTTCGGCGACGAACGACCGCGCGGTGACGATGATTCGGCCCGCGGCCGGCTGGGCAAAATCGGCGTGGCGGTCGACGACGATGATATGCAGCGGCATCAGAAACCGCTCCAGGCGAGGCAGGCTTCAACAGGCTGTTGGGCGGTGCCCGACTGGGCCATGATCCGGGGCCTCTCACGTAAGAAGGAACGGGCTGGGCGATGTCCGCGCGGACTGCACTTAGCACCGCTGCGGTAAACATCAAGCCTTGATCACGGGCGCGGCGCTCAGCGTCGATCCGCCATCGGCGACACCCTGCCGGGGCGGAAGCGCCTTCCGCATTTTCCGCGCATCGGCGCCGTCCGCGTAATAGCGCCGCCGCTCACCAAAGACCGAATAGCCGTGCATCGCGTAGAAGCGCTGCGCCGAGGGGGTATCGGCACGCACTTCGAGCGTCATCGTGGTGGCGCCACGGGCGGCCGCTGCCTGCTCGGCCGCGGCCAGGAGCGCCGCACCGTGGCCGAACCGGCGATAGGCGTACGCAACGGCGATGGAGTAGAGCCGCGCGCTCTGCCTTCGGCGGTGAAAAAGCACGGCCGCGTAGCCGCTGATCGCGCCGTCGGCCGCACGATGAACGAAGGTTGCGGCGTTGGCGCGCGCGATCAGGTGTTTGAGCGCGCGCACCGTCAGCCGGTCGCTCAGGAAGGCGCCGGCTTCGATCGCGGCAAGCGCCCTGATGTCGGCCAGGGTTGCGGGCCGAATCGCGGCGGAGACGGTGCCACCCTGCGGAAGGGCGGCACGCAGATCAGCGGACCCGCGCGCGGGATCCCGCTGCGACTGTTCGACCATGGAGCGGAGACCGTACCGGGAAGGACGTCTACGAGCTGAGACCGGGGCGCTGCGGCCGGTCGGAAAGGTGCAGCCATTCCGGCTCCGCTGCCGCCACGCGGTTCTCGCCCGCCCGCAGTTCTGATCCGTCCGCACTGTCGTGTGCCAGCGCGAGGGCGTCCAGCTGCACCAGTGCCAGTGCCAAGCCTTCAATGCCGGAACGAATCTCGCCGACGGTGCGCTCGCCCTGGCGGATCGGCGTTCCTGGCGCCGGCAACGGACCGGTGAGCCGCACGGGCACGAGCCGCTTGCGGATCAGGCCGCGGTGCTTGCTGCGCGCGGTTACCTCCTGGCCGACATAGCAGCCCTTGTTCCAATCGACGCCGTTCAGTTCGTCGAAACCGCATTCCAGCAGGAGCGAGCGCTCAACGATCAGATCGCGGCTGCCGTCGGGCAGCCCGAGGCTTAAGCGGTGTCGCTCGAAATCGTCCCGACTGGCTTGGTCGAACCCGCGCGCTGCAAGGAAAGCCGGCACATCGGCGGCGGGGAGAAGGCAGCGCACGCCCGCGGCCGGCAGCCGGGGGTCGAGAAATGCAACACCGTTGGGCAGTGCAGCGGTAGCGCCGTTTTCGGCGCCTGCAAGGCCCACGGCTGCGGCGGCACCCGGTCCAAAGCCCGCAACGACGGCGATCCTGTCCGTCATGGGCGTGATGGTAACGCGCGCCCGCAACCGATAGATGCCGAGCCGGCGGGCGAGCGCATCCGCGCGCCCGGCCTCGCAGTCGAGCCAAAGCGCATCGCCGGCGCCGACGATGAAAAAATCGAACAGATACTTGCCTTGCGGCGTCAACAGCGCGGCATAGATGGCGCGGGTGGCGGTCACCTGGCGGACATCATTGGAGACGAGACCCTGCAAGAAGCTCAGCCGGTCGGGGCCAGTCACCTCAATGATGCTTCGATCGTCGAGCCTGAGCGCTGTCGGAACCGTCATCGGGTGCTGCCTTCGCTGCCTGCCGCGGGACTGATGGTCCCCGCTAACAGGATGGTTGGCCGGTGCAGTTTTGCAAGGGGTCAACGCGAAGCGCGGCGGATCGCTCAAGCCGCCTGAAGCCCTCGCAGGGAGTGCCGCGCGGCGGCGGGCGGTAGCGGGCGGTTCAGGCGAGGAGATGGGCGAGCAGAATCACCGCAATCGCAGCCGGGATCGGCGCGCGCAACGCAACGAGCCATATCGCGGCCCAGCGCTGGCCGGCTGAAGTTGGCGGAAACGCCTCCACGCACGCCCGCGGGCCCATCACCCAGCCGACGAACAGCGCGGCTGCCATCGCCCCCAGGGGCAACAGCGTGTTCGTGCTCAGACTCTCGATGGCAGCCACGAACCGCTGACCGAACATGGTCGCGCCAGCCGGCCCGCCGCCGATCGACAACGTCAGCGGCACGCCGAGCAAAAAAGCGTAGAGGCCGACGGCGGCCGCGCTTTGGGTACGGCTGAAACCATGGCGGTCTCGGAAATGGGCCACCACCGCCTCAAGCATCGAGATGGCGGACGTGAGGGCGCCGATGATGATGGCGGCAAAGAAAATGAAAACGAACACGATCCCGAACGAATGCTGCAGCAGCGCTTGCGGCAACACCACCATCAGCGTCTGCGCGCTGGCTGCGGAACCATTGTCGCCGCCGGTGACCAGCGGCAGCACGGTGGCGACGACCATGAGCGAGGCCGCGGTGCTCAGGACAAGCACCGCTGATGCCTTGCCGACCAGGCTGCCGTCAGGCGCGCAGTAGGAACCATAGACGATCATGATGCCGAAGCCGAGAGAGAGCGAGAACAGCGCGTGACCGAGCGCGCTCAGGACGGCGGTGGCGTCAAGGCCAGCGAATCCGGGTTGCAGGGCACGTCCGAGCGTGCCGATCGCGCCCGGCAGCGTCAGCGCACGCGCCGCTAATAAAAGCAAGAGCACGAGCAGCAGTGGCACGAGCAGCCGGTTCACTCGCTCGATCCCGTTGCGGATACCGGCGGTGACGATCCAGACGGTGACCAGGATGAACAAACCGCCGCCGAGAATCGGCTGCGCCGGATCGGCGAGTAACGCCGCAAGCACGTGGGCCGGCGTTTCGGCTGTGATGCTGGTGGTGCCCAGAACCAGGTGCAGGGCGAAGGCGATGACCCACCCGGCGACAACGGTGTAGGCGGCGAGGATCAAGAAGGCGACGAAAACGCCCACCACGCCGACGACCGACCACAGCCGAACCCCGAAGCTGGCGTAGGCCTGGGCGCCGCTCCTCTGTGCGGCCCGGCCGATCGCGAGTTCAGCCAAGAAAATACTAAGACCGAAAACAAAAATCATTCCGAGAAATAGAATCAGAAAAGCACCGCCACCGTGCTGCTCGCTCAGAAACGGCAAACGCCAGAAACCTCCGAGGCCGATCGTCGACCCTGCGGCTGCGAACACGAATCCTGACCGTGATCCCCAGCGTTCCCGACCGTTCCCCTGGCTGTCCCCGGACCCGGGCACGATACCTCTGACCTCACCCGCAGTGTTCTGTTCTTCGTTTCTCCTTAGAGGGTTGCGAGCTAAGGCTATAGCCCCATACGGGGCACTGGTTGCAAGGCGATCTTATTTTCTTCGAGGGCGGGAAGTCGTTTGGCTGCCGGCGGCGCCTGTCGTGTTCCGCATTGACAGCCGCGGCAAAGTTTGTTCGTGTCCCCACGATTTGATCTGGCCGCGGATCGTTACGGGGAGCGAACTGTAAGCCGGATAGATCAAGCGGCGGCTCGTCGCCCTCGGTCCTCACCGGCGACAGGGATTTGCAAGGAGCGTGCGCGAATGAACTTCCAGTATGGCGGTATCATCGGCCTGATCGTCCTCGCGCTGGACATTTGGGCGTTCATCAACATCTTACAGAGCGGCGCCGGGACCGGCAGCAAGGTGCTCTGGACTCTGCTGATCCTCTTCCTGCCGATTGTCGGCTTCATCATCTGGCTTCTCGCCGGTCCACGAAAAGCGTGACGCGAGATCCCGGGTTCGGCCGCAGGCAGCGAGGGACGGGCCGCGGCCGGAGGCGGGGAAAGGCGGGAAGGCGCCTACTTCTTTTTCGGGCGCAGAGCCTCCGCTTCCGCTCTGACGGCGGCAGAGACGATGAAAAAGACGTTGGCGCTCGGAAACATCGTGCAACCGGCGCGGATCATCGCCGCGAGCTCGGCATCGAGCTTGTCGTTGTCCCGAAACGCAATGCCGTAGTGCTGTCCGGCGTGGACCGCGAGGTGACGGACAAGCTCAACCCGCGGCTGCGGCGGCATCGCGTGGACCTCTTGACAGGTCATGTAGACCGCCTCCTCGAATGGCACCGCGGGTTCAGCCGCAGACGCGGCTAAAGGGGACAGCACGAGGACGAGCCCGGTTGCGATTGCTAAGCCACGCATGCGTCTTCTCTCTTGATCTTGGCGGAACTGGCTCCGCTGATCTTGGCGGAATTGGCTCCGCCCGTTGGCTATCGTCGGCTGTCGACCGCTTCACCGCCGAGAAAGCCGGCGGCGCCGCCGATCAAACCGGCACCGATGGTGGTCGCCAGGCCGGCGCCGGAGACGATCGCAATTCCCGATCCCAGTGCCGCACCGGCGGTAGCACCTTGCTGTCCCGTTGTCTGTCCGGCGCAGGCCGTGACGCTCACCAATGCGGCGACACTCACGCCGGCGACGAAGAGCCGGCTTGATGCACGCTTCCAGCGGACCGAACGCGAGACGATCCCTTTCGCAGCTGCCATCATGGGTCCGAACCTCCTGTTGCGCGTCCATACGCGCGATCCTTAACGGGGGTGAGAGTACCTCAGGTGTCACGGAACAACCACAGGGCTGTTGGCCCGGCACACATCGGCACCGGCGTGGGGTTGTCTTCGCAAATGCAGCAAACCATATCAGCGGTGCGGCGGGGAGCGCCTGAACGTTGTGCGCACATGAGTGCTTTCGACGTCTCTTCCTGAATGCAAGGAGATCAGGGCGTGCGCCATCTTGCGGATTCCACCGAGCAGGAGCTTTTGAACCGGCTGGCCGCGATCCGGGCGGCGACCGAGATCCTGCTCGATAACGACGACCTGCCGCTCAAGGAGCGTCGTGCCTTCTTGACCGTGATTGAGCGCGAATCGGGGCGGCTCCTCGGTCTCGTGCGCCGGGCCTGGGCGGACCCGGAGTCCCAGGTGGCGTTCTTCTAGCGGCGCGCCGGCGCCGATTCGCTCTGGCGTGGATCAGACTTCGGCCACCGCCCAATCACGTTAGGGCGGGCCACTGGCCGATTCGCGGATCATCATCGGCCATGCGTCGCGCGGCGCGGCTGCCGCCGCTGCTGGGGCCTCGCCTCGATCGGCCGATCACCCCCGAAGCGCACACTGCCGGCCTTGATCACCGCTCCCTGCGCGGTTGCGGAGGCGGTTTGCCTGCGCAGCGTGCGCGGACCTAGCAGGCCTTTCGTGATGCGCATCCCGCTGCGCAATTGCGTGGGCTGGGTGAGGGCTTAGTGCCTCGAATATGAAACCGGGTCGCGCCGTGGGGGGGACGGCGCGACCCGGTACCCTTTCGCGTTGCTATCCGTCCGGGGGGCAGAAGGATAGCTTTAACGCGAGGGTTCCATCGAGTCAGCCGGTGACTCTAAACCGAATACCGTCGCTGGCTGCACTGCCCCACGAGCCTGCGACTTCTGAAACCGCTCGGCCAGCATCATCGCACTCGCGGCAAGGAAGGGCAAGCTCTGAATAGCGAGAGTGACCGCGAACAGCGACATCTCGGTGACGCGATCCTCGTTGGTCAGCTCAAGAACGAGAGCCGAGGCCAGCAGCAAAATGCCGATCGCGGTCTCCCATTTTGCCGGGTTTTCCCGGCCGCGCTTGGCATTGCCGCCCTTGTCGGTGCGCAGGAACGGCAGGTGGTCGCGCACAAGGCCGGCGAACACCGCGCGGGCCACGGTCAGCTGCAGGCTCATGGCAGCCAATGCCGCGCCGGGCACCTCCTTGAGCGGCATGCGCACCCGCTTGGCATACAAGAGGCCGCAATGCAGCACGTTGACGGCAAACGCCGTCAGGATCGGCACCGTGAAGGCAACGGTCGGGATGACGACGCCTACGAACAGCACCATCGGCACCCAGACCAAGTTCATCAACGATGCCAGCACGCCCAGCGCATCGGCAAGCCACAGCGACCAGCCGCCGAGGAAGTGGAACTTCTGCCGCGGGGTGAGCGTCGGCGAGGCCGGCGTCACGTGCTGCCAGTGCTTGCGGATGATTTGCATCGCGCCGTAGGCCCAGCGGAAGCGCTGGGTCTTGAACGCGCTGAAGGTGTCCGGCAGCAGGCCGTGGCCGTAGCGAACGTTGGTGTAGAGCGCCTGATAGCCCGCCTCGTAAAGGCGCAAGCCGAGTTCGGTATCCTCGACGATGGTCTCGGTGCTCCATCCGCCCAGCCGCTCCAAGGCATCGCGGCGCACCATGCACATGGTGCCGTGCTGAATGATGGCGTCGTCCTCGTTGCGCTGGACCATGCCGATATCAAAGAAGCCGGCATACTCCGCGTTCATAACCCGCTTGAGCGGTGATTCGGCACCGTCGCGGTGGTCCTGCGGCGCCTGGATCAGGCCAACGGCAGGATCGGCGAAGTGCGGCACCAGGTCCTTGAGCCAGCCCGGCTGGACGACATAGTCGGCATCGATGACGGCGATCACGGCGGCATCAACGGCCGTATGCTGGAGCGCAACATTGAGCGCGCCCGCCTTGAAGCCGGAGCAGGTGATGTTGAGGAACTTGAAACGGTCGCCCAACTCCCGGCAGCGCGCGGCGACGGGGGCGCTATAGAATGCCTCCGGCGTGTTATTGACGATAATGATCGCCTCGAAGTTCGGGTAGTCGAGCGCGGCCAAGCTGTTGAGCGTTTCGATCACCATCGCCGGCTGTTCGCGGTAGGCCGGAACGTGGATCGAAACCTTGGGCGGTGAAGCCGGCAGCGACTGCGCCGGTGCACCGCCGATCAGGCGCCGCGGCTTGGCGCCGCACAGCACCTCGGCCAGCTCGTGCACCTTGCCGAGCGTCATCACCGTGATCAGCAGCACCATCACGAAGCCGACGGCCCACGTGAGCGCGATGCCGATGTTGAGGTAGTTCTCGAACGGGTAGGCCAGCGCCAGCGCGACGCCCGCAGCCATCCCGTGCCCGGCCAGCGCAAACATCAGCGCATGGCCGAAATTCGGCCGCCGCGTGCGCAAGCCTATGACGGTCAGGCCGGTGCCGAGCGTGATCGCGACGATTGCCTTCCACAGCGTGTGCTTGTCGGCGACCGGGCCGGTCAGCGAAAACTTCGCGTTGCGGTCGGCGTCAAACATGCCCCAGTAGGCACCGACGCTGCCTTCGTTGGTCTTCCACACCTGGTCGAACGCCTCGACGATGTTGTATTCGATGCCGCGTCGCTGCGCTTCGACCAGGAAGTCGCGCAAGATCCGCGCCTGGCTGGTCGCGCTTGGCACTGCGGCCAGGTTGTTGTAGCCATGGCTCGGCCAACCGAATTCGGCAACGACGATCCGCTTGCCCGGGAACGTCTTGCGCAGCTCCTCGATCTTGTCGAGTGTATAGGAAACGGCATCCTCGGCGGCGACGCCCTCCCAGTAGGGAAGGATGTGGACCGCAATGTAGTCGACGGCTTTCGCCAGCTCGGGATACTGCAGCCACTGGTACCAGATCTCACCCGTGGAGACCGGCACGCGGACCTGCTTCTTCACGTCGCGGATCATCGCCATCATTTCGTCGACGGTCCGCTCGCCGCGCAGCAGCACCTCGTTGCCGACCAGCACCGAACGGACGTTGCGGTTCTTCTTGGCAAGGGCGACGACGGTCTCGATCTCGTGGCGGTCGCGCTCTGCGGTATCGCCAATCCACGCGCCGACGATCACGTTGAGGCCCATCTTGGCGGCGATCGCCGGCACCTCATCGACGCCATCGATGACCGAGTACGTGCGCACGCCGCGGGCAACGTCGGCGACGACGCCTAAGTCTCTCTTCAGCTGTTCCAGCGGCACCGTCTCTCGATCTTTCGGATTCGAGCCAGGCGCGTAGGGGCTGTAGGAGAGGTAGCGGATCTCACCCGTAACATCAGCGGGAAGCTCGGTTTTAGCAGACACGAACCAGCCCGCAGCGTGGACCACTGCTGCCACCAGGGCAGCAATAAGGACCGCTTTCATCTCAGTTGTTCCGAAGGTTAGAAGGTTTGCCTTGGCACTCTGGCACCAATCGCGTATGCGCCCTCCCCGACGCATGGCGGAGGATAAGAACTGTTTGTGGCGCGATTAAGGCGATCTTTATCCCGCATCAGTAGCATTTTCAGTTTGCGCGGTGCGGCGGATCACTCGTTTTTGTTGGTTCCACAGGTGGTTCTGGCCTTTCCGGCCTGGGCGTCGGGGATGCCCCCGGCCCCGCCTTTCCTGCCTTGTCGCCGTCCTTGTCGGACTTCGCGGCTGCGGCTGGTTGGCCGTGCGTACCGCCCGCGTTGTCCTCCGCCTTCGCCAGGCGAACCGTCGGATCCAGCCAGCAGGCATTGATCTGCTCGCTCAAGCCGTTGTTTTCGAGGAGCGCAGCATTGGCAGCCACGCACCCGAAGGCGTCGGCGAGCAACTCTTCCGGGCAGCCGAACCGGACAAAAAACGGCGTAAAATCGTTCGCTGCCATCGCATCGTCGCGGATCAGGAGACTGATGATCCGTTTGCCCAGCCACTGGCACTGGTCCGACGTTGCGGCTGCCTTGCCGTCATCCGGCGCGACGGTCAGTGCCGGCTGGCGCGGCCGCGGCTGCGGCCGGGCGCGCTCGGCGGCCGGATCCTTCACGGCGGAAGGCGGATCCTTCGCCTGCTCTCCTTTGTACTGAGCGGCTGCCGACGCCGCGAAGGAGAGAATCAATGCCAATGCGAATCCAACCAGCGCCCCTGTTCGTGCGCCCATGATCGCCGCGCTCCTCATCCCCCGGCCGTCCTTGTGATACATATTATTGGCGGGACGGCAGGCTTTTAACTCAATGCCGTGGCGCGCGCAATCGGCGTCGGCGACGGCAACGAAAGCCCCATTCACTGGCGCCCGCGGCATCGCTGGTGGTGCCCAAATCTTCCGCTTGCCGAGATCATCTCAGGCTGCCACACTCATAGCGGGTCAAGGGTCGGGTGACCGGCGCAGGATTGAGACCGCAGTAGACGGCCGATGCGCACACGCAGGCATTTTCTGACCGCTCTCGCCGCTGTACCGTTCGCACCAGGCGCCGCCAGTGCGGTCGAAGGGGCATCAGGTCGCTGGGTGTGCACGAACCCGGACTGCGATCCTTACGTCTATGATCCTGCGGCCGGCGATCCCGAAAACATCGCGCAGCCCGGCCGGCCGGTGCCACGGGGAACCGCATTTGCTGCACTGCCCGAGTATTGGGTTTGCCCGGTCTGCGGCTCGGCCAAGGAAACCTTCGTGCCGGTCTGAGCCGCGCGGCGCGGCGCTTAAGGAAACCGATGACGTGACGGATATGCTCTACGTGGCGCGCAGCCGCAGCCTGCAGGATTGGGGCGGCGAAGTCGGCCTGACCAAGCATCTCTACAAGGCTGGCCTCGGCTCAGGGTCGGGCAAGGATATCGAGCAGGCCCTCAACGCCGCACAGTGTGCGGGCCGCAGCGACTGGAGCGTCGTCAAGTGCGTCGAGGCCGAGGGGCTCGACGAAGCCGAAGCGCTGACACGCCTCGCTGCCAAGGAAACCCTGATCGATCCGCGCTACTACCCTCAAATCAAGGGCGAGCGCGGCATCGTCAAGGTCAAGCCGGCGAACGTCGAGAACCACTTCCTGGTCCAGAACGCCCTTGCTGGCGAGCATCAGAAGGTGGTGCGGGTGATCCCGCTGACGATTGCCGCCTACCTCCTGCGCGGTGCCGCCGGCTGAGACGGGGTTCAGCGCTGCAACTGCAGGACGGCGCGCGCGAGGTCGAGCAGATCGAAGATGCGGGCGACGTAGTGATCGTGGACGCGAAAGCGCGCCGGGCCGTCCCTCAACTCAGCCGCCAGGGTGTCGATCAGGTGATGCAGGCGGCGCTGGTGCAGGCCGGTCGCGCGCAGCAGCGGATCGCTGATGACGCCGGCAAAGGCGGTGACGATCGCGCCCAGCAGAACAAGCCCGCCGGTGACGGCCGCGGTCAGGGCGAGGGAAGGCCCTGCCTGGAACAGGGCGTACCAGAGACTGCCGATGCCGGCGCCCAGAGGAAAGGCGGCGATCGCAGCTTGGTGCGCCAGCGCTGCCGCTATCAGTGGCCCGAGCGACAGGGCCGTGGGCGTCACTTGGGTGAAGGCCACTGCTCCGGTGCCGGCCAGCAGCGCAGAACTGACGAGTTCGGCGGCAGCACTGCGCGCGTCGGCGTAGGCCCGGATCTGGCCCGCGAAACGGGCCTCAAGTTCGCTGCCGGTGGGCGCCCGGGCGAGCGCCGCCGCCACGGCTGCAACCGCAGGCGTCAGTTCCGGATCGGCGAGGATGGCTTCCGCGAGCGCGTCACGATCCGATCGCCGGCCATCTTCGGCGCACGGCAGCGCCAGCAACTCGGTCTGCAGCCGCCACGAAAGCTCGCGCGCAACCGCGGTATCGAGAAAAATCCGGCGTTGCCGCAGCCGTGCGCTCAGCGCGCGGGCGCCGGCCGCAGCGAGCAGAGCCGCTGCCACCTGCGTCGCCACATAGGGCAGCGCGAGGGCCACGTTCGCCGGCGCGCGTACCAGATCGAGGCCGATCGCGCGGCGATGCAGCCGGAGCGCGCCGCCCACGCTGAAATTGGCATCGACGAACGCGGCAACTCTGGCATGGCAGCCCACGATGTAGCGATCAACGGTGCGGGTGACGATCGCCTGCACGTCGGCAGGAGTCAGCGTCAAAGCGGCCCTATCGGGGATCAACGGGTCGGGGATCAACGGGCTCGTCTCTGGGAGCAAAGGGCTTGGCCTCGATGAAGACGTCAACTTGCTGGCCGATAAAGACCGTCTCCTCCCCCGGGTCGAACCGGTAGATCAGTTCGAGGACGCGCGTATCGACCCGCTCGCTGCGTTCGCCGGTCAGCGATCGCTTCGGCAGGACGTAGGGATCGATGCGCACCCGCTGCAACGCGAATCGCTGCTGGGGTTGGCCGCGGACGACGGCTTCGGCGGCAGCATCGGGCTTGAGGCGCCAGATGTCGTTCTCGTCGATCTGGACGCGGACATGCATCGGCCGATCGTCGCCGAGAAGAACGAGCGGGTCGGCGGCCGGACCGGCGGAAACGAATTCGCCGACGCGAATGTTCACTCTAAGGACAAGGCCGCCGACGGGGGCGCGCACGGTCAGGCGTTCCAGCGCAACGTCTGCTGAGTGTACACGCGCGAGCGCAGTCTCGACCTCGGCACGGGCGGCTTCCAGCTTGGCGCGGGCCGTCCGGACAGCGAACCGCTGCCGCAACAAGCGATCCTCGCTGATGACGATGCCGACCTTCAGCTTTTCGGAGCGTTGCAGTTGGTCATCCTGATCGGCCAGTTCCGCCTCCACCTCGACCGCGCTCGCGCTCGCGCTCATCACGTTGCGCTTCGCGATCGCAAGCTCGGCTTCCGCCAACCGGCGATCGAGTGCGAACAGCGGTGCACCAGCCTCGACCCGTTGCCCCTCGACGACGTTGATGACGGTAACGATGCCGGAGACGAAGCTGCCGATGGCGATGTTGCGGGTGTTGGCCTCGATCAAGCCACTGCCGGCAACCGTGTCGGCGAACCGCGTCTCGGCCGGGAGCGACAGCGGCGCGGACTCCGGCGGGTCCTGCCGTCCGTCAGAGACGGTGAAGAAGATCGCATAGCCGATGCCGGCTAGCGCGAGCAGGACGACAAGTACGCGCGAGAGCGCTGTCATTGTCTCTCTCCGGGCCTCTCTCCGGGCGTCTCTCCGGTCGTTACCTCGGTTTCGATGCCGACGATCCGGCCGTCGTCCATGCGCGCGATGCGGTCGGCGAACGGGAAGATCCGGCTGTCGTGCGTCACGATGAGGATGGTGGCGCATCGTTGCGACACGAAGCGCCGCAGCAGCGCCATGATCTTCCGACCGCTTTCGTGATCAAGCGCGCTCGTCGGCTCGTCGCAGACGACCAGCGCCGGTCCGTGCACGAGTGCACGGGCAATGGCGACGCGCTGCTGTTCGCCGCCGGAGAGGACTCCCGGCAGTTCACGGCCGCGATCGCCGAGGCCGACCTCGGCAATGATTTCTGCCGCCGCGGCGCGTGCGCGCGGGCCTGGCGTACCGTTGATAATCAGCGGGATGGCGGCGTTCTCGATTACCGTCAGTGTCGGCACCAGATGAAACTGCTGAAAGATAAAGCCGATCGAACGGCCGCGGAAATCCAGCAGCTGCCGGCCGTGAAGGGTCGACAACTCGGTGCCGAGAACCACGCATTCACCGCCGTCGGGGGTCAGAATGCCGGCAATGACCGAAATCAAGGTCGTCTTGCCGCAGCCCGACGGGCCGACCAGCATCGTCATGCCGCCGCGCGGAACATCGAGTTCGATACCGCGCAATGCGTGGACTGTGGCGGCGGCGCCGGTGAAGCTCTTCGTCAGCCCCCGGCAGCGCACGGCAAGCGACGCTGCGTCGGCTGTGTGTATTGAGCGGACTGCGGTCATGCGCGGAAGACGACTGCCGGATCCAGCCGCAGGACCGCGCGGACGGCGAGCAGCGCAGACAGAAGCACGATCACCAGGACGCCAACGCCGGCAAAGGCGAGCAAGGCGGGCGGCATCCGGAACGCGAGGACGGTATCGTGCATGAAGGCTCCGAACAAGGCGGTCAAGCCGACACCGATCCCGTAGCCGATGCCGCCTACGATCAGCGCCTGCAGCAGGACCATCCGCACGAGGATGCCGGCGCGCAATCCCATGGCCTTGAGGACAGCGTAGTGGAGCAGATTCTCGCGCACGAAATTGAAGAAGCTCTGGCCGGCGATGGCGGCGCCGACCAGAAAGCCCAGCAGCACCGAAACCCCGAAGTTGATTGGAATGCCGGTATTCGTCATCCAGTATTTCAACGTCAGCCGCTCGAACTCGGCGCTCGTCAGCGCCTTTAAGCCGGTCTGTGCCTCGATGCGGCGCGCGAGCGTGCCGGGCTCCGCGCCGTCTCGTCCTTTCGCCAAGACGTAGGTGAGCTGGCGGCGCTGCGGCGGTGCGAAGTCGATGGCCCGCGAATAGGTCGTGAAGGCCTTGGGCACCAGAATAAAATCACGGGTCGAGACGCCAATACCGACAACCGTAGCCCGGTTGTCGTTAATCTCGATCTCATCGCCGACGCCAAGGGCGCGCTCCTCACCGTCCGGACCGGTATAGCGCAGCCGGTTTTCTGCTGCGTCGCGGTCGATGATGATCGCATCGGCGCGCCGCAGGTCGGCCAAGCGGCCGTCGATCATTGCGGGTGGCCCGCCGATCAGGGTGGCATCGTCGAGGCCCGTCAGGATGATAGACTTGGTCTGGCCGTCGGGCAGCTTGGCGTTGATGATGCCCTTGTACAGCGGCACCGCCCAGGCGACGCCGACGCCGGCAACACCGCGCACGCGGGCAAGGTCGATATCGCGCAGAGGCTTGTTCTCCTCGACGTACTGCACGCTGGGGTCCATTACCCAGACGTCGGCGATCGGAACGTCACCGATGGCAGCATAGGTGCGCGTCATCAGGCCGATGAAGATGCTGGGCTGTTGCGTCATGACAAGGGCGGCGAAGGTCAAGCCCAGCACCATGCCGACGAACTTCCCGCGGTCGCCGAACAGCATTTTAAGGGCGATGCGATTCACGAGCGTGTCATAGGGGTTGGGAAATGGCGCTTGCGCGCATCCGTTCTCGCGCGCGGTCGATGTTCTGCGCCCACATCACGAATACGCGAGCCGCAGCAAAGCGGACCATTCTTTGCCCGCTACACCACATCCGCACAAGAGCGCTGTGTGCGTCACGCCTCGTCCCGGCGCCGGCGGCCATCGTGTTGGTGCTCGTGTCGTCGATCCTGTACAACACTTGCGTTGCGGGAAGGCGAATTGCGCTTACGGGTGCACCGATGCATAGGAGTCGTGCACGCGAATGAAGGACCGAACGACATGGCAATCGACAAACTGGCGGCCGGCTTTCTTGAATTCCGTTCGAGCACGTTTCTGCCGAACCGGGAGTTTTTCGGCGCTCTTGCGAACAAGCAGAGCCCGAAGGTGATGGTGATCGGCTGTTCGGACTCGCGCGTCGATCCTGCCATCTTGACCAACTCCGCTCCGGGCGATCTGTTCATGGTCCGCAACGTCGCCAACCTTGTACCGCCGTGCGCGATGGACGACGCCAAGCACGGTACCAGCGCTGCGCTGCAGTTTGCGGTTAACGCGCTTAATGTCGAGCACATCGTCGTTCTGGGTCATGTTCACTGCGGCGGCATCAAGGCGCTGCTTACTGGCGATCCTGGCGTCGGCCACGCACACACGTTCATCGCCAACTGGATGCAGATCGCCGATGAGGCGCGCAGGCGTACCCTTGTCGTCGCCCGCCACAAGAGCTTCGAGGAGCAGTTGCGCACGCTGGAGCGCGAAGCGATCAAGACCTCGCTTGCCAACCTGTGGTCCTTCCCCTGGATTGCCGAGCGCATTGAGGATGGCCGGCTTTCCATCCACGGCTGGTACTTCGACCTTGACGACGGCAACATGTACGTGTTCACGCCCGAGAGCGACACATTTGCCCTGCTTTCGGAAGCAGTTATCGAGTCGCTCGCGGCGCCGCGCGAAGTACACCGCAAAGGGGGACGGTAGCGCGCCGGTCGCGCAGCCAGAGATGAAACTCAATGAGTGGGGGAAATGCGGCAGAAAAGAGGAACCGGCCCCATTCCGGCGTTGACTGTTTTGCAGGCATCATTGATGCTCCCGCGGTAACGTGCGGAAGAACACGGCAAAAAAAGTAGGCGGAGGACAATTTCGTGTGGGAGATCCTGCTGCGCTTGTCGCGGCTGATCGACGCCATCAGCCGGCGGGTCGGCCTTGCCGTGCGATGGCTGGTGCTAGTGGCCGTCATCGTCAGCGCCGGGAATGCCTCGGTTCGCTATCTTTTCAGCACCAGTTCGAATGCTTGGTTGGAGGCGCAGTGGTACCTCTTTGCTGCCGTCTTCCTCCTGTGTTCGCCTTACACCCTGCTTCTTAACGAGCACGTCCGCATCGACGTCCTGACCGGCGGGCTATCGCAGCGAAAGGCTGCGCTGCTCGACGTTTTTGGCGGCCTGTTTTTTCTGCTGCCGATGTCGATCCTGATCATGATGCTGTCGTGGCCGATGTTCATGGACTCGTTCATGCGACAGGAGACTTCGACGGATGCCGGCGGGCTGATCCGCTGGCCCGTCAAGCTCTTAATCCCGATCGGCTTTTTTCTTCTCAGTCTGCAAGGCGTGTCGGAGATCATCAAGCGCTGCGCCTTCCTCGCCGGCGCTGCGCCGTATCCGATCTCGACGCACGATGCTCAGATCGAGGAGATCAAGGAGCTGGTGGAATCGGTCGAGAAGGGGGCTCAGCGATGATCGAGTTCGTCATCGCCAACATGGCGCCGGTGATGTTTGCGGCGCTGGTTGTGTTCTTGCTGCTCGGCTATCCGGTCGCCTTTTCGCTTGCCTTCAACGGCCTCGCCTTCGGTGTCTTGGGCATCGAACTGGGGCTGCTGAAGCCGGAACTGATGCAGGCGCTGCCGGAGCGCGTGTTCGGCATCATGCGCAACGACACCTTGCTGGCCATTCCGTTCTTCACCTTCATGGGTTTGATTCTCGAACGCAGCGGCATGGCCGAGGACCTGCTGGATACGATCGGCCAGGTGTTCGGTCCCGTCCGCGGCGGCTTGGCCTTTGCCGTCGTCTTCGTCGGTGCGCTGTTGGCGGCGACCACCGGCGTCGTTGCCGCGTCCGTCATCTCGATGGGCCTGATCTCGCTGCCGATCATGCTGCGCTACGGCTACGACCGCAGGATCGCGACGGGCGTCATCGCCGCGTCGGGCACGCTGGCGCAGATCATTCCGCCGAGCTTGGTGCTGATCATCATGGCCGACCAGCTCGGGCGCTCGGTCGGCGACATGTACGCGGGCGCATTCGTCCCTGGGCTGACGCTGGCTCTGCTTTATACAGGGTTCGTCGCGCTGGTTGCGATCGTGCGGCCGAAGCTGGCACCGGCGCTGCCGAGTGAGGCGCGCGTGCTGCATGGGCTGAAGCTCCTGCGCAAGGTTCTCTTTTCGCTCGTGCCGCCGCTGGTACTCATCTTCCTCGTGTTGGGGACGATCTTCCTTGGCGTCGCAACGCCGACCGAGGGCGGCGCGATGGGCGCCGTCGGTGCGCTCGCGCTGGCGATCGTCAACCGGCGGCTCACGCTCGAGATGGTCCGCCAGGCGGTGGACAAGACGGCGAAGCTGTCCGCCTTTGTCCTCTTCATCCTGATCGGGGCGACGATTTTCGGCCTCATCTTCCGTGCGGTGAACGGCGATCTGTGGGTCGAGGATCTGCTCACCGGGCTTCCGGGCGGTCAGGTCGGCTTTCTCATCGTCGTTAACCTTCTCGTCTTTTTGCTCGCGTTCTTTCTCGATTTCTTCGAGCTCGCCTTCATCGTCGTGCCGCTGTTGGCGCCTGTTGCCGAGAAGCTCGGTATCGATCTGATCTGGTTCGGTGTCCTGTTGGGTGTCAACATGCAGACGTCGTTCATGCACCCGCCGTTCGGCTTCGCCCTGTTCTTTTTGCGCAGCGTCGCGCCGAAGGAGCGCTACATCGACCGCGTTACCGGCAAGCCGACGGATGGCATTACCACCGCGCAGATCTACTGGGGCGCGATCCCCTATGTCTGCATTCAGTTGATCATGGTGGGTATACTGATTGCGCTGCCGCAGTTGGTGCTGGGAGGCCTGGGCGCGAAATCCACGGTCGATCCGGCGACGATCCGCATCGAGATGCCGGATTACGAGGACGAGCAACTGCCGACGCCGCAGTTCCGCTAGCCGCGGGCGCTCTCCACAGACCGGGTCAGGTCGACGTCGTCAGCGCGTGGGCGTTGTGCGCTGCTCCGTGCAGTGCGGCCTGTGGGTCGAGAACGACGTGCAGCGGAAGGTCGCGGCAGAAGGCGCTGAACCGGCCCTTGTCACACACGGCCTCCAGGAAGTCCGGCTGTCGCAGACGGGCAAGGAGCCTAGGTGGCATGCCGCCGCCCAGAAAGACGCCGCCGGTCGCCAAGAGCATCAGGCCCACGTTGCCGACAACGTCCCCCAGCACGCGCACGAACAGATCGAGCGTCGCGCTGCAGATCGGCGTCGAAGCTTCGAGGGCGGCCCGGACGATGATCGGCGTCGGGTCGTCGTCGGCGGCGAGTTCGGCCGCAAGCGCCTTCGGCACCGGGTGCCGGCCAAGAGCAGCAAAGAAATCGTAGATGTTGGCGATGCCGGTGCCCGAGGCGACTCGTTCGACGCTCACATGCCCGAAGCGGGCCTCAAGAAAGCGTAACAACGCGCACTCGTCCGCAGTGCGCGGCGCAAACGAAACATGCCCGCCCTCGCTCGGCAGCGCCCGATAGCTCTGCCCGGTCCAAACCAGAAAGGCGGTGCCGATACCGGTGCCCGGCGCGATCACCGCCATGGTTCCGTTTGCCTGAGACGTGCCGGCGTTGAGGGTCGCGAAATCCTCGGCGTCGAGGTGCGCAAGCCCGCACGCAGTCGCCTCGACATCGTTGAGGAGCGAAACCCACGCACCGCCGAGTTCCGCCTTCAGTCGCTCCGCATCGATCGTCCATGGCAGGTTGGTGATCTTGGCTTTGCCGGCAAGCACCGGGCCGGCGACACCGAAGCTGGCAGCGGCGATGGGCTCTCGCGCGCCGGCCAGGAATTCAGCGACGATAGCCTCGAACGAGGCGTAATCGGCGCTGGCAAACGTTGCCTGCCGAAGCGGATGCTTGACGGCGAACGGCGCAGCGCCATCTGAACGATAGAGCGCAAGCGTTGTTTTTGTACCTCCGACATCACTTGCCAGGATCGTTGTCACGGTTACGCCTTTCCCTCGTCCTGTTGACCCGCGTGGTGTCGCTCGCCGAGGCTGGCCGCTCGCGGGCGCTGCCGGCTTCGTCGCTGGCAGTCGTTACTCTAACGCGCCGCGGCGCGCAGGCATACCGACTGAAACGCTAAATCGCGTGCGGGATTCTTCCGTCAATGATACCATCTCTGGGTGGCTTGGCATCCTCGGGCGCCTCGCGGCGCTGTTGCGGGTTAAAGGGGCGGGGATGGCGGAACGTCGGCTTTTAATTTGTGACGATGAGCCTGCCATTGGCCGCTTCGTGCGCCACGTTGCGGAAGCGCTCGGCTTCGTCGTCGAAACGGTGACTGACGGTCTCGCCTTCATGCGCATGTGCGAAACCTTCAAGCCGACCACCATCATTTTGGACATGGTAATGCCCGGGCTCGACGGCAACGAACTGATTGCCTGGCTGGCGCAGCGCAACTCTAAGGCGCAGCTGATCATCATGACCGGCTACCACCCCGACTACGCGAACCACGCGCGGACCCTGGCTGAGTTCAAAGGATTGTCGCCGGTGACGACGTTGCACAAGCCGATCGACGTCTCCGCACTGCGCGCCGTCCTTGCCGCAGCGCCGGGATAGGCGGGACACGAAAGCGATGCAGGATCGCAAGCGCGTCGCAGCCCTGATCCTGATCCTGATCGCGGTTGCGGTCATCGTTGGTGCAACCGCAAGTATTGTCCTCTATGAAGCGGCGGTCGAGCGGGAGCGGCTGCGGCTGGTTGATCTGGTCAGGAGCCAGGCTCGGCTGATGGAGGCGGTCGCAGAGTTTAACCAGACGCATGTGCCTGCCGGCGCGGGTGCCGCGGCGGCAACGCTCGCGCAGATCGAGGTGGCGCATACCCGCTTCCAAAGGACCGGTCTGGGAACGAGCGGGGAATTTGTCATCGGTCGGCGGGAAGGGGAGAGCATCGTCTTCTTGCTCCGTCATCGCCATACTGGCCTCGACGTCCCGGCGGCGATCGAATGGTCCGGGACCGTGGCAGGGCCGATGCGCGCCGCGCTGAGCGGGCATTCGGGCAGCATGGTCGGCACCGATTATGCCGGCGACGCTGTCATCGCTGCCTACGAGCCGGTTGCCATCCTTGGCCTCGGCCTCGTTGCCAAGCTTGATCTGTGGGAGGTACGCGCCCGCTACGTCCGCGCTGGGGCAATTTCCGGCCTCATTACCCTGGTCGTGGTCGCAGGTGCGGCGGCTTTTGTCTATCGCCTTGTTGCGCCAATAATTCGCGGCCTCAGGGAGAGCGAGTTACGTGTCCGTGCGCTCCTCGACGCCAGCCGGGACGAGATGATGCTGTTGTCCGCCGATGGCACGATCCTCGCCGTCAATGCGGCCGCGGAGCAACGCCTCGGCGCCGCCGGTGACGACGTTTCGGCGATCGGCCACGGCCTCGATCGGTTCCTGCCGGCCCGAGTGGCAGCCGCCCGGATGCGCGCTCTCAAGGGCGTGCTTGCGACCGGTGCCCCCGTCCAGTTCGAAGAAGCGATCGGCGAGCGCACCAACGACTGCCGCGTCTATCCGGTCAAAGGTGCCGATCAGCCGAGCAGCGAGGTCGCCCTGCATGCACGCGACGTCACCGCCGATCGGCGCAAGGAGGCCGAGCTGCGTCTCCTCTACCGGGCGATCGAGCAAAGCCCGGTTTCCGTCGTTGTCACTGATCCGGCGGCGCGGATCCTCTACGTCAATCCGAAGTTCAGCGAGATTACAGGATACTCCGAGACAGAAGTGATCGGCCAGAATCCGCGCGTGCTTCAATCCGGCGACAAGACCAAAGAGGAATACGAAGCCCTCTGGAAGCAGCTGTCGGAAGGCCATGTCTGGCGTGGAGAGTTTCTTAATAAGAAAAAGAGCGGCGAGCTCTATTGCGAGGTGGCCTCGATCGCGCCAGTGAGGGATCAGAATGGCCGGATCACCAACTACGTCGCCGTCAAGGAGGACGTGACCAAACTGAAGGCGACCGAAGCGCAGTTGCGCCAGGCGCAGAAGATGGAGGCGATCGGCCAGCTCACCGGCGGCATTGCACACGACTTTAACAATCTCTTGACCATCATCATCGGCAATCTGCAACTGATCCAGGAATCAGTGGCCGACAATAAGGCGCTGCACGTTTTCGCCGAGGATGCCTTATGGTCTGCCCAGCGCGGGGCGGAGTTGACGCACCGCCTGCTCGCGTTTGCCCGCCGGCAACCGCTGAGCCCCACCGTCGCCGACCTGAATGCCGTCGTCCGCGGGATCAGCGACCTGTTCCGCCGCACTCTCGGGAGCGCGATCGAGATCCGCGAGGACTTGGCCGCCAGCGTTCACGCCGTCGTCGTTGACCGCAGCGAGCTTGAGCGCGCGCTCGTCAACCTCGCCATCAATGCCCGCGACGCCATGCCGGATGGCGGGGTGCTGACGATCAAGACCAAAAACTCGATGCTCGATGAGGACTATACCGCTCGTTACCCGGATGTCGCGCCCGGGTCCTACGTGTTGCTTGCGGTTACGGACAACGGGATTGGCATGTCGCGCGAAATCAAGAGCCGCATCCTGGAGCCGTTTTTCACAACAAAGCCGCCCGGCCGCGGCAGCGGCCTCGGCCTCAGCATGGTTTACGGTTTTCTCAAGCAGTCGGGCGGCCACGTGAGCGTTTACAGCGAACTGGGCCACGGCACGACGGTCAAGCTGTTCTTCCCGGCGGCGCCAGCATCGGTGCCGATAGCCCAGGAGGGAGAGGGGCGGGGAACGGAGCCGACATTCGCCGGACAGGTCGTGCTGGTCATCGAGGACGATGAACGTCTGCGCAAGGTCGCACGCGCCATGCTCACCCGCGCCGGGCTCATCGTGCTTGAAGCCGGCGATGGCGCGACGGCGCTTGCGCAGGCGGCCGCGGCCGAGCGGCTTGATCTCGTTTTCACTGACTTGGAGCTCGCGGGCGGTATGAGCGGCCATGAGATTGCCGAACGCGTGCAGGCGCTGCGTCCCGGCGTCAAGGTCCTCTTTACGAGCGGCTATTCGTCGGTGCCTGCGTCCCTGCAGGGGGCGGTCTCACCGTCTCCGCCCACTGTCGCCAAGCCTTACGCGCGCGGCGCGCTCATGCGCCACGTCGGCGCGCTGCTGCCTGCCGACGGGGAACTGCTGGCGTAAGCGGATCTCCACTCCTCATCCTCCCGCCGTGCTGCCTCTGCTTGGCATTTTCCGGCTTGGCGGCAGTCGCGCGATGCCGCATCCTGGGCCCGTCCTCATGCTGCGCATATCCGATCTCACTTACCGTATCGGTTCCCGGCACCTGTTCGACCGGGCCCAGGCAACGATCAACACCGGCCATCGGGTCGGCCTCGTCGGCCGCAATGGTGCCGGCAAGACCACCCTCTTGCGGCTGATCGCGGGCGAGCTGGAGCCGGATGGCGGCTGCATCGAGGTGCCCGCCCGCTGTCGCATCGGTCTCACCCGACAGGACGCGCCGGCCGGGCCGGAAAGCCTGATCGAGACCGTGCTCGCCGCCGACAGCGAGGTCCAGCGTCTGACCGCGGCGGCCGAAGCGGCGACGGATCCGCACGCGATCGCAGAAATCCATGCCCGTTTGCGCGATACCGAAGCCCATTCGGCGCCGGCGCGCGCGGCCCGCATTCTCGCCGGCCTCGGCTTCTCGGAGGCTGCGCAGCAGCAGCCGTGCAACACCTTCTCCGGCGGCTGGCGCATGCGTGTCGGTCTGGCGGCGCTGTTGTTTGTCGAGCCCGACATTCTGCTGCTGGATGAGCCGACCAACCACCTGGATCTCGAGGCAAGCCTGTGGCTGGAGGGATATCTTCGCCGCTATCCCGGGACGATCGTGCTCGTCAGCCACGACCGGGGCCTGTTGAACCGCGCGGTCGGCGAGATCCTGCATGTGGAGGGCGGCTCGCTCACGCTCTATCCCGGCGGCTACGATCGTTTCGAGGCGACCCGGCGGGCCCGGATTGCGCTCTCCGAAAATGTGCGGGCGAAGCAGGCGGGCGAGCGTGCCCGTATTCAGGCGTTCGTCGATCGCTTCCGCTACAAGGCGAGCAAGGCCCGCCAGGCACAGTCACGCCTCAAGCTGTTGGCGCGCATGGAACCGATCGCGGAAGCGCGCGAGGAGGAAGTCCCCACTTTCGCTTTTCCCGAACCGGAGGCGCTGGCATCGCCGCTCCTGAACCTTGATGGCGCCGCCGTCGGTTACGATGCCACACCGGTGCTGCGCAAGCTCTCGCTCCGGATCGATGCCGATGACCGGATCGCGCTCTTGGGCGCCAACGGCAACGGCAAGTCGACGCTCATGCGTCTTCTCGCTGGCCGGCTGAGCCCGCTCTCGGGCAGTATCACTCGCTCGCCCAAGCTGCGGGTCGGCTATTTCGCCCAGCATCAGGCGGATGAGCTCGATCTCGAGGTAACGCCGGTTGTCGTCCTTGGCCGCCGCCGGCCGCGCGATAGCGAGCTGCAGTTGCGCCAGCACCTCGGCCGTTTCGGCTTCTCGCAGCAGCGCGCGGACACGACGATCGCCAACCTCTCCGGCGGGGAGAAGGCGCGCCTTCTGTTTGCCTTGATGAGCGCCGAGGCGCCCCATCTCCTGCTGCTCGATGAGCCGACCAATCATCTCGATCTCGCGGCGCGGGAGGCGCTCGTGCAGGCGATCAACGCCTTTTCTGGCGGCGTTGTGATTGTCAGCCACGATCCGCACGTGATCGGCCTGACCGCGGACCGGCTATGGTTGATCGAAGGCGGCGGCGTCGTCCCCTTCGATGGCGATCTCGACGACTATCGCGCCTTGGTGCTGGAGCACGAGCGCGCTGATAGTTCGGCCCGCACCAAGGCCTCCGCCGGCGAGGGGCGCCGGCCGGGCCGGCAGGAACAGCGCCGTATCGCAGGCGAGCGGCGCCTCGCGTTGGCACCCTTAAAGCAGCGGCTCGCGGCCGCCGAGGATGCGGTCGAGCGCCTGCACACGGAACAGAGCCGCCTCACCGGCCTGATCGCCGATCCCACGCTTTACCAGGGTGACGCGAGCGCTCTGGTGGCTTTGCGCAAACAGCTGGCCCAGGTGGAAAAGGACGTCGCTGAAGCGGAAGCGGCCTGGATCGCCGCGCATGAGGCGTGGGAGGAGGCGCAAGCCGCAACGGCCGCGGAGACCGCGCGCGGCCGTTAACCGGCCGCTTATCGTCGCTGCATCCGCCTTCCCGCCGATCGGCCGGGCCACGGCCGGAGCGTTGGGCAGGCGACGGCACCAGCTGCGGCCACGGTGATCGCGGGAGCAGCGATTGACAGCCCTTGACGGGCGAAACCGCTTGAGCGCAAGCTCAGCACCAATACGAGCACGCGAAAATAAGCGACGCCGTAAGGGCCGGCAAGATAGCTGGCTGTTCGCTACGGGGAGTGAAACATGTCGAGCGATCCGATGCCGCTCGCCCGCGGCAACGTTCTGCCGTACGCTGACCGAATCAACACGCTCAGCACCGATGAGCCATTCAAATGGCTGGCTGCGGGGTGGCGGGACGTCAAGCGCTCCGGCTGGGTCAGCATGGCCTACGGCGGCATTTTTACCGTAACCGGCATTGTTCTGACCGTAGGACTGTTTCTGGCTGGGTTCGAATATCTCATCGCGCCGATGGGGGCAGGGTTCTTGATCGTCGGGCCGGCGCTGACCGTCGGTCTGTACGCGATCAGCCGCGATCTCGAAGCCGGCCGTAAGCCCACCTTCGCCGCGGCCCTGACCGCGTGGCGGGCGAACCCGGTGCCGCTCTTAGGGTTAGGGCTGGCATTGGTCCTGTTCCTGATCATCTGGGTCCGGCTCGCAGTGATGATCTTCGCCCTCTCATTCCCCTACAAGTCGGCCAGTCTGGAAACGATGGCCAGCGATACCCTGTACACGCTCGAAGGCAACCTGTTCGTGCTTCTGGGGTGCGCCGTCGGCGCGGTGATGGCGTCGCTGGCGTTCGTCGCCAGCGTCGTGTCGCTGCCCCTGTTGCTGGACCGCAAGGTCGACCTCGTGCAGGCGGTCGTGACGAGCGTGGTCGCTGTGATCATGAACTTCCGCGTCATGGCGCTGTGGGCGGGCCTGATCGTCATTTTTGCCGCCGCCGGGCTTGCCTCGTTCTACATCGGCCTGACCGTCATCCTGCCGCTGATCGGACACGCCAGCTGGCATGCCTACCGCGCGACGATCCGACCGCTGCCGCCTCCGCCTGCGGCCGGTTAGGGCTGCGGCCGGTTAAGGGCTGCGGCTGGTTAGGGCTGGGCCGGAGCGAGGCAGGCGGCGACCATCTGGCGGAACGCCCGGGCGCGGTGGCTGATGCGGTGCTTCTCCTCCGGTTCGATCTCGCCGAAGGTACGGTTGTCGCCGTCGGCAACGAAGATCGGATCGTAGCCGAAGCCTTTGCTGCCGCGCGGCGGCCAGACCAGCCGCCCGTCGACCACGCCCTCGAAAATCTCGTGATGGCCATCCGGCCAGGCGAGCGCGAGCGCGCACACGAAACAGGCCCGCCGATCGCCCTTGCCGGCGAGGGCGTCTTCGACGCGGCGCATGGCAAGCGCGAAGTCCTTCTCCGGTCCGGCCCAGCGCGCCGAGAGGACCCCGGGGGCGCCATCAAGCGCCGGCACCACGAGCCCTGAGTCATCGGCAAGCGCCGGCAAGCCGGCTGCTTCCGCCGCGGCCATCGCCTTGATCAGGGCATTGTCGCGAAAGGTCGTGCCGTTCTCCTCCGGCTCCGCCAGGCCGAGCGCGCCGGCAGCGACCACATCCAGGCCAAACGGAGCCACAAGGTCGCCGATCTCGCGGACCTTGCCGACGTTGTGGCTGGCGATGACGAGGCGACCGGCTTCAAGCCGGCGCGGTGTTGGTGCTTGCGCCATGATTGCCTCAGGCCCCCGTGCGACGGAGGGATCAGCCGGCTGCAGCGAGCGTCTCGCGCTGCAAAGTGACGAGACGGGTAATTCCGCTCTGAGCCAAGCGGAGCATCGCCAGGAATTGCGCCTCGGAAAAGGTCTTGCGTTCCGCCGTGCCCTGAATCTCGACGATGCGCCCGGAGCCGGTCAACACGAAGTTCGCATCGGCATCGGCAGCCGAATCCTCGCCATAGTCGAGGTCCAATACTGCCTCGCCGTTGTAGATGCCGCACGAGACGGCGGCGACTTCCTCGCGGATCGGCAGCCGGCTCAACATGCCGAGGTCGATGATCCGCTGCAGCGCCTGATGCAAGGCGACGTAGGCGCCGGTAATCGCCGCGGTGCGGGTGCCGCCATCGGCTTGCAGGACATCGCAATCGACCCGCACCTGCATGTCGCTGATCGCGCTCAGATCGGTCACGGCGCGCAAGGAGCGGCCGATCAGCCGCTGGATCTCGTGCGTGCGCCCGGTCTGCCGTCCGCGTGCGGCCTCGCGGTCGGTGCGTTCCGCCGTCGAGCGCGGCAGCATGCCATACTCGGCCGTCACCCAGCCGCGGCCCGAGTCCTTGAGCCACTGCGGCAGCCGATGTTCGACGGTGGCGGTACAAAGGACCTGGGTATCGCCGAAGTGCGCAAGGCACGATCCTTCCGCGTATTTGCTAACGCCAAGTTCGAGTCGCACAGGGCGTAAGGCATCGGCAGCGCGGCCGGAGGGGCGCATCTCGGTCTCCAACGGTTTCGATGGTCGGGGTCGCAACGGAGCGTAACCCTAGCGCCGGCTTCTGGCCTGGTAAAGGCTGACGCGTTGACGTGCGCGGAGGGCACGCTTACATCAAGGCAGTATGTGTGCTCAATTGCAAGCCTTTGCAAGGACTTGTATCCAGACGCGGGTCGATGCCAAGCGCGCGCGCCTGGACAGCAGGTGGTTGAACCGGCGGGAGCCATGATCGCGGAACTGAATGAACGCTCACGGCAGATCTTCCGTCAACTCGTCGATGCCTACCTGGAAACCGGCGAGCCCGTCGGCTCGCGCACCCTTTCCAAGCGGCTGGCCACCAACCTGTCGGCGGCCACGATCCGCAACGTCATGGCCGACCTCGAGGAAATCGGCCTGCTGTCGCAACCGCACAGCTCGGCCGGACGTCTGCCGACCGCGGCCGGCCTGCGTCTGTTCGTCGACGGGCTGTTGGAGATCGGCGATCTGACCGAAGACGAGCGCCGCAACATCAGCCGCCAGTGTGCCGGCAAGACAACCTCGATCGAGGGCCTCTTGGAGCGCGCCAGCGCCGCGCTCTCCGAGCTCTCCCATTGCGCCGGCTTGGTCGTGGCGCCGAAGACGGACGTCGCGCTCCGCCACATCGAGCTGGTGAATTTGAGCCCGGGCCGGGCGCTCGTCGTCCTGGTGACCGAGACCGGCATCGTTGAGAACCGGATCGTCCAGACGCCGGCCGATCTTCCGCCCTCGGCCCTCGTCGAAGCCTCGAATTTCCTCTCGGGCCGGCTCGTTGGGCGCTCGATCCAGGAAGCGCGCGACGAGATCCTGGCCGAGCTCAAGGTGCAGCGGTCGCAGCTCGACGAACTGACGCGCAAGGTGGTGGAGGCAGGGCTTGCCACCTGGGCCGGCGACGACGCTTCGGGCGCGTTGATCGTGCGCGGGCAGGCGCATCTCCTGGAGGACGCCGAGGCGATCGGTAACCTGGAGCACATCCGGGCGCTCTTCAACGCGCTCGAAACAAGGGAAATGATGCTGAAGGTGTTGTCAGTGGTTGACACCGGCGCCGGCGTGCAGATCTTCATCGGCGCCAGCAATGCGCTGTTCAACATCGCCGGCTGTTCCCTGATCGTGTCCTCCTATCGGGACAGCCGGCAGCGCATCGTCGGCGCCTTGGGTGTCATCGGGCCAACGCGGATGAACTATGCGCGCATCATTCCCATGGTCGATTACACCGCAAAATTGATCAGTCATTACATTGGGTAAGGGGCAGGGATTGCAGGAATGGTGACAACGGACGGAACGCCGAACGACGAAGCGACGGCCGGCAAAGGGGCGGCCGAAGCGGCGGGCGCGGCTGAGGCGCAAGCCGCCGAGGCAGCGAAGGACATCGACTGGTCCGAGCAGCTTGCGCGCGCCGAAGCCGAGATCGCCAAGCTCAAGGACGATTATCTGCGGGCGCTGGCAGAGACCGAGAACGTGCGCCGCCGCGGCGCCCGTGACCGGGAGGAGGCGAGCCAGTACGCGGTTGCGGGATTTGCGCGCGACATGCTCGCAGTCGCCGACAACCTGCACCGCGCCCTCATGAGCGTCGGTGTGGACGCGCGCGCGGCCGATCCCGCCCTCGATGCATTGATGAGCGGGGTCGAGATGACCGAGCGCGAACTCGCGAGCGCGCTTGAACGCTACGGTGTCAAGCGGCTCGAAGCCGAGGGGAAGCCGTTCGATCCGCACTTCCACGAGGCGCTGTTCGAGATCCCCAATGCCGACGTGCCGAACGGCACGGTCCTGCAGGTGCTGAGCCAAGGCTATACGCTGAACGAGCGCATCCTCCGTCCGGCCCGGGTCGGCGTCTCGCGCGGCGGGCCGAAGGTAGCGCCGGCGTCGGCGCAAGCGACAGCGCCGGAAGCGGCTGCACAGGCGCGCGCGCGCGCGTCGGCGGAAGCCTACGAGCAGCCGTCGGAGCCTGCTGGCGGCACGGCGGCCGGCACCCGCATCGACGAGACACTCTGAAGCGGTTCGCCGGCTGCCGGGATGAGGAATTCCGCCGCCGGATCGTGCCGGGCACGCCGGCGTTTCGCGACCGCTTGGCTGTTCACGGCGTAGCAGTAGGCGCAACCTTGCGTGCAACTGTCGTAGGCGCCGATGTCGCGCGATGCCCAGCATCCGCATTGTTTGCGGTGCGCCTGATGGCGGATGGCGAGTGGGGCGCCGGCGATCCGGCTTAGGCGGTCGGCATCGATGCAGCGTGCCTCGCCGACGCCTTCGATTTGCAGGCTCGGCTGGCCGCACAGCGTCAGCCGCAGGCCGTGTGCGGCGGCGATCGCGGCGAAGCGGGCGAGCAGGTCGCGTTTTTCGTCGTCCTTTGGATCGCACCATGTGAAGCCTGAGGTGCGGGCTGCCGCGTCGAGGTTGCGCGCCGTCTTGCGGTAGGTCTGACACCAGGAAACGATGACCTCGTCGACTGCGCCTGCAAGCATCCGGGCGAGGCTGGCGAAGGTGCTTAAGTGCCAGGCCGCGGGCGTGAGCGTGGTGCACACGATCGGATCGTAACGCCAAACGACGGTGCCGGCGCCGTAGCGGCCGACGGCTGCGCGGATGTGAGCGATCGCCGCCTCCGCTGCCGGCGTGGCCCGATCGAGGGCGCGCGGATAGCCGGTTACCGAATACTGGACGAGAAAAGGGAAGCCGCGACCGGCGACCGCGTCCAGCACTGTCATGAACGGGGCCAGATTGCGGGACCAGAAAACAAACGCATCGACTGCCGCGCGCGTGAGCGGCACCGTCGTTGGCGGGCCGGCGTAGGGGTTGTGGACGCGGGCAAACCCCGCCTGCAGCCGGTTCATGAACCACGTGCCGTAGAGGGCGGGGATGTCGGTCCGATAGCTGGCGGAAACGATCATGGATTAAGGCGGCGTTCGGGTGCTGCCGAGGAGATGGCAGAACGGGCCGGCACAGGCAAGGCAACCGTCGGCGCGGGCAGACCACTGCAGCCTTTTCGAGGAGGGGGCGGGCCGTTGCGCCCTTCCGGCCGGAACCCTATATCTCGCGGCGAAGCGTAAGCCGGCGCAGGGAATGCCAACCAACCCTTGGGGGACTCTCGCGACGCCAATGGCTGGGTTGTGTGAGTCCGCCGCAACATAAGGTGACTTGAATGAGCAAGGTGATCGGGATCGACCTCGGAACAACGAATTCCTGCGTCGCAATTATGGAAGGCAAAGACGCACGGGTTATTGAAAACGCAGAAGGTACGCGGACGACGCCCTCGATCGTTGCCTTTACGGAAGCCGGCGAGCGCTTGGTCGGACAGCCGGCCAAGCGCCAGGCAGTCACGAACCCTGAGAACACTCTGTTCGCAATCAAGCGGCTGATCGGTCGCCGCTATCGCGATCCGATTACTGACAAGGACAAGGCGTTGGTGCCCTACATGATCGTCGAGGGTGCCAATGGCGATGCCTGGGTTAAGGCGCACGGCAAGGACTACAGCCCGAGTCAGATTTCTGCTTTCATCCTGCAGAAAATGAAGGAAACGGCCGAGCGCTTCCTGAGCGAAGAGGTGACGCAGGCCGTCATCACCGTTCCCGCCTACTTCAACGATTCCCAGCGCCAGGCGACGAAGGACGCCGGCAAGATCGCCGGTCTCGAAGTCCTGCGCATCATCAACGAGCCGACGGCTGCCGCGCTCGCCTACGGCATGGAGAGGAAGGGCTCCGGAACGGTCGCGGTGTACGATCTCGGTGGCGGCACGTTCGACATTTCGGTGCTTGAGATTGGCGACGGCGTGTTCGAGGTCAAATCGACCAACGGCGACACGTTCCTGGGCGGTGAGGACTTCGACAAGCGCATCCTCGATTACCTGGCCGACGAGTTCAAGAAGGAGAACGGCATCGACCTGCGCCAGGATCGCCTGGCCCTGCAGCGCCTCAAGGAGGCCGCCGAGAAGGCCAAAATCGAGCTGTCGTCGACGATGCAGACGGAAGTCAACCTGCCCTTCATCACCGCCGACGCCACCGGTCCGAGGCACCTCACCATCAAGCTCACCCGCGCCAAGCTGGAGGCACTGGTCGAGGACCTGATTGAAAAGACGGTCGGGCCGTGCCGCGCGGCGCTGAAGGACGCGGGCCTGACGGCGGGCGAGATCCACGAGGTGATCCTCGTCGGCGGAATGACGCGGATGCCGAAGGTCATTGAGACGGTCAAGAACTTCTTCGGCCGCGAGCCGCACAAGGGCGTGAACCCGGATGAGGTCGTAGCCGTCGGCGCTGCCATCCAGGCCGCCGTGCTGAAGGGCGAGGTCAAGGATGTCCTGCTGCTGGACGTCACCCCGCTCTCGCTCGGCATCGAGACGCTGGGCGGCGTCTTCACCCGCCTGATCGATCGCAACACAACCATCCCGACGCGCAAGAGCCAGGTGTTCTCCACCGCCGAGGACGGCCAGACGGCCGTGACCATCCGTGTCTTCCAGGGTGAGCGTGAGATGGCGGCGGACAACAAGATCTTAGGGCAGTTCGACCTGGTCGGGATTCCGCCGGCGCCGCGCGGCATGCCGCAGATCGAAGTCACCTTCGACATCGACGCCAACGGCATCGTAAACGTCTCCGCCAAGGACAAGGCGACGGCAAAGGAGCAGCAGATCCGCATTCAGGCCTCGGGCGGTCTGTCCGAGGGCGATATCGACCGGATGGTCAAGGACGCCGAGCAGCACGCGGCCGAGGACAAGCGCCGCCGCTCGAAGGTCGAGGCGCGCAACCATGCTGACGCCATGATCCACTCCACCGAGAAGGATCTAAAGGAGTTCGGCGACAAGATCCCGGCCGCCGACCAGCAGGCGATCGAGCGCGCAGTGGCCGATCTCAAGGGGGTGCTCGATGGCGAAGACGTTTCGGCAATCAACCAGAAGACCGAGATCCTGGGCCAGGCGCGGATGAAGCTGGGTGAAGCCATGTACCGCGGACAGCAAGGCGCGCAGGCCGGCTCCGGACCAGAGAGCGGCGAGGCAGGGCCTGCCGGCGGCGGCGAGAAGGTGGTGGACGCCGAGTTCGAGGAAGTGGATCCGAACAAGGATAAAAAGGCGGGCTGATGCACCGCGGCGCCTGCGCACGCGTTCGCGCGCAGGCGCCCATCTGTCCTGCCTAGACTGCCGTTGCAGGGGCGTCGCTGATGGCGAAGGAAGACTACTATCGGACTCTTGGCGTTGCGCGCGATGCCGATAAGGACACACTCAAGAAGGCCTACCGCACGCTGGCGATGAAATATCACCCGGACCGCAATCCAGGCGATGCGGAAGCCGAGCGGAAATTCAAGGAAATCAACGAATCCTACGAAGTCCTGAAGGACGAGCAGAAGCGCGCTGCCTACGACCGCTTCGGCCACGCGGCCTTCGAGCACGGCGGCGGCGCGGAGGCTGGGTTCGGGCCCGGATTCGGGACCGGCTTTGCCGATATCTTCGAGGAGATGTTCGGCGAGTTCATGGGCGGCGGCCGGCGCGGCGGCGGTCGCGCGCACGGGCGCGGCGCCGATCTTCGCTACAACCTTGAAGTCTCCCTCGATCAGGCCTTCGCCGGCGCGAAGCTGACCATCGACGTGCCGACGCAGACCAACTGCGAGTCCTGCCACGGCACCGGCTCGGCCGGGGGAAGTGCGCCCGAGACTTGCGGCACCTGCCGCGGCATCGGCCGGGTGCGCTCGCAATCCGGTTTCTTCACCGTCGAGCGCACGTGTCCCACCTGCGGCGGGAGTGGGCAAGTGATCCGCGATCCGTGCCGGGCCTGCCGCGGCACCGGCCGGGTGCAGAAGCAGCGCTCGCTCGCCGTCAACATCCCCGCCGGCGTCGAAGACGGCACCCGCATACGGCTTGCCGGCGAGGGAGAAGCAGGCCTGCGCGGCGGCCCGCCGGGGGACCTTTACATCTTCGTGACCGTCGCACCGCACCGCGTGTTCCGCCGCGACGGATCGGAAGTTCACTGCCGCGTGCCGATCCCGATGACGACCGCGGCACTCGGCGGAACCATGGAAGTACCGACCATCAGCGGCGAACGGGCGCGTATTGCGATCGGTCCTGGCACGCAGACCGGCGAAGTGTTCCGCCTGCGCGGGAAAGGGATGTCGATCCTGCGCTCGCACGCCCGCGGCGACATGTTCGTCGAGGTCTTCGTCGAAACCCCGGTCAGCCTCAACGAACGGCAGAAAAAGCTGTTGCAGGACTTCGACGCCGCCTGCAGCAACGACAAGCAGAGCCCCGAATCGCACGGCTTCTTCGCCAAGGTGAAGGAACTGTGGGACGACCTTACCGACTGACCTCATCGATTGACCGGCCCGGCTGCCTCTTGCAGCCCGCAGGCTTTTCGCTCTATCCCCAGTCAGCGGCAAAACGCCAAGTAGCAGAAGGCAGGCGAGCACGGATGCGGATCGGGATCGTCGGATGTGGCGGGCGGATGGGGCGAATGGTGTTGCAAGCGGTGCTTGTAACCGAGGGGGTCCACCTCAGCGGCGGCGTCGAGCGGCCCGGGCACGACGCAATCGGCGCTGATCTGGCGGCGCTGGTCGGCGCGGCGCCGATCGGCCTTGCGCTATCCGGCGATGTCGAAGCTCTTTTTGCCGGCTCGGATGCCGTCATCGATTTCACGACGCCGGAACTGACGGCCGCGAATGCTGGGCGGGCGGCGCGCCTGGGCGTCGCCCTGGTCTGCGGCACGACGGGGTTGTCGGCCGCGCAGCGCGAGGCGCTTGCCGACGCTGCGACGGTCGTCCCGATCGTCTATGCCGCCAACATGAGCGTGGGCGTCAACCTGCTGATCGGGCTCACGCGCCGAGTCGCGGCGACGCTTGCCGCCGGCTACGACATCGAGATCGTCGAGATGCACCACCGCCACAAAACGGATGCGCCGTCCGGCACCGCGCTTGCTTTGGGCCAAGCCGCGGCCGACGGCCGGTGCGTGAGCCTCGATGACGTTGCCGTGCGCAGCCGGGACGGCCGCATCGGCGCCCGGCCCGAAGGTGCGATCGGCTTTGCAACCTTGCGCGGCGGTGATGTCGTCGGCGAGCACACGGTCATCTTCGCCGGTGAGGGCGAGCGGATCGAACTGACCCACAAAGCGTCCTCGCGCGCCGTGTTTGCCCATGGGGCGGTTCGCGCAGCACAGTGGACTGCCGGCCGGGCGGCCGGCCTCTACGGCATGACTGATGTGCTGGGCCTCACCTGACGATTGGCCGTCAGGCCGCCTCGACCGAGCCGTTGAGGCGCGACAGTTCGCGCCGCAGCGCCAACGCCAGTTCTACCCGCTCGTGCGGCAGCAGGAAGTTGGCGATGATCAGCGAACGGCCGTGCGAGCGGAGTTCAAGCCGGTTGCCGTTGCCTGGCAGGTCCTCAATGTTGACCTGCAGCCAAAGCGGCTGAAAGACGACGCGGAGCGTCTTTCCCCAGTGGTCGACGCGCTTCACCGTCACGGCGCAGCGGGTGAGGTTGATGGTCTCAAGGGCGTTGCCGGCCCTTTGGTTGATGCGCATCAGCACATACAGCAGGACCACTTCGGCGCCGAGGAAGGGCAGCACCGGCCAGGCACCGGCGAGCAAGAGAGCTGCCGAGACCGGCACCGCCATGATGCCTACGAGCCCCGCCGCCCAGCGCGCGGCCCGGCGGCCGGCACTGCGATGCGGCCTGAGGATCACGCTGTAACGGACCGTCTCATCCCCCTCCGGCATCGACGCAACCTTGCAGTTGAGAACGATTATCTTTTCAGCTTAGCAGGCCGTCGCGCCGCCGCCAAGACCGGGGGCAGGTGAGTGGCGGGCGCAGCAAAGCCACGCACGCCGACCGCAGCAAAGCCACGCCCTCGGGCGGCGCCGGCAATGGATGCGGCGGCGATCGAGGCTTTTTTTGCCCGCCTTGCCGCCGAGCGGCCGAACCCGGTGAGCGAGCTCGCGTTCGCCAACCCGTTCACGCTGCTGGTGGCGGTCGTTCTGTCCGCTCAGGCCACCGATGTCGGCGTCAATCGCGCCACCGGAGCGTTGTTTCGACGTGTCGACACGCCGGAAAAGATGGTGGCATTGGGCGAGGACGGCCTGAAAAGTTACATCCGCACGATCGGCCTGTTCAACGCGAAGGCGAGGAACATCATCGCCTTGAGCCGCGCGCTGGTCGATGTCCACGGCGGCATCGTCCCACGCGATCGCGAAGCCCTGGAGTCATTGCCGGGCGTCGGCCGCAAGAGTGCCAACGTCGTTCTCAACGTCGCCTTCGGGGAGGCCACCATTGCCGTTGACACGCATGTCTTCCGCGTCGCCAACCGTGCCGGGCTCGCTACGGGCGACACGCCGCTTGCGGTCGAGAAAGGCCTTCTGGTCCGCGTGCCGGCGCGCTGGCGCCAGCATGCGCACCACTGGCTGATCCTCCACGGCCGTTACGTCTGCAAGGCGCGCAAGCCGGACTGCGCTGCTTGCGTCGTCCGCGATCTGTGCCGGTTCCCGGACAAGTCCTCCGCTTGAGCGGAAAGCAGGTGGCGCGTCAGCGCCGGCGCGGGGCTGGCTTTGGCGGCGCCAGACTCTGCAGGCAAGTGGATTCCGGCATGGGATCGAGGCGGGTGGTTCGCGCCTCGATGTGGGCGACCCGAGCGGTCTCCTCGCCGGCCTCGCGGTAAAGAAAGACGTCCAGCACGCAGCTCGTGCTCCGATACTGCAGCCATTCGGAGGGACCGTCGCTGCGGCGAAAGCTGGGCGGGCCCAGGGCTTCTTCGACCTTGGCCGTTTCCACTCCCTTGAGCGGTCCGCTTTCCTTAACGCCCGGCGCCGACGGCAGGCTGTTGCCGACCGCGGCCGTTCCCTCCGGAGAGGGCGCTGCCGCCGGGGCATCGGCCGGTGGTGTCAGCGGCTCAAGATCCGAAGCGCACCCGGAAAGGCAAAGGGCGACGACCGCAGCCGCAGCCGTTGCGCGGGCATCCTTCACCGGACCGGCCGTGCCGTCACGGCGTGGTCGTCTCGGCCGCCCCCTCCCGCAC
>JBATPX010000138.1:0-24584 GCA_049291695.1 Defluviicoccus sp.
GCCGCAGCTTGGCCGGCTTGCCGGCACCGCGCCGGTCATAACCGCCGAGGTTCGGCGCGGGACGGGCGCCGACGCACCGATTACGGCTCAGCTCGAAGCCCGCCTGGCCGACGGTGCTGTCAGCGCCGATGCGAAGGGCGCGGTCAGCGCTGATCTGGCGACGGTCGACAGCGTCACGATCGACGCTGCTGCCGACGACCTGGGCCGCCTGCAAGCGCTGGTGCCGGATTTGGGCGCCGGCACCTTCGCGCTCGCGCTCAAAGCCGCCGGGCCGGTGCAGGCACTCACCGGCTCCCTCGATCTCAGCGGCCGCGGCATCGCGTACGGTACGGAGCGGATCGAGACCGTCGACGTCAAGCTGACCGCGGCGGCTCGCTCCGCGACCGCACACCCAACCGGAGCGGCACCGGAGTGGGTCGAAGGCATGCTGACGGCCACGGCCGGCGGTTCCCTCGGCACGTTCGATGTGCGCGGACCGTTCGCGCTGGTGCCCGGCGAGCGCTTGCGGCTGCCGGAGCTAGCGCTCGTCTATGCCGATGCGGTGTTTGCCAACGCAACCGCCGACGTGCCGTTCGACGGCAGTCCCGTTGTCGGCAGCCTTACGGCGCGCGCTGACACGCTCGGCCCCGTCGGCCGACCGTTCGGCGTAGGCCTTGCCGGCAGCCTCGGTCTCACCGCTGATCTCGGCAACGCCGGTGGGCGGCAGACCGTGCGGGCGACGCTGGCGGGAAGCGGGCTCGCGTACGGCGAGGCTGGCGAGACGGCGGTACCGCAGGCCCGCATCGAGCGGGTGGATCTGGCGCTTGATCTCACCGACCCGGCGGCCGAGCGGCGGCTGACGGTGAGCGCCGAGGCGAACGGCCTGGCGCTTGCCGCCGGCCGGCTGGAGCAGACCCGGCTCGCGGTCGAGGGTGCGCGCGATGTTTACACGGTCCAGGCGTCAACCGGCGGCGACCTTGCCGGCTTGAGCCAGCTTGATGCGGAGGCCCGTGTGCGCACCGGTGCAGTCCAGGAGCTCGCGCTGCAGCGCCTCGATGGCGTCCTGCACGGCGAGACCCTGCGGCTGGTGAAACCGGCGCGTCTCACCGCCGAGGGGGAACAGATCACGCTGCGCGATCTGGTGCTGGCCTACGCCGGCGCGCGAATGGAAGCCGATCTCGTCAAGGCGCCCACCCGCGTTGATGGCAAACTCACGCTGCGCAACCTCGACCTTGGCGTGGTCGAGCGGTTCGCGCCCGGCGCGGCGCTTGCGGGCAGGGCTAACGCCGAGCTGCGTCTCACCGGCACGCCGCGGCAACCGCTCCTGCGGCTCAAGGCACAGGTTCGGGACCTGGGCCTGCGCGAGGAGACAGCCGCATCGGCCGCCCGCCTGAATGCCCGGCTCGACGCATCCGTAGAGGCTGGCCAGGCCAGAGCCAAGCTCACCGCAGACGGTCTCGGCCGGCGCCCCCTGGAGGCGGAGCTGACGGCGCCGGTGCGCTTCGCGTTCGAGCCCTTCGAAGCCCAGGTGCCCGGCGACGGCGCCGTGCGCGGCCGCGTCGTCTGGCAAGGCCCTCTGGCGCCGGTCATGCAGATGCTGCCGATCGACGCGCTCGCGCTCGCCGGTGATGCCGACATCAACCTCGGCATCGGCGGCACCGTGCGCGAGCCGCGGCTTTCCGGAGCGATCACGCTTGCCCGCGGCAGCCTGGAAGTATTCGAGACCGGCACCATCCTGCGGCCGCTCGATCTGCGCATCGCGGCAGATGGGCGCACGTTGCGCGTCGATCGGCTGGAAGCCGGCGATGCCGGGCGCGGCCGGCTGACGGGTGAGGGCAGCATCGCCCTTGACGGCGCGCCGCGGCTCGACCTCAAGCTCGATGCGCGCGACGCAACCCTGATCCGCCGTGACGATGTGACGTCGCGTGTAAGCGGTACGGTGGCGATGACCGGCACCGTCTCCGAGCAGGGACTGCTCACTGCGCGGATCGAGAACGAGGCGACGGAGATCCGCCTGGTCAACCGGCTGCCGCCTTCGATCGATACCATCGATATCGTTTTCGCCGATGAGATCGGCGCGGAGAGCAGCGCCGGCGAAGTCGCCGCCACAGGGCCGGGCTGGCTCACGCTCGACGCACGCGTCAATCTGCCACGGCGCGTGTTCGTCCGCGGTCGCGGCCTCGAATCCGAGTGGGCGGGGCGGATCAGCGTTGAGGGACCGGCCGACAAGCCGCGGGTGCAGGGCCGGCTGCGCCCGGTGCGCGGCACGTTTTCGCTGCTCGGCAAGACATTCACGCTGCAAGACGGCGCCATCGTCATCGACGGCCTCGATCAGGACATCAGCATCAATCTAACCGCGGCATACCAGCGCGCCAACTTGAAGGCGCTTCTGATCGTCACCGGAACCGCCGCCAAGCCTACGATCCGGCTGTCGTCCGAACCTGAACTGCCGCAGGACGAGATCCTGGCGCAGGTGTTGTTCGATAGGTCGTCCGGTCAGCTGGGGCCCGTGGAGGCAGTGCAACTGGCAGCGGCCGCGACGGCCCTGGCCCGGGGCGAGCCCGGCATTCTCGACACGCTGCGCGATACCGCCGGCCTCGATCGCCTCACGCTCGGCTCCACAACCTCGGCGGACGGGCAGACAACCGGCACCCTGGGCGCCGGCCGCTACGTTACCGAGGGTGTCTATGTCGGCATCGAGCAGGGCACGGTTGCGAACTCGACCGAGGTGGTGGTCGAGATTGACTTGACCCGGTCCTTGAAGGCGCGCTCGACGACGTCGGGCGACGGCCGCAACCGCGTCGGGCTGCGCTGGCAGTGGGACTATTAGGCTCAAGTGAAAGGGCTTCAGTTATATCGACGGGCGCCGTATCGTGGCGGTCACGGAGGTGTAACAGCGTGACCAAGAACCCGCCCGCGGCGCGCGAGAAGGGCACGTTACTGGGCTTGGCCGTGCGCGCGGTCCGTCTCCACCTCGGCCTCGACCAGAAGGCGCTGGCCGCGCGACTGGGCGTCAGCGTCGGCACGCTCAAGGCATGGGAGACCGGCCGGAGCCCGCCATCCGGCTCGGTGCGGGCGCTGTTCCGGCTCCTGCGACAGGATGGCCTGTCGCCGCTGCGGGCGGAGGTGCTGGACGCCGTTCCTGCCATGATCCTCTGGCGTGGCGCAGAGGGCGGCGTGCGCTTCAAGAACCGCGCCTTCACCGCCCACTTTGCAGGCGACGCGGTGGACAAGCCCGCCCCCGCTGCCGGACCGATGCCGCCGGTTGCCTGGACGGAGCGGCGGTTGCTGGACGGATCGCTGCTGCAGATCGGTATTGAGACCACTGACCGCCTGCGGTTCTTGGAATTTTTCCGCAATATGCGGAGCGGCGCCGCCATCTGCACCGCGATCGACGGCGGTGCCGACTTCCTGATCACCGATCTCAACACGTCCGGCGAGCAGATCGGCCACGCCGATCGCACCGTAATCGGTCGGCGCTTGAGCGAGGCCTTCGCCGGCGTTGCGCAGTTCGGGCTGCTGCAGGTCATGGGCGAGGTGTGGCGGACCGGGCGGCCGGCCAGCATCCCCGACCGTTATTACCGCGACGACCGGTTCGAAGGCTGGCGCGAATGCTATGTCTACAAGCTCACCACCGGTGAGGTTGTGATCGTCTTCACCGATGTTTCGGAGCGGGTCGCCGCGGCGGAAGCGCGCCGGCAGAGCGAGCTTCGCGTCCGCACCCTGCTCGATGCCAGCCGCGACGAGATCCTGCTGTTGTCCAAAACAGGCGTTATCCTCGCGATCAACCAGGCGGCTCGGCAGCGCCTTGCGCGCCGGTCCGGCGAGAAGGATCCCGTGGGCGCCCGGCTCGATCAGCTCTTGCCCGAAGGCGCCGCACGCTCGCGCATGGCGGTGCTCGAGCGAGTTGTGGCGACGGCGACGGTCGCCCACTTCGAGGAGCAGATCCGTCAGCGCTGGTTCGAGTTCTGGTTCGTTCCCGTCATCCAGCCGGGATCTGCCGTCGACGAAGTGGCGCTCTACGCCCGCGAGATCACCGAGCGCAAGCGGTCCGAGGAGCGGTTGCAGCAGTCGCAGAAGCTACAGGCGATCGGCCAACTGACTGGGGGAATTGCTCATGATTTCAATAACTTGCTCGCCATCATTCTCGGCAATCTGCAGCTTCTGCAGGAGCGCTTGAGTGGCAGCAACGATGTCAAGGATCTGTTCGCCGATGCCGTCTGGTCGGCCAAACGCGGTGCCGAGCTGACGCACCGCCTGCTCGCCTTTGCACGCCGGCAGGCGCTCAATCCGGAGGTCGTCAATCTCAATGCCGCTGTGCGCAACATGGCGCAACTCCTGCGGCGGATCCTCGGCGCCGGCATCGAGGTCCGCGAGCGTCTCGCTCCCGATCTGGCGCACGCGCTGGTCGATCCGGGGGAACTGGAGCGGGCGCTGATCAACCTTGCGCTCAACGCGCGCGACGCCATGCCGGGCGGTGGCGTGCTGACGATCGCGACCCGCAACGTCGCCCTCGGTGCGGCAGCCGCGGCCGCGTTGGAGGAGACCGAGCCCGGCGAATACACGTTGCTGGAAGTCACCGATACCGGCACCGGCATGACGCCCGGGGTGATGAAAAAGGCCTTCGAGCCGTTTTTCACCACCAAGGATGTCGGCGAAGGTAGCGGGCTCGGCCTCAGCATGGTCTACGGCTTTGCCAAGCAGTCGGGCGGCCATGTCCTTCTCGAGAGTCAGCCGGAACACGGCACAACGGTCAAGCTGCTCCTGCCACGGGCCTACGCCATCAAGGATCGCAAGCGGTCCACCGCGACGTTGATCGAGGCAGGCGGCGGGCACTGCCGCGGCAGGGCGGTGCTGGTTGTCGAGGATGAGGCAAAGCTGCGCAAGGTGGCGGTCACCATGCTGCGGCAACTGGGCTGTGAGGTGGTCGGGGTCGGCACGGCAGCGGCGGCGCTGGCGCATTGCGCTGCGGCCGGCCCGATCGATGTGCTGTTTACCGACATCGAACTGCCGGGCGGCATGAACGGCATCGAGCTGGCGGCACGGCTCAGGACCCAGCGGCCCGACATCGCGGTCATCTACGCCACCGGCCACTCGACCGAAGCAATTTCCGCCAAACCGGATGATGCCGCCGTTCTCGCCAAGCCCTACGCCTGGGCCGACCTGGCACATGCGATCGCAGGTGTGCTCGCTGCAAGCACCGCGGAGGACCGGCCCACGCGCTGATTCAGCAGCACTGATCCGGCACGCGGGCATCAGGCGCGGCCCAAGACTTAGGCTGGAAACGCCCGGGCAACGTGGCCCAGAAGCAACACGCGATCGCCATGTTGGCGCTGCGCCCTTCTCGCGGTGCCGGGAGCGCTTTACATTGCATTGGTCACGGAGGGATTGGACTGGATTTTGCTGAGCGTCGTTATTCCAACCCTAAATGCGGGTGCTGTCCTCGGGTCCACCATCGATGGCATCGCGGAGTCGCAAGACGATCTCCCTTATGAAATCCTCGTTGTTGATGGCGGTTCGATCGACAACACGGCGCTGATCGCCGCCAAAAAGGGGGCGATCTTCCTGGAAGCGCCGCGCGGTCGCGGTCCGCAGCTGGCGGCGGCAGTGCCGGAGACGTCCGGCGAATGGCTTCTCTTCCTGCACGCGGACACGCGCCTCGGTAGCGGCTGGGGCCAAGCGGTAAGCGCGTTCACCACCGATCCCGCCAATGCCGCAAAGGCTGGCTATTTTCGCTTCGCGTTGGATGACGACGCCCGCGCCGCGCGCCTGGTCGAGACCCTGGTTGCGCTGCGCTGCCGACTGTTCCGCCTGCCCTACGGCGATCAGGGACTGCTGATCAGCCGCGCTCACTACGAGGCGTTGGGCGGCTACAAGCGCATCCCCTTGATGGAAGACGTCGACATTGTGAGCCGCATCGGCCGCCGCAACCTGCGCCGCCTCAACGCGGAAGCCCTGTCATCTGCGGCACGGTATCGGCGCGACGGCTATCTCATGCGGCCGCTGGCAAATCTGTTATGCTTGAGCCTCTACAGTCTCGGCGTCTCGCCGCGCTTTTTGGCCTCGCGGTATCGGTAACATCCCACGTCGACCCTGAACTGTGCCGCCTGGAGCGGATGATCGGGTGAACATGCAGCCGTGGCAGCGCGCGCCAGGCGATCCTTGCGCGGCTCTCCCAGGGGTAAAATTCCTGGGCCGAGGGACGCGAGCGGGGACGGCCGCCCGGCACTTGGTTATGTTCGTCAAGCTGCCGCGCATCGGTCGCGTCAAGAGCCGGCTTGCGGCGGATATCGGCCCGGTGCCGGCGTGGTGCTTCTGCCGCACCGTTACGGCGTCGCTGCTGCATCGGCTGGCCGCGCGCGGACGCTGGCGCTGCTGGCTGGCGCTCGAACGCTGGGGCGAGCGCGGCGGCGACGGTCTTGCCAGCCGGGGCTGGACCCGCTTGGCGCAGGGCCGCGGCGACCTTGGCCAGCGGATGGGGGGCGTGCTGAACCGACTGCCGCCGGGGCCGGTGGTCATGATCGGCAACGACGTGCCGGATGTCGTGCCCACCCACATCGAGAAGGCGTTCGCAGCCCTGCGCCGTTGCGACGTGGTGTTCGGGCCGGCCGTTGACGGCGGCTTCTGGCTCGTTGGCGTGCAGTCGCGGTCTCGCCGGCTGCCGCTGTTCGAGCAGGTCCGCTGGTCGACCCGGCACGCGCTCAGCGATACGCTTGCCAACCTCCCGCGGCAGACGGTCGCCGTTCTCGATCTCCTGGAAGATATCGATTACGGCCCGGCGTATCAGCGCTGGCTGCGCCGGCGCCGGCACCAAAACCCGCATCAGCCGCTGCGAACTCCTGCCGCTGGCGTGCCGCCCCGAGCATGAGGCGCCGCGTCCGCGGCCCTAATGAGTTTGGCTGCGGCGGGTGATGTAGCGGCCGTCTTTTCGTCCGGTGAACAACTCATCGACCTGGGGATGGGTGATCGGCTCGTCGGAGTCATCCGGCACCAGGTTCTGCTCGGAAACGTAGGCGACATAGGCAGCCTCAGTGTTCTCCGCCAGGAGGTGGTAGAATGGCTGGTCCTTGCGCGGGCGGATGTGCTCCGGGATGGCGAGCCACCATTCCTCGGTGTTGGCGAATTCCGGATCGACGTCGAAGACCACGCCGCGGAACGGGAAAAAGCGGTGGCGGACGACCTCGCCGATGCGGAACTTGGCATCTTTAATCTGCATTCTCATCACTGTTCTCCCAACCTTAAGGTGGACTCTCAAGGGGGGGATGTGCAAGCCCCAACCGCGTTATCGAGGCACCGTGATTGTCACGCAAGTGGGGTGCCAGGGGCGCAGGCACGCACGCCCTGCGCAGGCCGATTACGGTCCGTCACCGTGCCGGCGGACGCGCCATCTTTTCGAACTCGTCGGACGCCTCGTAGTCGCGCACAAGCGCCGCGCGGACGACATTGACGCGCTCGAGGTCGCTGGCGAGTTGCGCCATCTCGGCCTTGTTTTCTTGCCAGCCGATGCGGATCTGCTGGTAAACGATCTCCCGGTCCTCCGGCGGCATATGCGGCCAAGCGAGCAGACTTAACCGCAGCCGCGACCACAGGAGGCGCGGTTCGTAGGACGCCGTCAACAGCGCCAGGCGCAGGGCGGACAGGGCGAGCGGCGACCAGCCGCGCTTGCGTGCTTCGGCATAGGACAGGCGTGCCCAGGCATATGGATTGCCGGGGGCGACGACGAGACCATCGGTCAGCGCCTGTACGGCGAACTCCAAGTAATTGCCGACGCGCGGCTCATCGGCCGGCAGGCGCTCCGCCATCAACAGCTGCGCGAGGCCGAGATCGGTCGAAAGCCGCCCATCGTTGACGAAGGAAAGCCCGCGCGCTTGCGCATCGGCAACGGTCTCAAGGTCGGCGAATGTGACCGGCTGCTGATGCTGCAGGCGCTCCAGCACCAGCGCCGAGGGGATGGTCAGCAGCGCGGCGAGTGTCCGCGGCAGGGAAAGGACAAGCAGCACGGTCGCAAGCAGCGCGGCCATGCCAACCGCGAGCGACCGCCGGCCCAAGGGTTCCATCCTCGCCACGAGCAAGACCTCCTGTCACGACGCGCCGCCGGCCAGCGAAAGCAACCATGCGGCGCGCTCCACAAGCGTGTGACGCGCGTCGCACGGTGAGGCGATGCGCACCCGTAAGCACGGGCCGGAACCGGGCTTAGGCGCTGATCCGCTTAGAAATACCGCTCCGGCACCTCGATAACGTCGCCGGGCAGCACCGGTGAGGTCGGCTCCGCGTCACGCGCGCCGCCCTTGGTTCCGACGCTGGTAATGCGCACCTTGCTTTGCCGCGCCCGGTATGTATAGCCGCCCGCAAGTGCGACCGCCTTGATGACCGTCATTCCATCGGCGTACGGGTATTCGCCCGGCTGATTGACTTCGCCGTGAATGTAGAACGGCCGATAGTTCAAGACCTCCACGCTGACGCGGGGACTGAGGAGGTATTCTGGCTTGAGTTTATTTTCGATCTCATCCTCAAGCTCGGAAACGGTCAGGCCTTCGGCTCTCACGCTCCTGACCATCGGCAACGAAATATTGCCGGAGCCATCGACCGAGAACTCTCCTCCTAGATCTTCATGACCGAAGACCTGAACACGGATCTTGTCTCCCGACCCAAGCCGATACGCCGCGGTGTCCGCAACGGCCGATCCAAGGGCGGCGAGCAGGACGACCGCCGCAAGCGCGACGACACTCATCGCCGACACCACACCAACGAGCCACTTCCGCAATTGTGTATACTCCTTCAGCATCAGGCAACTTTAAGCAGGCACTCCTGCGTGCCGGTGCTCCCCACTCCGATCCCGAATAGAACCACCCCATTATAGTCTCACGGCCGCGGCCTTTGTAGCGCCTAAAATTGACCCTCAAGACCGATCCGGATGAGATTCTGGCTGAAATCGTCGTTCGAGTTGTCGCCATCGCGGCTCGAATAACGGTAGGCCAACGAGGCATAGAAATGCCGGTTCATGAGATAGCGGATGCCGGCGCCAGCCGCGAAGATCATGTCGGTCTGCGACGTGCCCTCGTAATCCTCCTCGCCGACGGAGGCGTTGGCATTCAAGAGCAGGTTACGCAGCAGCTCGTGATCGACTGAGAGCGAGCCCAACGTCAGCACGTAGGCGCTGGCGTTGTTCTCGGTCGTCTCCTGCACCGTCTGCTCGACGCGCGCGGTGATCGTCGTGAGCGGCGTCACGTTCCAGCCCAAGGAGAGGCCGAAGGTGGGACCGCTGAAATCATCCTCGTCGCTGTCGTCATAAAACTGCTCGCGATAGCCGACGAACACGTCGCCGAACAGCACGCCGGTGAGATCGACAGCGAGACCGCCGACGATCGCGTAGCCCGACGAGTCGCGGGTGCGGCCCTCATCGTCCGGGGTCGTGTCGTACTCCCGCCGGTTGCCACTGGCGCGCACGAACGCCTGGTACTGGGGCTGGAATTCGTAGCCGACGCGCACACCACCCTGGAAAACGTTGATATCGCGATCCTGGTTCTGAACGCCACCGATAGCGTTTTCATAGTCGAGGCGCGCGAACGTGCCGTCGACGGTGGTCCGGAACCGGCCAATCTGCTGATTGTAGCGAAGGAACGCGTCCGTCTGATAGTAATTTTCCGGATATTCGCTGCCGCCGAAGTTGGGGTCGTCCGGATCCTCGTGTTCGCGCTTGAAGCCCGCGCCGCCCTCGATGTTGATATCACGGGTGACGTCGAGACGGCCGGTGGCGCGCGTGAACCAATCCGTGTAGTCCGCTTCGTCGTTGCTAAAATAAAGTCCCTGATCAAGACCGGCGGCGAGCGTCAGGGCGTGGTTGGCCCAATCAGAGTTGAGCGAGACCTCGGGCCGGATGTTGGTGATGAAGTCGTCCGTTTCGTTGTCGTTGGTCGCGTAAATATTATCGTTGTAGGTCTCCTCCAGCGTGAGCTTCGGGAACAGAAAGAAGGAGCCAACGCGGATGCCGAGCGGATCGACTTCGGGCCGCGCCCGTGTCAGCACGGTCTCGCCGCGCTTCGTTTTCGTTTGGCCTGTCGTTTGAGCCTCCGCAGCGCCGGTGCTCAGCAGGGCCGCGGCAACGAACAGCATGCCAGTTCCTAGGCTGGTTCGGGTCATCTTCTTCCCCTTCCCCTTGTTGGCGCGCGCGTCGCTGCGGGCGCACGCATCAGGATGCACAGGTGAAATTTGTTCACGTTCCTACCGGGAACGCCTAGCGCGTGCAACCTGGTGCTCCACGCGCTCCGTTGCTCTCCTGCACTTAATAGCGTCGGTGTGTTTTGCTCGCCACGTCGGCGGGGCTCGGCTCAATACTGATGCACATGGCCGGCTCCGGGCACGCAAGTGTGCTGAGCGCGGCCGACCGCGGCTCCCGAGTGCTCTCTCCAGGAGCGGTGCCGGCAACCGAGAGCGTGCCCAGGGTGCCCTGGACCGCCACCAGAACCACCTCGCTGCACTGTGGGAACCGCTCCCGCAGCGCCCGATGCACCGGCGCCGCCTGAGCCGGCTGCGCCCGAATGGTGGCGGCGGCGATACTTTGGAGGCACGCGCACGGGTCGGCAGCGCGCCGTTCGCGGCTGCGCGCCAGCAAGTCGGACGTGTAGGAGTCCAGCGCGACGGCAATGCCCCCGTGCGCTGCTGCGATTACGGTCATCGCCGGCGTGGACGGACAGGCATCGTTGCGGGCAACCGCCGCATCCACCTCGCGCATCACCAGGTTCTGCAGGCGCGCCGGCAGCGGGCCATCGTCGGCGCCTGCCACTTGCGGCAACACGGCCAGGCCCGCGAGGAATGCAACGCCCAGCCAACGCGGGCAGCGCTTATCAAGCATTTGTTTGTCACTCCGTTCGCGCAAGACACGGAGCCCTCGCCATTCCCTGCCACCTGTGTTGCCTCGATCGGTGGCTAATTGCTCAAGATTATAAGCAGAGATGCGGGCAAATGCAATGCGTAGTTGTGCAACACTCTTAAATACCCTAAATGAGGGTATGACTCATGTCATAGCTGGGATTTGCCGAGGGGCGTAATCTGCTCTATGCATGCTGTTGAGCAATCGCGCTGACACACGGGCACGCCTGCCCAACGGCCCAGATGGGGGACGGCGGTTGCGGGCTCATCGGCGCCGGGATCACGCACAGGCCGGCCGCCGCGGGAAGTTCATCGACGAAAAACCATTTTCCTGTGCATATGCTCGTCCTATGTAACTTCGGGGCAGGCGTCGGCCGCGTGGTGGAGTAGGCGCGCTTAATCGAAGGGCCTTTCGTGCCGCCCGCGGCGGAGCGGCACGCGAGTGATTGAAGAGATGTTTGCACGACACAAAATCAGGCAACTGTTTGGACCGCGCCAGCGGGTCACCGTCGATAACGCCCGCGTCCCCGATGGCGTGCGCATTTACGCGGTCGGCGACATTCATGGCCGCAACGATCTGTTGGACCGCCTGCACAGCCGCATCGCCGATGACGCGCGGTCGATCGCGGCCGGCGTGCGGCCGGTCGTCGTTTACCTCGGCGACTACGTCGATCGCGGTTTGCACAGCCGCGAGGTGATCGATCTCCTGCTCGATCATCCGCTGACAGGCTTCGAGGCGCACTATCTCAAGGGCAACCACGATCAGCAGTTGCTGGATTTCCTCGCCGTGCCGGCAAGCGGCGTGAACTGGATGCGCTATGGCGGCGACGCGACGCTCTACAGCTACGGCGTCCGCTTTCCCAAGGACCAGCCGCGCGAGTTTCACTTGAAGCTGATGAGCGACCAGCTGCGCGAGATCATCCCTGAGCGCCACCTCGCCTTTTTTCAGGCGCTGAAGTTGACGCACGAGGCCGGCGATTATCTGTTCGTTCACGCCGGCATTCATCCGGAAAAGCGCCTGGAGGATCAGAGCGCTGACGACATGCTGTGGATCCGCGAGGAGTTCCTGGAGTCGGACGTCGACCTAGGCAGAGTCGTCGTGCACGGCCATTCGGTCACCGATCTGCCGGAGGTTCGTGAGAACCGCATCGGCGTCGATACCGGCGCGGTGTTCAGCAACCGGCTTTCCTGCCTGGTTCTGGAAGGCAGCCGGCGGCGATTCCTCTCCACCCGCGATTAGAAAACGCACCGCACGACCGCGGCCACAACCGCCTGACCCGAGGGCCCGTGCCGGATGCCCGGCCGCCCCTGACCCATGTAGGTCAAAATCTTCTCAAATTTTCAACTGCAAAGCGATTGATTTACTCTGACCATGAGGTAGAAGAAAACGCCATCATCGCCGCTCAGGGAGTTTCCCACCATGCGCGTCCTCCTGCTCACCAACGAGTATCCGCCGCACATCTACGGAGGCGCAGGCGTGCACGTGGAGTACCTCTCCAGGGAGCTGGCGCAGATCGTCGATGTCGAGGTTAGGAGCTTCCACGAGCAGGCGTATGTCGATGGCCGGCTCTCGGTCCGCGGCACCAAGCTGAGCAGCGCGCCTTTCGCCGGCTGCCCGGTGTCGCTGGTCTCGCCCTTGCGCGCGCTTGCCACCTGCATCGCCTTCAACGGCCAGGGCGTACAGGCCGACATCGTGCACTGCCACACGTGGTACACCCATTTCGGCGGCGTGCTCGCCAAGATCCTGTACGGAATTCCGCTTGTCATCACGGTCCATTCGCTGGAACCGTTGCGGCCGTGGAAGCGGGAGCAAATCGGCCGCGGCTATGACCTCTCCAACTGGGTGGAGAAGACCGCCCTCGAGATGGCCGATGCCGTGATCGCCGTCTCGCGCAGCACGCGCGACGACGTGCTGCGCCTGTTCAATGTCGAGCCGGAGCGGATCCGCGTCATCGCCAACGGGATCGATACCGAGCAGTACCAGCCGGTGCATCGACCGGACGTGCTGATCAAGTTCGGCGTCGATCCCAATGCCGCCTTCGTTCTGTTCATCGGCCGGATGACGCGGCAGAAGGGGGTGCGCTACCTGCTCGAAGCCGCCGAGCACATCGATCCGCGGCTGCAGATCGTCTTGTGCGCCGGCGAGTCCGACACGCCGGAGCTGCAGGCGGAGCTGGAAGCGATGGTGCACGCATTGCGCGAACGGCGGCCGGGCGTCGTCTGGATTCCGGCGATGATCGACCGCGAGGAGACGATCGCGCTTTACTCGCATGCGACCGTGTTCTGCTGTCCTTCGATCTATGAGCCGTTCGGCATCATCAACCTGGAAGCAATGGCCTGCGGCATCCCGGTGGTCGGCAGCGCGGTCGGCGGCATCCCGGAGGTCGTTGTCGACGGTGAGACCGGTTTCCTCGTCGACGCCAAGCTATCCGACCGGCCGCCGCACGATCCAAGCGATCCGCAAGCATTCTCACGCGGCCTCGCCGAAGCGATCAGCCGCTTCGCCGCCGACCCGAGCTTACGGGCGCGGATGGGCGAGGCCGGCCGCAGGCGCGTCGTGGAAACCTTCAGCTGGCAGAGCATTGCCAAGCAAACGCTCGAACTCTACAACGCGCTGATGGTCTGAACGCAGCGGCGATCACGCCGCGCCCTGCCCGGAGCCGGCGAAGGGGCGCCGGATCAGCGACAACAAGGAGGCGGTCTTGAGCGAAGGTGCGAGGATTTACAACCTGTTCCCGACGCTTGCGGGAACGATTGCGGACTGGGTCAAGCACCTCGATCGCATCGCCGGCATGGGCTTCAACTGGATCTTCCTCAACCCCATCACGGCGCCGGGCTTCTCCGGCAGCCTCTATGCCGTCAAGGATTATTACACCGTCAATCCACTCCTGCGCGGCACCTCGCAGGAGTCGGTCGACAAGCTCGTGCGCGGCTTCACCAGCGCCGCCGCCGATCGCGGCATTTCCGTGATGATGGACCTGGTCGTCAACCACACGAGCAAGGACTCGCTGCTGGCGGAACAGCACCCCGACTGGTTCGAGCACGAAGCGGACGGCAGTTTGCACTCGCCGTTTGCCCTTGATCCGGGCGATCCCAGCAAGAAGACGGTCTGGGCCGATCTGGCCGAGATCAGCTACCACGACCGGCCGCAGCGGGCTGAGATTATCGTTTACTTCGCGAAATACGTCCGCGAGTGCGTGCGGCTCGGTGTTCGTGGGTTCCGCTGCGATGCCGCCTACATGGTGCCGAAGGAAGTCTGGCGCGAACTGATCCGCGCCGGCCGCTCGCAGGACGCCCAGGTGGTCTTCGTCGCCGAAAACCTGGGCGGCATGATGGAACAGGTCGAGGCCCTGCGCGGCGCCGGCTTCGACTACCTGTTCAACAGCTCGAAGTGGTGGGACTTCCGCGCGCCCTGGCTCCTCGATCAGTACGAGAAGTTCCGCTCGATCGCACCCTCGATCGCGTTTCCGGAAACGCACGATACCGAGCGGCTGGCCGCCGACCTCGGCCGCGCCGGCATCAACGATCCGGCGCAGATCGAGCGCCGCTACCGCCAAGCCTACCTGTTTGCGGCCGCATTCTCGAGCGGCGTCATGATCCCAATTGGCTACGAGTACGGCTTCCGCCAGCGCCTTCACGTCGTTGACACGCGCGTCGAGCACTGGGAGAAGCCGGTCTTCGATCTCACCCGCTACATCGGTGAGGTCAACCGGATGAAGGCGGCCATACCGGTCCTGAACGAGGAAGGCCCGCAGCAGGCCCACTTCGTCGGCGACGGCCGGGCGCTCTGCCTCGTACGCCGCGCCATGCGCGGGCCGGGGTGGGCGCTGACGGTCGTCAACCCCGATCAGCGCAACGCGATCCGGGTCCGCCTCGACGGCTTCGACGGCGATTTCCAAGGCGGGCGCGAGCTGACGCCGGGCCGCCAGGCGACCCCGTTCCAGCGCGGCATGGAGGTGCCACTCGACCCGGGTGATGTCCGCGTTTTCGCCCGCGCCTGACAAGAACACCCCAGAAAGGAGGGGGCAATGACACCGCTCGCCAACCCACCCATCCGCCACGGCGATACCCGCGTCGTCGCGGCGATCGCAGCGCAGCTGCAGAGCCGGCCGATCGTCATCCAGGATGTCGCGCCGCAGCTCGATTGCGGCCGTTATCCGGTCAAGCGGGAGGTCGGCGACGAGATCGAGGTGAGCGCGACCATCTTCCGCGAGGGCCATGACAAGCTCACCGCCGTCGCTCTCTACCGGGAGAAGAGCGCGAGCGCGTGGCGCGAAACGCCGCTTGAACTCGCCAACGCCGGCCTCGACCGCTGGCGCGGCGCCTTCACCCTCGACGTCAACACGACCTACGTCTTCACGGTCGAGGCGTGGACCGACGTCTATGCCTCCTGGTGCTCGGAGCTGGAGAAAAAGGTCGCCGATGGCCAGCAGGTCGCGGTCGAGCTGCAGGAGGGCCGCGCCCTCCTGGCCGAAGCCGCCACGCGCGCGACCCGCGAGGACAAGACCCGGCTGAACGAGATCCTGACCCGTTTCGATGTCGCGACCGATCCACGCCGGATCGAGTGGGCGCTCGACACGACCACGCGGGCTCTGATGGCGCGCTGGCCCGACCGCGCACTCGCCGTTCGCTACGACCGCGAGCTTGAGGTGGTCGTCGATCGGGTGGCGGCACGCTACGCTGCCTGGTACGAGATGTTCCACCGCTCTCAAGGCCGCATGCCCGGCACGAGCGCAACCTTCGCCGACTGCGAGGAGCGCCTGCCGGAAATCCGCGCCATGGGGTTCGATGTCATCTATTTCGTGCCCATCCACCCGATCGGCCGCATCCACCGCAAGGGGCCTGACAACACGCTCAACGCCAAACCGGGCGATCCGGGCAGCCCGTATGCGATCGGCTCCGACGAGGGCGGCCACAAGGCGGTCCATCCGGATCTCGGCACGCTCGATGAGTTCCGCCGCTTCGTGCGTGCCTGCCATATGCAGGACATGGAGGTCGCGCTCGACTTCGCGATCCAGTGCGCACCGGACCATCCTTGGGTCAAGGAGCACCCGGAGTGGTTCATCTTCCGCCCGGATGGCAGCATCAAGTACGCCGAGAACCCGCCCAAGAAGTATCAGGACATCGTCAACGTCAACTTCTACGGCCCGCATCAGGAAGCGCTTTGGCGCGAGCTGCTGTCGGTGGTGCTGTTCTGGGTCGAGCAGGGCGTCAAGATCTTCCGCGTCGACAATCCGCACACGAAACCGGTGCCGTTCTGGGAATGGCTGATCGGCGAGGTACGCGCGCGCGACCCGGAGGTGATCTTCCTCGCCGAGGCGTTTACGCGGCCGCCGGTGATGAAGATGCTGGCAAAGGTCGGCTTCCAGCAGTCCTATACCTACTTCACGTGGCGCAACTTCAAGCACGAGCTGATCGACTACTTGACCGAGCTCACCCAGTCGCCGGCCAAGGAGTTCATGCGGCCGAACTTCTTCGTCAACACGCCCGACATCAACCCGCCCTACCTGCAGACTGGCGGCCGGCCGGCGCATCAGATCCGCCTGGTGCTGGCGGCAACCTTGTCGAGCGTCTACGGCATCTACAACGGCTTCGAGCTGTGCGAGGCGACGCCGATCCCCGGCAAAGAAGAGTTCCTGCACTCGGAGAAGTACGAGTACAAAGTCTGGGACTGGGACCGGCCGGGCAACATCAAGGACTTCATCACCAAGATTAACACGATCCGGCGCGAGAACCCGGCCCTGCACGAGCTCGATAACCTGCGCTTCTACCCGGCGGACGACGACAACATCTTGTTCTACGGCAAGATGTCCAAGGACCGCGCCAACATGGTGTTCTTTGCCGTTAACATCGATCCGTTCGATCCGCACGTCGCCGAGCTCACGTTCCCAATCGAGGAGATGGGAATGAAGGCGGGCGACACGTTCCAGGTCGAGGAGCTGCTCACCGGCCGGCATCACCTCTGGCGCAGCGGCGCGCAAGGGGTGCGCCTCGACCCGGAGGTCAACCCGGTTGAGATCTACCGCATCGGCGCCTGGGAGAAGATCGACTACCGCAACCCCTGCTATTAGTGCTTTGGCAGGTTAACCGCGCGTGCCGGACGGGGGAGGCCAATGCGGATCGTCGAGGCATCGGCTTCCGATCGCGCGGACGTGTTGGCGGTCGAGCGCGCGGCCTTTGGCGGCGAGGTCGAGGCCGGCCTCGTCGCTGATCTGCTTGAGGACCCGACCGCGCGGCCGCTTCTTTCCTTGTTGACGCGCGTCAATGATCGGCCCGTGGGTCACATCCTGTTCACCGCCGTCCGGCTGGAGGGCGCTGCCGTCGAACTTCGCCTTGCGATCCTGGCGCCGCTGGCGGTGGTGCCCGATGCCCAGCGCAGCGGCGTCGGCGGCCGACTGATCGAGCGGGGCATCCGGCTCCTGGGCGAGGCTGGCGTGGCGCTCGTGTTCGTCCTCGGCCATCCCGGCTACTACCCGCGGCACGGGTTCGAGCCCGCCGGTCGCCACGGCTTGGCGCCACCGTATCCGGTTTCACCCGAAGGTGCCTGGATGGTGCGGGCCATCACCCCCAATGTGCTTGGCCGCGCGCAGGGCCGCGTCGTTTGCGCCAACGCGCTCGACAGACCGGAGTACTGGCGCGAATAGCGGGCACCGGTGCGTGCCCCTTCCCTTACTCCGCGGTGTGGCTAGCGACGGGCCAGCGGGCGGCAAGGGTGCTCGCACCGCCCGCGGTCGCGCTGCGCTCGGCGAGCCGTGGCTTCAGCAGGGTTGCGAGCGGGGTTGCGGCGAGATCCGCCGTCGCCACGCGCAGCCGCCGCCGCCAGTTTGGCCGCTCATCGACCGTTCCGGGCACATTGATCTGTTCGCTCTCTTCGGCGAGGTCGTCGACCTGTACCAGCAGCAATGCCGCCTCGGAGCGCGCCAGATATGCGTGCAGGGCGGCCGAAAGTGCCGGCGGCAGCGGCCCGGCCTCGGCCTCGTCGGGATTGAGGCCGGGCGGCAGCAGGCCTTCTTGCGCCAGCGCGTGCAACAGCAACCTACGGTCATTGGCGCGCGCCGCCCGCTCATTCGCGAGCGCTTTCGCCGACGGATAGAGGTCGAGGCGCTGTTTTAGGTCGATGTCGGCCTCCTGCCAGAAGCCGGTGAGTGTCGCTAAGTCGTGAGTGGTGGCACACGCGAGCGCAAGCTTCGGATATTCGCTCGGTCCTTTGAAGCGATCGCCGTCCTTCTCGAAGTACAGAACCCGGTAGGACAACACGTTCGCCTCGGCCATGCGTTCGCGGAATCCGGCCGGCACGGTGCCCAGGTCCTCGCCGATGACGATGCAGCGCTCACGCTGGCTCTCCAGTGCCAGCACCGCGAGCAGATCCTCGAACGGATATTTGACGTACGCGCCGTCCTTCGGCGTCACGTCCGCCGGCATCCAGAAGAGATGGAACAAGCCCATCACGTGGTCGATCCGAAGCGCGCCGGCATGACGCATGTTCGCCCGGATGATCTGCACGAAAGGCTCGTACGCCTGTTCGCGCAAGGTGTGCGGGTGCAGCGGCGGCACGCCCCAGTCCTGTCCCAGCATGTTGAACGGGTCGGGCGGGCAGCCGATCTTGGCGCTCTGCACGATCACGTCCTGGGCGCGCCAGGCATCGGCGCTGTCGCGCGCGCAGCCGACCGCGAGGTCGCGGTAAAGTCCGATCGACAGGCCGAGCGCCCTGGCGCGCGCCTGCGCCGCGGCGAGCTGCTCGTCCGCCAGCCACTGCAGGAACTGATGGAACGCGATCCGCTCGCCATGCGTCTGGCAGAACTGTTCGACCTCGGCGCTGACCGGCCGGCGAAACGGCTCCGGCCATTCCTGCCAAGAGACGCCTCGGAATTGCTCGGCAAGCGCCTCGAAGGTGGCGAACCGGGTGAGCGGCTCCCCCTGATCGCTGCAGAAGCGCTGGAACGCCTCTGCCCGCACACCGGCCGCCAGGCTGCTTCCGCGGAAGGTCGCGAAGATCGCCTCCAGAGCCGCGATCTTGAGCCGCGAGACGGCCTCGTAATCGATGCTCGCCTTCGCCCGCAGCGCGTCCAGTTCCGCCTGGTGGCGGGTGATCAGGGCCCGTGCCGACGCACTCGCGCTCAGTTCCGGCACGGCCATGACATCGATGTAGAGCGGGTTGAGGAACAGCCGGCTGCTGGGCGAATAGGGGCTGGCCCGGTCCGCTTCCTGCAGGAACAAAGCGTGCAGCGGATTGAGGCCGACCACCGAGGCCCCCAGGGTGGCAGCCGCCTCGACCAGCGTCTTCAGGCTGGTGAAATCGCCGATGCCCCAGTCGGTTGCGCTGCGCAGCGCATAGAGCTGGGCGGAGAGGCCCCATTGCCTGCGGCCGGCTGCGAGCGGCGCTGGCAGGTAACACGCCGCGGGCGCCACGACGAGCCGCATCTGGTGCCCGCCTTCGCCGTCGAGCCGGAGCGTGTGGTAGCCAAGCGGGAGCTCGACCGGGATCGGCATCCGGTAGCGGCGGTGCTCGTGGCCGCCCACCGTCCGCACTTCGATGACGTCGGCCGCGGCGGGACAATAGCTGAATTCGTGATAAGTCCCGCTCTCCTCCAACAGCGTGGCGCCGATGCGCTGCCGGACGTCGGCCGCGGGCAGGGTCAGGATCGCCGTCGCCGGCTCGTTCGTGCGCAGGATTCGGACCGGCGGCAGCGGCCGCAGCCACTCTCGCGCGTCGAGCCCGGCGACGCCGGCACCGGCAGCCGCATCGTCCTCGGCGGGGCAGCCGAGCGTGCCGAGCAGCCGGCGCTTGTTTTCCGGCGCGATCGGGTGATGATTCCCCCAGATATCCCAATATTCCGGTTCGACGCCGGCGAGATCGGCGAGCCGGTCGAGGACTGGGGATGCTGTCATGAAAGCCGGCCTTCTTTCAAAGCGGTGTCGCTGATCACTGATCGCGCAGAACGACGAACGATCGGCCCTGCACGGGATAGGACGCGCGGGCGAGATAGGTCTTGACGTCCGTTTCCGTCCCCGCCTCCTCCCGTGCCGTATCGAGGACGCACTGCCAATGGCCGCTGAAACGCGGCTGCGGCAGCGGAAACGACAGCGCTTCGGCGGCGCCGTTCATCAGTACGATGTAGAGCTCCTGCCGTGCTAGCGCGCCGGCGTTGGCAGCGGCATAGAGCTGGGCACCGAGAAAGCGGGAGTTCGCCTGGTTCCAATCGCGGTCGCGCATTTCATGCCCCTGTGGCGCGAGCCACGTCACGTCCTTGAGGCCGGTGTCGTCAAAGGCCGCACCGGCGAGGAAGTGGCTGCGGCGGAACACCAAAGACTCGCGGCGCAGCGCCAGCAGGCGGCGGACGAACGCGGTCAGCGCCCGGTCCTCGGGCTGGCGATCGTCCCAGTTGACCCAGCTGATCTCGTTGTCCTGGCAGTAGGCGTTGTTGTTGCCCTGCTGGGTGCGGCTGAATTCGTCGCCTGCGACCAGCATCGGCGTCCCCATCGAAAGGATTAGCGTCGCCAGCAGATTGCGCTTCTGTCGAGCGCGCAAGGCGAGGATCGCCGCATCGTTGGTCGGCCCCTCGATGCCGCAGTTCCAGCTCAGGTTGTTGTCGGTACCATCCCGGTTGTCCTCGCCGTTTGCTTGATTGTGCTTGGAGTTGTAGCTGACGAGGTCGTTGAGGGTGAACCCATCGTGTGCGGTCACGAAGTTGATGCTCGACCACGGCCGGCGGCCCTGGCGATTGAAGAACTGCGCCGAGCCGCTGATGCGCCCGGCGAGATCCCCGATGACCCCGGAGTCGCCGCGCCAGAACCGGCGCACGCCGTCGCGGAAGCGGTCGTTCCACTCCGCCCAGCCGGGCGGATAGTTGCCGAGCTGGTAACCGCCGTGGCCGATGTCCCACGGCTCGGCGATCAGCTTCACCCTTGAGAGCACCGGATCCTGCACGAGCGCATCGAGAAAGCCCGATGACGGATCGTAACCGTGCGCTTCGCGCGCGACGGTCGTTGTCAGATCGAAGCGGAAGCCGTCGACGTGCATCTCCTGGACCCAGAAGCGCAACGAGTCCATCACCATCTGCAACACACGCGGGTGGGCGACGTTGAGCGTGTTGCCACAGCCGGTGACGTCGACATAGTGGCGCTGGTCCGCCTGCAGCCGGTAGTAGGCCTTGTTGTCGATGCCGCGAAAGCACAAGGTCGGGCCGAACTCGCTGCCCTCGCCGGTGTGGTTGTAGACGACGTCGAGGATCACCTCGACGCCGGCGGCGTGCAGGTTCGCGACCATGGTCTTGAACTCGCGCACTTGGCCGCGGCCGAGGAAGCGGACGTCGGGGGCGAAGTAGGTGATCGGGCTGTAGCCCCAGTAGTTGCGCAGCTGCTTCTGCGCCAGATGCGGCTCGTCGACGATCGGCTGGATCGGCAGCAGCTCAACCGCGGTCACCCCTAACTTGACGAGATGATCGATGACCGCGGGCGAGCCAAGGCCTGCAAACGTGCCCCGCTGCGGCTCCGGGACGTCCGGGTGCAGCTTCGTGTAGCCCTTGACGTGCAGCTCGTAGATGACCGTCTGCGACCACGGCAGATTGGGCAGCCGTTCCGGGCCCCAGGTGAAGGCGGTCTCGACCACCCGGCACTTCGGCATCACCCGCGCGCTGTCGCGACGGTCGAACGAAAGATCAGCGCGGGAGCTGTCGCGGCGGAAGCCGAAGTGGGCGTCCGCTAGCACGATCGGTCCCTCGATCGCGGTCGCGTACGGATCGAGCAGCAGCTTGTTCGGGTTGAAGCGATGCCCGCGGCGCGGCTCGTAGGGTCCGGACACGCGATAGCCGTAGAGCTGACCGGGATGCAGGCCGACGATCGAGGCGTGCCAGACCTGATTGGTGTATTCCGGCAGCGTGACGCGCTCGGTCTCCTTGCGTCCCGTGGCGTCGAAAAGGCACAACTCGACCCGCTCTGCGTGCTCGGAGAACAGCGCGAAGTTGACTCCGCGGCCGTCCCAAGTGGCGCCGAGCGGCGACGGACTACCGGGCTGAACCTTGCTCGGCGGCATCTGCCGGGGCCTCCTCCGCGACGCTTTCAGACACGCTCTCTTCGACGGGGCTTGTGTCCTCCGGCGCCGCCACGGCGGCCGGCTCGACGCTCGCGACGACTGGCGGGGCGACCGGCTTCAGGATCAGCGCGCCCAGCGGCGGCACATTCAGCTTCAACGTGAACGGCCGCCCGTGCGAGCTGATCTCCTCCGCCATGACGCGACCGCCGTTGCCGACGCCGCTGCCGGAATAGCAGGCCGCATCCGAGTTGAGGATCTCTTCGTACTCGCCGCCGCGCGGCACGCCGAAGGCATAGCCGGTGCGCGGCACCGGCGTGAAGTTGCAGACGACGACGACGAAGTTGTCATGGTTTTTGCCGAGGCGGAGGAACGAGATGACACTGTTGTCGGAGTCGTGACAGTCGATCCACTCGAATCCTTCCGACATGCAGTCGAGCTCATGCAGCGCCGAGTTGTCACGGTAGACGCGGTTCAGATCGCGCACGAGGCCCTGCACGCCCTGTTGGAGGGGGTACGCGAGCAGATGCCAATCGAGGCTTTTGTTGTGGTTCCACTCATCGCCTTGCGCGAACTCGCAGCCCATGAACAGGAGCTTCTTGCCGGACATCGTCCACATGAACGTGAGGTAGGTGCGCAGGTTCGCGAACTGCTGCCAGGAATCGCCCGGCATCTTGCTCAACAGCGAGCCCTTGCCGTGCACCACCTCGTCATGGGAGATCGGCAGCACGAAGTTTTCGGTAAACGCGTACAACAGCCCGAACGTCAGGAGATTGTGGTGATACCGCCGGTGCACCGGCTCCTTGCACATGTAGCGCAAGGTGTCGTTCATCCAGCCCATGTTCCACTTGTAGCCGAAACCGAGGCCGCCCAGGTATGTGGGCCGCGACACCATCGGCCACGCCGTCGATTCCTCGGCCACGGTCACCACCCCTTCGTGGTTGCCGTAAACCAGTTCGTTCATGCGCTTGAGGAAATCGATCGCCTCCAGGTTCTCCCGGCCACCGAACACGTTCGGGATCCACTCGCCTTCCTTGCGGCTGTAGTCGAGGTAGAGCATGGAGGCCACCGCATCGACCCTGAGCCCGTCGATGTGGAACTCCTCCATCCAGTAGAGCGCGTTGGAAAGCAGGAAGTTGCTGACCTCGCGGCGGCCGTAGTTGAAGATCAGCGTGTCCCAATCCATGTGCTTGCCCATGCGCGGGTCGGCATGCTCATAGAGGTGGGTGCCGTCGAAGTAGTTGAGCCCGTGCGGATCGCCGGGGAAATGACCGGCCACCCAGTCGATCAGGACCGCGAGCCCCTCCTGGTGGCAGCGATCGATGAATAGCTTGAAATCGTTCGGGCTTCCGAAGCGGCTGGTGGGGGCGAACAGGCCGACCGGCTGGTAGCCCCATGAGCCGTCGAACGGATGCTCGTGGATCGGCATCAGTTCGATGTGGGTAAAGCCAAGGTCCTTGACGTATGGCACCAGCTCGTCGGCAAGCTCCTGATAGGTGAGAAAGCGGTTCTCCTCCTCCGGCTTGCGCCGCCAGGACGCGAGGTGCACCTCGTAGATCGAGACCGCTGCGTCGCGATCGTTGCGGTGCGCCCTTGTGCGCATCCACTCGTCGTCGCCCCACGCGTATGGGAGTTCGGCCGGCACGAGCGAGGCGGTCTTGGGCGGTATCTCCGCCTCCTGGCCGAACGGGTCGGCCTTCTGCGACATCAGATTGCCGAACCGGTCCTCGATCTCATACTTGTACGGCATGCCGGCGGTCACGTGGGGGATGAACATTTCCCACACGCCGCACTCGAACCGGCAGCGCATCGGATGCCGGCGCCCGTCCCAGCCGTTGAAATCCCCGACCACGCTGACGCGGCGCGCATTTGGCGCCCAGACGGCAAAGCCCGCCCCGGGAACGTCGTCGACGGTCATTGGATGCGAGCCGAGCTTCTCGAAGATCCGTAAATGCGTCCCCTCGACGAGGAGATGGATATCGATCTCGCCCAGGACGGGGCCAAAGCGGTACGCATCCTCGACGTCGTATTCCTCGTCCGAATCGTGCGGCAGCAGTCGCAGCCTGTAGCGGAACGGCGTCGCGCGACCCTTGACGGCGCCCGCAAAAAACCCCTCCTCGCGAACCTTCGGCAATTCCGCGACCACCTTGGCGGTTGCGGAGTCGACGACGCTGACCCGCCGCGCGTGGGGCTGGAACGTGCGCACAATGACGTCGGCCCCGCCGGCTTGGCCCTTGTGCATCCCCAGGATCGAGAAAGGATCACCGTGATCGGCATTGAGAATGCGGTCGATCTCAGCTTCCAGGTTCTTGTTGGTCATGATTGCATCAGTCCCGCTTCCGGATTTGATTGTTGGAAAGGCGGCCACCAAAGTAAAGAGCTCAAAAGCTCCGATCCCCGCCGGCCTATCGATCGCCCCTTTGCACGTTACGTTTAGCCAAACTTGGCTTACTGAGTTCTAACGGAAGCTGATCTTTTCCGCTTAATTCGGAGCGCTAACCCTTCTTCTTTGCAGCAGACTTCTTCGGCTCGGCTGCGGCCTTTTCCGCCGCCGCTGCCTTCTTGCTGGCAGCCGGCTTCGCTTTTGCCGCCGTCGCACTCGCCTCGGCTGCGGCCTTCTTGGCCTTGGCGCTTGCTGCCTCTGCTGCTCTCGCTGCCTCTGCTGCGCTCGCTGACGGTGCCGGGGGCGCTGCGGGCGCGGGTGCTG
>JBATPX010000139.1:0-18948 GCA_049291695.1 Defluviicoccus sp.
GGCAAGGTCGTCCGCCACGCCCGAACCATCCTGCTCCGCCTCACCTCCGAAGCCGCCAGGACCCTCGCCGATCCCCCGAGAACCACCTTCGCCCTCAGCCGCCCAGCCTTAGTCGGGGTTTGAGGGCACCGGGCCGCAGCCTCAGCGAACGCCTCAGCGCGGCGTGTACCGATCGCGCATCTCGCGCTTCAGCGTCTTGCCGGCGACGTTGCGCGGAAACTCGTCAAAGAAGACGACATCGGTAATGCGTTGGAACTTGGCGGCCACCCGGGCGTTGGTCCACGTGCGCAATTCGTCTGCCGTCACGGTCGCGCCGGCGCGCAGCGCCACCGCCGCGACTGGAACCTCGCCCCATTTCGCATCAGGGATGCCGAACACCGCCACCTCGCGCACGTCCGGATGTTGGCCCATCACCTCCTCGATGTCGCGCGGGAAGACGTTGACGCCGCCGGAGAGGATCATGTCCTTGATCCGGTCGACGAGATAGAGATAGCCCTCGTCGTCAAGATAGCCGGCGTCACCGGAGTAGAGCCAGCCGTCGCGGATCGCCTTCGCCGTCAGGTCCGGCCGCTTGTAGTAGCCCGGCATCAGGCACGGGCTGCGGCCGACGATCTCGCCCACCTCGCGCGGGGCGGCGTCGCTGCCGTCCTCGCGCACGATCTTGATCTCCATGAACGGCGGCGGGCAGCCGACCGAGCCCTCCTTGCGGATGGAATCGTGCTTGTCGAGCACCGTCATCAGGCCCTCGGTCAAGCCGTAGAGCTCGTAGAAGCGGCCCGGCAGCAGCTCGTTGATCCGCTTCTTGTGCTCGATCAGGAGCGGCGCGCCGATGTTGTGCAGCATCTCGAGCGACGACAGCTTCTCCGGCGTGAAGGCCTTGCTGTCGAGGACCTGGATGATCTGCGCCGGCACCATGACGATGTGTGTCACCTTTTGCGACGCGATCGTCTCGATGACCGCCTCGGCATTGAAGGTCTCGTGCAGGACATAGGTGGCGCCGGCGAACATCCACGGCATCAGATCGACCATGGCGCCGTTGAAGACGATCGAACCGGCGTGCAGGACGACGCTCTCCGGGATGACGCGGAAGCTCATGGCAAAGATCATGCAATACATGGCCCGCACAAAGTGGGTGTGGACGATGCCCTTCGGCAGGCCGGTTGTGCCGCTCGAATACATGATGTTGAAGACATCGTGCTCAGTGAGGCCTGTATCGGGCGGATTGTCCTCGCTGGCATCGGCAACGAAGGCCTCGTAGGAGCGGAAGCCCCGAGGCGGCGCGGCATCGCCGACGAGGATCCAGCGCTCAGCCGTGATCGCCGGCAGCTGCGTCCGGATGCGCTGGAAGGTTGCGGTGAAGCTGGCATGGCCGAGGACGAGGACGGAATCCGAGTCCGCCAGGAGCGAGATCAGGCCGGCGTCCTGCAACAGTGGGCTCATCGGCACGATGACGGTGCCGCTCTTGGCGGCAGCCCAGTAGGCGGCCATCAACTGGGTGCAGTTCGGCAGCACGGTTGCCACCTTGTCGCCCTTCTGCAAGCCCGCCGCCAGAATCGCGTTGGCGAGCTTGTTCACGTAGGCGTTGAAGGCGCGATAGGTGAAGCGTTGGTCGCCGCAGACAAAGGCCAAGTGATCGCCGCGAAAACGCGCGTGCCTTGGCAACAGCATCCCGATATGCATGGCCGCCCCTTGCGATCGTTAAGTCCCTGACGTCGTGCCGACGATACACCAGCCCGGCCGGCCTTGACAAACCGGCACCGTCACCCCGCACACCCTCAAATCGGTTGAGCCGCGAAATCGATCAGTTCGGGACCGGGCGGGACCGGCGCGAGCGAAAGCGCATGGGCGCCGCGCGCGCCTGCGCCTGCCTTGCCTTGTGCAGCGCGTGAGTTCGCTGCCGGCTGCCGACCTCGGTGGTTGACCGGCTGCATCGAGCTGGCCATACTCCCGCCCGACTTGGAACGATGTTTGCTTGCGGCCCTGACAGCGGACAGGTGCAGCGCCGGCAAGGGTTAAACATCGGCGTTCGAACCAGGTGCGGCGGGACGAGTGGAGGAGTAGCAAGACGTGTCGACGCAGTTGGCACCGGCGCTTGGAGATCAGACGCAGGGCGGTCTCGCCTCGGCGCGGCGTGTGCTGAGGCTTGAGGCGTCGGGCATCGAGGCACTGTCGAGTTCTCTCGACGAGAGCTTCACCAGGGCCATTGCGGCTCTGGAGGGCGCCAGCGGGCGCGTCGTCGTCACCGGCATGGGCAAGAGCGGTCATGTCGCGCGCAAGGTCGCGGCGACCCTGGCATCAACCGGCACGCCGGCGGTTTTCGTCCACCCGGCGGAGGCAAGCCACGGCGACCTCGGAATGGTGACCGAGAACGATGCCGTGATCGCGTTCTCGAACTCAGGCGAGACGCCGGAGCTCGCCGACCTGGTCACCTATTGCAAGCGCTTCGAGATTCCGCTGATCGGCATTACCGGGCGCGCCGGAAGCACGCTGGCGGAGGCATCCGATGTCGCGCTGCTTCTGCCTGATACCCCCGAAGCGTGCCCGATGGGCCTCGCGCCGACGACCTCGACGACCGTCATGCTGGCGCTCGGCGATGCGCTGGCCGTCGCACTGTTGGAGCGCAAAGGCTTCTCCTCGGATGATTTTCGCGTTCTGCATCCCGGCGGCAAGCTCGGCCGGCGGCTGCTGCGGGTCGCCAACATCATGCATACCGGCGAGGCGATGCCGCTGGTGAGCGGCGACACCTCGATGGCGGAAGTGCTGATCGTCATGAGTTCGAAGGGCTTCGGTTGCGTCGGCATCGTCGACGAGGAGAGCCGGTTGGCGGGGATCATCACCGACGGTGACTTGCGCCGCCACATGAGCGGCGACCTCGTCGGTTTGACGGCGCGTCAGGTCATGACCGCGCACCCGAAGGCGATCCGGCCGGATGCCCTCGCCAGCGAGGCGCTTGGCTTCATGAGCGGGCGCAACATCACCAACCTGTTCGTGGTCGATAACGGGCGGCCGGTTGGCGTCTTGCACGTCCACGACTGCCTGCGTGCCGGCGTGGCGTGAGCTTGCGTCTTTGACCGTGACCGGTTCGCCTGTAACCGCTCGGTACCTTCCGAGCCCCGCAGCCCGGCCGGCAGCCGTCCGCTCCTCGCTCGCGATCGGCGCCGTGCGGGCGGCCTTCATCGCCCTCGCTGCGGCAGGCTGCGGGACCCTCGTGCTGTGGCCTTACCTCGCGCCGAGCGGCGATCGGCTGCACATCGCTGCCGCGCTGCCGGTGGTCGACCTCGGCCGGGATCGCGACGCGGTCCTGAACGCCGTCTATACCGGCATCGACCGCCACGGCCGGCCGTTTTCCCTGCACTCGAGCCTCCTCCGGCCGGTCGACAAGGAGCGGAACCGGGTCCAGCTTGAATCGCCTCGGCTGAGCATGTCGCTGGCGGACGGGCGGCCCGTGACGATGCAGGCAAACCGCGGCGTCTATGATCAGGACCTGTGGACGCTTGCGCTGAGCGGCGATGTGCTGCTCGATGTCGGCCAGGACTATTCCATGAAGACCGAATCGACGCTGCTCGATATCCGCAAGGAGCGCGCCGAGGGGAACCAACCGGTGCTGGCGGCGGGCCCGTTCGGCCACCTGCAGGCGGATGGCTTCCGCCTGGAGGAAGGCGGCAAGACGGTTACGTTCCTCGGCCGCTCCCGGCTGATCAGCCGGGAGGCCTTTGAGGCGGGCGCATCATGAGCACGTGCGCTCCACGGCTCTGGGCTCTGCTGACTGTGCTCGTCCTCGGCAGCTGGTACGCCCTTGCGATGGGGCCGGCCAGCACCTGGGCGCTTGAGCCAGCCCAGGCGGACGAACCGATCGAGATCCAGGCCGATCAGGGCATCGAGTGGCGGCGCGAAGACAAGATCGTCTTTGCGCGCGGCAACGCCCGCGCCGTCCGCGGCGATCTGACCGTCGAAGCGCGCATCTTGAGCGCGCGCTACCGCGAGCGGGCCGACGGCACGACGGAGATCTGGGAGGTCAATGCCGATGGCGACGTCCGCATTGCATCGGCCTCCGAAACGCTCGCCGGCGACCGCGCGACCTTCGATCTTGCCAATAACGTTCTCCTTCTCACCGGCGATCGGCTGCGGCTCGTGAGTGGCGACAGCCTGATCACGGCCGAGGAGAGCATGGAATACGCGACGCGAACCCGCACCCTCGTCGCCACTGGCAATGTCTATGCGCGCCAGGGTGAGCGTGAAGTGCGCGCGAAAACGCTGAAAGCATTTCTTCGCCCCGCAAACCAAGCGGCGAAGCAGAACGCGAACGAAGGTGCGTCACGGCTGCGGCGGATCGAGGCCGAAGGCAACGTGCGCATCGTCACGCCGAACGACGTGATGCGCAGCGACCAGGCGCTCTATGACCTGGATGCCGGGGTTGCGCAGCTCACCGGTGCGGTCAAGATCACGCGCGGCGAAACGCAGCTGAATGGGTGCAAGGGCGAGATCGACCTGAAAACGGGTGTCAGCCGGCTGCTGCCGTGCGGCGGCACGGCAGACACCGGACGCGTCCGCGGCCTGATCGCGCCCGGCGCAATCAAGAAGCAATAGGACGAGATTCTAACACGGCGCGACGCGCGCCATCCGGCTCGGGACATGACGCTTACCACCGACATTGCCACGCCGTCGAGAGAGGCTGCCGCAGGCGAAGACCGCGGCCGCAATGGCGTGACCGAACACGGGCTCTATGCGATCGGCCTCGCGAAGCGGTATGGCCGGCGGCCGGTCGTCCGCGGCGTCAGCCTGTCGGTGCAGCGGGGCGAGATCGTGGGGCTCTTGGGCGCCAACGGCGCCGGCAAGACCACATGCTTCTACATGGTGACCGGCCTCGTCGCGCCCGATCAGGGCAGCATCGTTCTCGACGGCCACGATATCACCCGGCTGCCGATGTACCGCCGTGCCCGGCTCGGCATCGGCTATCTGCCGCAGGAGCCCTCGGTCTTTCGCGGCCTCTCGGTGGAGGACAACCTGCGCGCCGTGCTTGAGCCGCGCGAGAGGGTCCGCGAACACCGCGACGCGATCATCGAAGCCCTGCTCACCGAGTTCGGGCTGACCAAGGTGCGGCGGTCACCAGCGGTTGCGCTCTCGGGCGGCGAGCGGCGACGGGTCGAAATCGCGCGCACGCTCGCCTGTAACCCGCAGTTCATCTTTCTCGACGAACCTTTCGCCGGCATTGATCCGATTGCGCTCAGAGACATCCGTGATCTCGTCGTTCACCTGAAGGACCGGGGTATTGGCGTTCTGATCACCGATCACAATGTCCGCGAAATGCTGGACGTCATCGATCACGCCTACATCATCCACGACGGAACCGTGCTGATGGAGGGATCCGCCGCCGCCATTGTCGATAACCCTGATGTGCGCCGCCTCTACCTCGGCGAACGGTTCAGCCTTTAGAACGCCTGATCGGTAATCGCCATGGCGCTCGGTCCCCGTCTCGAACTCAGGCAGAGCCAGTCGCTGGTCATGACTCCGCAGCTGCAGCAGGCGATCAAGCTGCTGCAGCTCTCAAGCTTGGAGCTGACGGCGTACGTCGAGGCTCAGCTCGAGCAGAACCCGCTGCTCGAACGCGAAGGCAGCGCTGAGGCCGACGGGCGCGACGGGGCCGACGGCGAACTGCTGCCGGCGGCTGCCGATGGCGATCCGATTGCGGTCGATCAGGCGGTTGGCGGCGAGTCCCTCGATGTTGCCGAGGCAAGCCTCGACTTCGAGATGCCGGACAATGTCTTCGATGACGATCGTGCGGCGGGTGGCGGCCTGAGCCAGGATGGGAGCATCGGATCACGCGAGAAAGGAGGGGGCGCAGACGACGGCGACGTCAACCTTGAGAACCGCCTCGCACAGCGGCCGACGCTCAAGGATCACCTGTGGGGTCAGGTCATCCTTGACATCAGCGATCCTGTAGACCGGCTGATCGCGGCCCATCTCATCGACTTCCTGGACGATGCCGGCTACCTCACAGGCGAGCTCGGCTCGATCGCGGAACTGCTCGGCTGCACGGAGGAGCGGGTGGCGCACGTCCTCGCCAAGCTGCAGCAGTTCGATCCGCCCGGCATCTTCGCCCGCACGCTGGCCGAGTGCTTACGGCTGCAGCTGTGTGACCGCGGCCGACTCGATTGGACGATGGTGTGCCTGCTCGACCACCTCGATCTGGTCGGCCGGCGCGAGTGGGGTGCACTCTGCCGGCTGTGCGAGATCGACGGCGAGACGCTGAACCGGGCCATCGCAGAGATCCGCTCGCTCAACCCGAAGCCGGCGCTGGCGTTCGATTACGCAGACGTGCAACCGGTCATCCCGGATATTTTCGTCCGGCCGCGGCCCAAGGGCGGCTGGGCGATCGAACTCAACAGCGACGCCCTGCCACGGGTGCTCGTCAACAACCGCTACTATGCCCTGGTCAGCCGCGCGGTACGAAGCAAAGCCGAGCGTCAGTACATCAGCGAGTGCCTGCAGTCGGCCAATTGGCTGGTCAAGGCGCTGCACCAGCGGGCAACCACGATCCTCAAAGTGGCAACCGAAATCGTCCGCCGGCAGGAGGGCTTTCTCGCGCATGGCGTGCAGTCGCTGAGGCCCCTGGTGCTGCGCGACATCGCCGAGGCGCTCAGCCTGCACGAGAGCACGATCAGCCGGGTGACCTCGAACAAGTTCATGGCGACGCCGCGCGGGATCTACGAGCTCAAGTTCTTCTTCACGCACGCGGTCGGCGGCTCGAACGGCGACGATGCGCATTCGGCGGCTGCGGTCCGGTATCGTCTTAAGGCTCTGATCCAGCAGGAAAACCCGGATCGGATCCTGTCCGACGACGCCCTTGCCGAGACGCTGCAGAAAGAAGGGATCGACATTGCGCGGCGGACCGTTGCAAAGTACCGGGAGGCATTGGGGATCTCCTCCTCTGTGCTGCGTCGGCGCGAGAAGAGCGAACTCAGGTAGGCACAGGCCGGCACCCGACCTTGACACGACTTTTACTGGCAACTATCGTCCCGCTTCGCGCGGGTCGGGGCCTTGCCGCTGCGGCGGTTCGAGCTTAGCTCATGGGGCGGTGTGAGTGCAAACGGTCGGGACCCCTGGGGTGACCAGGGCAAGAGCCGGCACCGGGAGAACGTCATGATGGACCTTGCGATCAAAGGGAAGGGGCTCGATATCGGTGAGGCGTTGCGCGCCCACATCGAGGCGGAGTTGAGCGGCATCGTGGCCAAGTATTTCGCGCGCGCGCTCGACGCGACGGTCGCGGTCTCGCGTGAGGCGCACCAGTTCCGCTCCGATATCACCGTGCATCCGGTCAAGAGCGTGGTGATCCAGGGCCGCGGCGACGCCGAGGACGCTTACGCCGCATTTGACGCCGCCCTCGAGCGGATCGCCAAGCAGCTCCGCCGCTACAAGCGACGGCTCAACGACCACCACAAGGGCCGTCCCAGCGAGGAGATCACGATCCCGGCCCTCAAGTACGTCATCCAGCCGGAGAGCGAGGAAGAGGAGTTGCCGGCCGAAGGCCAACCTGCCATCATCGCCGAATTGCCGACGGAGATTGAGACGTTGAGTGTGGGTGAGGCGGTCATGCGCATGGATCTGGCGGACGTGCCGGCGCTGATGTTCCGCAACCGGAAGCACGGCGTCTTGAACGTCGTCTACCGTCGGCGTGACGGCAACATCGGCTGGATCGACCCCGCGAATACGCAGACGGCGTAACAGGGGCTGCGAAAACCATGGATATCGCTGATCTGCTCGGACCTAGCCAAGTTGTGGCGAAACTCAGGGCCACGAGCAAGAAGCAGGCGCTGCAAAACCTTGCGCGGCGGGCGTCGGAGATCACCGGTCAGAGCGAGGACGCGATCTTCAAGGCACTCGACAAGCGCGAAAAACTCGGCACCACGGGCGTCGGCAACGGCATCGCCATCCCGCATGGCAAGCTGCCGAACCTCGATCGCATTTACGGGGTTTTCGCCCGCCTGGAGCACCCGATCGATTTCGATGCGATCGACGAGCGGCCGGTCGACCTGATCTTCTTGTTGTTGGCGCCGGAGGCATCGGGCGCCGACCACCTGAAGGCGCTGGCGCGGGCCTCGCGGCTGTTGCGCGACAAAAGCGCATGCGAAAAGCTGCGCGGCACCGACGACAGCGAGGCGCTCTACGCGCTCCTCGTCGACACCACCGCAAGCTGGGCGGCTTAGGCGATCGGCTTAAAGCCGCTTGGCAGCGCCGCCCACACGCCCTTTAACTAGGCGAAGTGTCTAGGCGATCGTCTTCGGCGGCAGGCCGGCTGCCGTGAGCAGCGCACTGTCGGCGGCCCGGATCGCAGCCGATGCGAGATCGAACCAGAAACCACGTTCGGGTTCACTCAGCGAAGCCCATCCATCGCCGCCACCGTCATGCAGCTTGCCATAGAGGACGCCTGCGACCTCCTCGAGGCGCTCGGCCTTCGGCCCGTCCATCACCAGCGCGGTCAGACCGGCCGTTAGCACGGCGGCCGCGATGTCCTCATGCGTGTGCTCGGCCTCACCCTCGGCGAGCGCGATCAGCATGTCGCCCAGAACATCGGCAGCCGTCTCCACGGCACTCGGCCAGCCATCATTCACGGCAGCCTCCGTTTGCGCGCCCGCAAACGACGCTGGTGCACACGCCGCTTCTCCGCGTCGCCCGCAAGGTGGTGGGCCCGGCAAGGATCGAACTTGCGACACCGTGATTAAAAGTCACGTGTTCTACCACTGAACTACGGGCCCCGAGGCCGGCGCGGCCGACGCTTCAGGCGAATTTGCGGTCAATCTGCGCCAATTTGCGCCGAATGCGCTGCGCGACCTGGGCCGGCACGAAGGACGAAACATCGCCGCCCAGGACGGCAACCTCCTTAACCATGCGGGACGCGATGAACTGCTGGCGTTCCGAAGCCATCAGGAACACCGTCTCGACCCGCGGATTGAGCCGGGTGTTCATGCCCGCCATCTGAAACTCATACTCGAAATCCGAAACCGCGCGCAGGCCGCGCACAATCGTCGTCGCACCCAGCTTCTCGACGAAGTGCATCAGCAGTTCGTCGAAGGGGCGAACCTCGATGTGGCTGCCGTCGCCATTGCGCATCAGCGAGACCTGCTCTTGCATCATCTCGACCCGCTCCTGCAATGTAAACATCGGCACCTTGCCGGGATTGGCGGCGATCGCGATGATCAGCCGGTCGACGATCCGGGTCGCGCGCGTGATGATGTCAAGGTGACCGTTGGTGGCCGGGTCGAATGTCCCCGGGTATACGCCGACGCGCGGCTCGCCCATCGTCCTTATACTCCTCCGAGTGATTCTCGTTCACTTTCGTTGCGGTCGCGCCGGCGTTGTCCCGCTGGCGTTGTCCCGTAGATCGTGTCCCGCCGATTACGTCCCGCCGATTACGTCCCGGTTGGGTCGCCGGTATCCTCACCGTTTTGGGGAGTCCCGGTGTCGTTTTCCATCCCCTCGCGGGGCGTTGCGTCGTTTTCCTCGTCGGCGGCGGGGGCGTCGTCGACGTCGCGGATGCGGCTGACCGATACCACCCGCTCGCCCTCTGCGGTGGCGAACAGGCGCACGCCGCGGGTCTTGCGTCCCATGATGCTGATTTCAGGCACCGCGATCCGGATCAACTGGCCGGCATCGGTAACCATCACGATCTGATCGGTCGGCAGCACCGGGAACGCCGCCACGGTGGTGCTCTCCCCTTGTGCCCGCGTGAGGTCGAGCGCTGCGATGCCGGAGCCGTCGCGCCCGGTCGCGCGGTACTCGTATGCCGACGTGCGTTTGCCGTAGCCGTCCTCGGCGACGGTCAGGAGGAATTCCTCCGCCTCCGCCAGCGCCGTGAAGTCCGGCTGGTCGAGCCGTGCCGCCTGCGCCTCGTCGGCCGCGCGCGCATCCGGCCGATCGCTGTAGTCGCTGCCCGCGAGCCGGCGGCGCGCGTTTGCGGCCAGGAGGTATTCCTCGCGGCCGGCTGCATCGATCTCGACGTGCGTAAGGCCGCACATGCTGATGACTTCATCGTCGGCACCCAGTTTGATGCCGCGCACACCCGTCGAGGTCCGGCCGCTGAACACGCGGAGATCGGCAACGGGAAAGCGGATGCACTGGCCGCGGCGGGTGAACAACAGCACGTCGTCGGCATCGGCAAACGGGCGCACCCGCACCAGCCGGTCGCCCTCGTCGAGCTTCATCGCAATCTTGCCGCCGGCGTTGATGGTGATGAAGTCGCTCAAGGCATTGCGGCGGACCCGCCCTGACGACGTGGCGAAGACGACATAAAGGTCGCTCCAGGTGCTTTCGTCGCCGCGCAGCGGCATCAGCGCGGTAATCGTCTCCTTGGCCTTGAGCGGCAGCAGGTTGACCATCGCCTTGCCGCGCGCCTGCGGCGTCCCCTGCGGCAGGCGGTAGGTCTTGAGCTTGTAGGCGATGCCGGTCGAGGAGAAGAACAGCACCGGCGTATGCGTGTTGACGACGAACACGTGGGAGACGAAATCCTCCTCCCGCGTTGCCATGCCCGCGCGCCCCTTGCCGCCGCGCCGCTGGGCGCGATAGGTGCTCAACGGCACCCGCTTGATGTAGCCGGTGATGGTGACCGTCACCACCATGTCCTCGCGCTGGATCAGGTCCTCGATGTCGGCTTCCGGGCCAAAGTCTTCGAAGCGGGTGCGCCTGGGCGTCGCAAACCGCTCCTTCACCTCCACCAGCTCGCCACGCAAGACGTCGAGCAGCTTCTCGCGGGAGCCGAGAATGGCGAGGTAGCCCGCGATCTCCTTGCCGAGCGCGTCGAGCTCCTCGCGGATCTTTTCCCGCTCGAGGCCGGTGAGGCGCTGCAAACGCATATCGAGGATGGCGCGCGCCTGCGCCTCGCTTAAACGATACGCGCCGTCTTCGACGCGGTGGTCTTCCTCGTCGATCAGCAAGATCATGGGCTCGATGTCGCGCGCCGGCCAGCTGCGGCCCATCAGCGCCTGGCGGGCGGCGGCGGCGTCGGGCGCCGAGCGGATGGTCTGGACGACGGCATCGATGTTGGCGACCGCAACCGCGAGGCCGATCAGGGCATGCGCCCGCGTGCGCGCCTTGCCCAGGAGGAAGACGCTGCGGCGGCGGATGACCTCCTCGCGGAAGATGAGGAATGCCTCGATCAGCTGCTTTAAGTTCATCGTCCGCGGCCGGCGGCCGTCCAAGGCCAGCATCGTGATGCCGATCGAGGTCTGCAGCGGCGTGAAGCGGTAGAGCTGGTTGAGGACGATCTCCGGCTCCGCCTCGCGCTTGACCTCGACGACGACGCGGATGCCATCGCGGTCGGATTCGTCGCGCAGATCGGCAATGCCCTCGATCCGCTTCTCGCGCGCCGCCTCGGCGATGATCTCGACCAGGCGCGCCTTGTTGACCTGGTATGGGATCTCGTCGACGATGATCGCTTGGCGCTCCTTGCGAATCGTCTCGATGCGGACGACGGCGCGCACGGCGACCGAGCCGCGGCCGGTCTGGTAGGCGGAGATGAACCCGTGCCGGCCCAAGATGATGCCGCCGGTCGGGAAGTCCGGCCCCTGCACATGGCGCTCGATCAGCTCATCGATCGAAATCTCAGGCTCATCGATAACGGCGCAGCAGGCGTCGATCACCTCGCCCAGATTGTGCGGCGGCATGTTGGTCGCCATGCCGACGGCGATGCCGCCGGCGCCGTTGACGAGCAGGTTGGGATAGCGCGCCGGCAGCACCATCGGCTCCTGCACGCTCTCATCGTAGTTGGGCTGGAAGTCGACGGTTTCCTTGTCGATATCGTCGATCAGCGCGTGCGCCGCTTCCGCCAGCCGGGCCTCGGTGTAGCGCATCGCCGCCGGCCGGTCGCCGTCCATCGAGCCGAAGTTGCCCTGGCCCTGGATCAGCGGCAGCCGCATGGCAAAATCCTGCGCCATGCGCACCAGCGCGTCGTAGATCGCCTGGTCGCCGTGCGGGTGGTACTTACCCATGACGTCGCCGACGATGCGCGCGGCCTTGCGGAACGGCTTGTCGTGGGTGTAGCCGTTCTCGTGCATGGCGTAGATGATGCGCCGCTGCACCGGCTTGAGGCCGTCGCGCACATCGGGCAGCGCTCGCGACACGATCACGCTCATGGCGTAATCGAGGTAGGAGCGCTTCATCTCCTCCTCGATCGCGACCGGCGTGGTATCGGAATTAGGGGGATCCGGCGGGGGGCTCGCCACGTTCGTCAGCTCGTCAAACTCATGCGTTGTTGCCGCACAGCACAAAGACTTAGCACGCCCGCGGGTCTTGCACAACACAGCGACTCAAGGCTCAGCCGCAGCCCCGGACGCAGCGGCCGGGCCCGCGGCTGCCGCCGGGCGCGCGCTAAGGACTTCTTAATCCCGCTCCCGTATTGGTTGGGATGTGACGACCGGTGTCTCCTGCCAGGGTCTCTTGCCAGGGTCTCTTGCCCGGATCGCTATAGTGTGAACGGCTCCATGTCAGACATGTCCTCGCCCAAAGAATTCACCGCCGAAATCAGGCGCTTGCAGCGCGGCAGCGGCGCCCAGCCGGCCGCGACGGCGGGCGATTCGTGTGCCTGCAGCGCCGCTCAGCGGCAGGTGCTCGTCGCGATCGACGAACTCAAGCAGATGCTGGCCGGCGCGCCTACGGTGTCGGATGCGCCCGGCGCGGCCGTCGCCACGGACAGCGGCGAGGCCTCGTCGATGCGCTCGGAGGTCGCAACGCTGCGGCGCACCATCCAGCGCACCAAGGACGAGCTGGCGGCGCTCAGGGCCAAGCGCGCGCTGCCGACGGCCGTCAGCGTCACCACCAACGAGCTCGACGCCGTGGTCGAGGCGACCGAGACGGCGACCAACTGCATTCTCGCGTCCGCCGAGGAGATCGACGCCGCGGTGCGCACCTTGCGCGCCTTCTGCGCCCGCGACGAGGAGGTGAGCGCGCTGGAGGAGATCGCCGCGCGCGTCGTGCGTATCTTCGAGGCCTGCAACTTCCAGGACATCACCGGCCAGCGCATCACCAAGGTCGTCAACACGGTGAAGTCGGTTGAGGCCTCGGTCGACCGCATGATCGACTACCTGGGCGGCCCGGTGGCGTTCGCCGAATACGCGACGGCGGCCGGCATCGAAGACCCCGCGAGCGAGGCCCACCTCCTCAACGGCCCGCCGCTCGAAACCGAGTGCAAAATCTCCCAGGACGACATCGACAAGCTGTTTTCGTGACGCGCGGGGGTGGGTGGGGCGGGCAGCGGGGCGGGAGAAGAAGCGGCCCGCTCAAAGCACAAACCCCTGCCCGAGGGCAGGGGTTCGAAAGCCGGCGATTGACCTTGGGATGCCGAGCCCGCACGAAGGGTCGATTTGCTTGCGAAAAGCGACCGCCTCTCGATTTGCTACAGATAAAAAGGTAGCATTTTCCCCCTGTACCAACAAGGGGGTGTCGCGATGGCGCGCATTTTCGGGCTTGATATCGGCACGACCTCGATCGGTTTCGCGGTCATCGACCATGAGCCCGACGTCGAGAGGGGAAGGATCCTCCGCTTAGGGGTGCGGGTTTTCCCGGAGGCGCGCGATCCCGACGGAACACCGCTCAACCAGACGCGCCGGCAAAAACGCATGGTCCGCCGCCAAATGCGCCGCCGGAAGGACCGGCGCAGGTTGCTGAACGAAACGCTCGCCGAAGCGGGCCTGCTGCCGGCCTTCAATGCGGCTAAGTGGCCGGCAGTCATGGCGACCGACCCCTACGACTTGCGCACGCGCGGGCTCACCGAGGCCCTGAGCGCACACGAACTCGGCCGCGCGCTCTATCATCTCGCGCACCGGCGCCATTTCCGCGGCCGCGATGTCGAGGAATCGGACAACGAAGGCAGCCAGGCTGCCGAGGAGAAGGAAGCCAAGACGGAAGCGGAGAAGACGTGCAAGGCGTTGAAGGATGCTGGGACAACGCTTGGCGCCTGGCTGGCCGAGCGCAATCCGCTCACAAGCCGCCGCCGCGGCGCGCATGCGCTGCGCACCAATGTGCAAGACGAGTTCGAGAAGGTGTGGTCGACCCAAGCGGCCCACCATCCAGTTCTGCGGCAGGACGGGTTCAAGTCCAGGGTTGAGGATGCGATTTTCGCTCAGCGACCAGTCTTCTGGCGAAAGAATACGCTGGGTGAATGCCGGTTCATGCCCGGCGCGCCATTGTGCCCCAAGGGCGCCTGGCTGTCGCAGCAGCGGCGCATGCTGGAAAAGCTCAACAACCTCGCCCTTGCCGGCGGCAACGCCCGGCCGCTGGAAGCGGACGAACGGACGGCGATCCTGGCGAAACTGCAAACCCAAGCCTCGATGAGCTGGGCCGGCGTGCGCGCGGCGCTGAAGCCGTTGTTCGCAAGCCAGGGCGAACCGGGGGCGGAAAAGAAGCTCCTCTTCAACCTCGAAATGGGCGACGAGAGCAAACTCCTCGGCAACCCGCTCGAAGCCAAGCTTGCCGCGATCTTCGGCGCGGAATGGGCGAACCATCCGCGTAAGCAGGCGATCCGCGCGGCCGTTCACGAGCGCCTGTGGAGCGCCGATTACGGCGAGATCCGTAAGCAGCGTGTGGTGATTCGATCAGAGCGCGAGCGCGCGGAACGCCGCCAAGCGGCCGCCGAAAGCTTCATCCTCGATTTCGCGGTGACGGCCGAACAGGCAGAACAGCTTAAACAATTGAGCTTCCCCACCGGCTGGGAGCCGTTCTCGGCCCAGGCGCTGGAGGCTTTCCTGCCGCGGCTCGAAGCCGGCGTGCGCTTCGGTGAACTGCTCAACGGGCCGGCGTGGGAGGACTGGCGCAACGAGACGTTCCCGAACCGGCTGCGGCCGACGGGCGAGATCCTCCCCAAGCTTCCCAGCCCGCGCGACCCTTACGAGCAGGAGCGCCTGGGCAAGATCCGCAACCCCACCGTCGTCCGCGTTCAGAACGAGTTGCGCAAGGTGGTCAACAACCTGATCGGCCTCCATGGCAAGCCGGATTTCATCCGCGTCGAGGTCGCGCGCGAGGTCGGCCTCTCGAAGCGAGAGCGCGAGGAGAAGCAAAGTGCGATCCGCCGGAACGAAGGCCGCCGCCGCGCCGCGACCAAAGACCTTGAGGCCAAAGGGATTGCCCAGCCCGCGCGCGCGGATGTCGAGAAGTGGCTCTTGTGGAAGGAGTGCCGGGAGCGCTGCCCCTATACCGGCGACGAGATCGGCTTCGATGCCCTGTTCCGCGAGAACGACTTTCAGGTCGAGCACATCTGGCCGCGCTGGCGCTCGTTCGACGACAGCTTTGCCAACAAGACGCTCTGCCGCAGGGATATCAACCTCGCCAAGGCGAACCGCACGCCGTTCGAATACTTGAGCCACGATGCCCAGCGCTGGCAGGAGATCCAGTCCCGCCTCAACGGCATGATCGCAAAGAAAGGCGGTGAAGGGATGTCCCCCGGCAAGGTCAGGCGCTTTCTGGCCAAGGAATTACTGGAGGACTTTGCCAGCCGCCAGCTCAACGATACCGGCTATGCCGCGCGCGAGGCGATGGCGTGCCTCAAGCGGCTGTGGCCGGATGTCGGACCGCAGGCGCCCGTCAACGTGCAGGCGATCACCGGCCGCGTCACCGCCCAGCTTCGCAAGCTCTGGGGGCTCAACAACATCCTCTCAGACGACGGCGAGAAGACACGCGCCGATCATCGCCACCATTCGATCGATGCGCTCACGGTCGCCTGCACGCATCCCGGCATGACGAACAAGCTCTCCCGCTACTGGCAGGCGAAGGACGATCAGCGCGCGGAGCGCCCCGACCTGCCGCCGCCCTGGCCCAGCATCCGTGCCGATGCGGCGGAGGCGGTCGCCGCCATCGTCGTTTCCCATCGCGTGCGCAAGAAGGTCTCCGGCCCGCTGCACAAGGAGACCGTTTATGGCGATACGGGCGAGGCGGACGGCATCTACCGGTTCTTCGTCACCCGCAAGAAAGTCGAAGCGCTGACCAAGGGCGACCTTTCGCAGATCCGCGATGAGCGGGTGCGGCAGATCGTGCAGGCATGGGTGGCGGACCACGGCGGGGAGCCGAAGAAGGCTTTCCCGCCCTATCCGCGCCTCGGCGCCGATGGGCCGGAGGTCCGCAAGGTGCGGCTGTTGACGAAACAGCAGATCAAGCTGATGGCTCAGGTGGCGACGGGCTATGCCGACCTCGGCGCTAACCACCACATCGCCATCTATCGCTCGGCCGACGGCAAGGCGGTGTTCGAGGTCGTGAGCCTGTTCGAGGCCGCCCGAAGGTTGGCGCGCCGCGAGCCGGTGGTGCAGCGGCAGTGGAAGGAGGGGGCGACCTTCGTCATGTCCTTGGCGCCGGGGGACAGCGTCCAGTTCGCTAAAGAAAAAGACGAAGCTCCGCGAGTCTGGCGAGTTCAGAAGATCGCTAGCAAAGGGCAGATTTCGCTATTGGACCACGCGGACGCTTCGCCAAACGAATGGTCCTTGTTCGAGCCTATGGTCGGCGGCCTTATTTCGAGAGGCGCAACAAAACTCTCAATTGACCCCATCGGCCGCGTCCGCCCGGCGAATGACTGAGGCCGCTGCCGATGATCCGCAAGACGGTGGAATTCGCCACCCCCGGTACGCGTCTCTCGGTCGCGCATCGGCAGTTGGTGGTCGAGCGGCCCGAGCATCCGCCGGCAACCCTGCCGATCGAGGATTTAGGTGTCGTCATCGTCGATGACGCCCGCGCCACCTACACCCAGGCTGTTTTCCTCGAACTCCTGGCGGCCGGGGCGACGGTGATGGTCACGGGGCGGGACCATCTGCCGGCGGGCATGATGCTGCCGCTCGATGCCCATCATGTGCAGACCGAACGGCACCACGCCCAGGTCGAGGCAAGCGAGCCGGTGAAGAAGCGCGCTTGGCAGGCCCTGATCCGCGCCAAGATCGCCCAGCAGGGAGTCGTGCTGGCGCACTTCACGGGCGATCATGGCGGTCTGGCCCCAATGGGCGCGCGCGTTCGCTCCGGTGATCCCGATAACCTGGAGGCGCAGGCGGCGCAGCGCTATTGGCCACGCCTGTTCGGGACGGACTTCCGCCGCGACCGCGCAGCAGAGGGCATCAACGCGCTCTTGAACTACGGCTATGCCGTCGTGCGCGCGGCTGCCGCCCGCGCGGTGGTGGCCGCCGGGCTGATCCCGTCACTCGGCGTCTACCACCACAACCGCGGCAACCCCTTCTGCCTTGCCGATGATCTGCTGGAACCGTATCGCCCTTACGTCGATTGGCGGGTGAAGCTGCTCGTCGAGGAGGGCGGCGGCAAGCCGCCGGGGCTCGATGACCGTTCGACCCGCGCCGCGCTGCTCTCGCTCTTCAACGAAACGATCATCGTCGGCGGCCGAAGGGCGCCGCTGCTCCTGGCGCTGCAGACGAGTGCCGCGTCCTTGTGCCGGACGTTGACCGCTACCGGCCACGGCACCCTGGCGCTGCCGGAAGGATTGCCGATTTCGCCCGATCTTCTTGATCAGGACGACGAGGCCTGATGGCGCACGCGCGGCCGATACCGCAATTTCCCTGGGGGTGGCGATCGATGTGGGTGATCGCGATGTTCGATCTGCCGACGGACACGCCGCGCGAGCGCAAGGCCTACGCGCGCTTTCGCAAGCAACTGATCGAGGATGGCTTCACCATGATGCAGTATTCCGTTTACACGCGCCACTGCGCCTCGATCGAGAATGCGGAAGTCCACCTCAAGCGCATGGGGGATGTCGTGCCCGCGCTGGGCGAGGTGCGCTTCCTCACCATCACCGACAAGCAGTTCAGCCGGATCAGGGTCTATGTCGGGAAAAAGCGTCAGAATGTCCCGCCGCCGCCCTCCCAGCTTGAGCTTTTTTAACCGCCGGGAGGGCGAAAACGGCAGCAGCCTCAGGGGGTTAGTCCAGGGGCAAGTGTAGCAAATCGAGCGACGACCGCAATCCGCAGCCGCTCGGCCACGCGCTCACGCGGGCGGGGCAGTGTAGCAAATCGAGCGACGACCGCAATCCGCAGCCGTCCGTACCAGCTCGCCGGCAAGGAAGCGAGTGTAGCAAATCGAGCGACGACCGCAATCCGCAGCGAAACTGGCGGCACTTGGGGCGCCGATTGGAGTGTAGCAAATCGAGCGACGACCGCAATCCGCAGCTTGCTTTTGAGGACCGTGTCTGTCGCGCCCAGTGTAGCAAATCGAGCGACGACCGCAATCCGCAGCGCATGCCAAAGAAGGCGACATTGATGCCAGAGTGTAGCAAATCGAGCGACGACCGCAATCCGCAGCGCATGGTCGGTGTGGCATCGTGTTGATGCGAGTGTAGCAAATCGAGCGACGACCGCAATCCGCAGCCGATCGCAGCAGGCATCTCGCTCGCTCGTGAGTGTAGCAAATCGAGCGACGACCGCAATCCGCAGCAAAATATGGGAGCGCAACACGGGCATGAAGAGTGTAGCAAATCGAGCGACGACCGCAATCCGCAGCATATCCGTTTGCGGCCCGGTCGCGCCGGTTAGTGTAGCAAATCGAGCGACGACCGCAATCCGCAGCGACACGAGCGGGCTACGCAAGCGCGCCGGCAGTGTAGCAAATCGAGCGACGACCGCAATCCGCAGCTCGCCCTTGGCGCCGTACCACCTGACCGAAAGTGTAGCAAATCGAGCGACGACCGCAATCCGCAGCGATCTGATCGTGCCGATCATAGCCCTCAACAGTGTAGCAAATCGAGCGACGACCGCAATCCGCAGCCGGTTGACGGACGATATCGACCCGGTAACGAGTGTAGCAAATCGAGCGACGACCGCAATCCGCAGCCGCCGGGCGCGGCCGAATAGCCGCCGACGAAGTGTAGCAAATCGAGCGACGACCGCAATCCGCAGCAGGCGCTGATCGGCCTCATTCCTGAGGGGCTAGTGTAGCAAATCGAGCGACGACCGCAATCCGCAGCCGAAGGCGTCGAGTGGG
>JBATPX010000140.1:0-41224 GCA_049291695.1 Defluviicoccus sp.
CCGCAGCCGACGTCCAGCACGTGCTCGCCCGGTGCGGCGGCGACGGCAGCGGCGAGCAACACGGGATCGATGGCGGCGCGATAGCCGGTGCGCGGCTGCCGCACCAGGACGCGGGCGCCGAGCAGCCGGTTTTCCGTCCAGTTGTCCGCGGCGTTGTCCACCACATCATGCCTCGTCCGTGCCGTCGGTGCGTCAACAGCCGTTCGCGCTTGCCGGCGGTTCGCTCGGTCCGGCAGGCTTGACCGCGCTCGCCCGCGCTCCTTATGTTCGCCCGCTGGGCCTTGTCAACCGAGAGCGAAGCGAAAGGAGAGTGTGCGCGTGAGCGTTGCCGCAGATGCGAGCATGAAGGCGGCGGCCGGCGGAGCATCCATCGATGCGCTGATGACACTGGTTGCGCGCGACTTAAGCGCGGTCAACACGGTGATCATGCAGCGGATGCAGAGCCCGGTCGGCCTGATCCCGCAGCTCGCCGGGCACGTCATCGCCGCCGGCGGCAAGCGCTTGCGGCCGATGCTGACGCTCGCGTCGAGCCGGCTGTGCGGCTACAAGGGCGACCGCCACATCGGCCTTGCGGCGTGTGTCGAATTCATCCACACCGCCACCCTTCTGCATGACGACGTCGTCGACGAGAGCGATTTGCGGCGCGGACTGGCTTCGGCGAATACGCTCTGGGGCAATAAGTCGAGCGTTCTGGTCGGCGATTTCCTGTTCAGCCGCGCCTTCGAGTTGATGGTCGAGGACGGCTCGCTGGAGGTGCTGGCGATCCTGTCCAAGGCGTCATCGGTCATTGCCGAGGGCGAAGTGATGCAGCTGGTGACGACTTCGGACATCACCACCACCGAAGCCGCCTACCTCGACGTGATCCGCGCCAAGACGGCGCAATTGTTTGCCGCCGCGTGCAGGATCGGCGGCGTTGTAGCCGACCGGCCCGCGGCCGACGTACAGGCGCTGGAAGCGTTCGGCATGAACCTCGGCATCGCGTTTCAGATTGTCGACGATGTGCTGGATTATTCCGCCAAACAGGCGACGCTCGGCAAGGCCGTCGGCGACGATTTCCGCGAGGGCAAGATGACGCTGCCGGTGGTCCTTGCCGTCGCCGGCAGTACCGGCGACGAGCACGCCTTCTGGGAGCGGACGCTTGAGGCGCTGGAGCAACACGAAGGCGATCTGGAGGCCGCGATCGGCTATCTGGAGATGCGCGGCATGCTGGCTGAGAGCGTCGCCCGGGCGCGCGACTACGCAGCCCGCGCATCGGCCGCGCTCGCGGGCTTCCCGGATTGCCCCGAGCGCCGGGCCCTGCTCGATGTCGTTCAGTTCTGCATCGAGCGCGCGTATTAGCCGTACGCGGTGCGGCGCCGGCTTGCTCTCCGCCCCGGCGCGGCGCTATAACAGTTAAATCGGCTTCGGAGTGTAGCTCAGCCTGGTAGAGCACCGTCTTCGGGAGGCGGGGGCCGGTGGTTCGAATCCACTCACTCCGACCATCGCCCGTTCTTGATTGGCAACCACACACGTCCACGAATCCGCGCACGATCGTTCGGCGCCGTTGCCGCGATTTGCCCGTCTTACATTCTGCGTGGCGCTGTTCGTGGCGTGAGCGCCGCCGACCCGCCGCATGTCCCAACGATCCTCGAACGATCCGACAACCGCGCGGCCAGCGGCGGCGAAACGGCTCTTAGACAACCAGTCCGTAAGACGCGCAGCAGCGAGATCAGCGCCGACGTTGAACTGCTCGCGGGTGTCGTCGGCGCGATGACAGGCGAGCACCGCGTGAGCGCTGCACTGCGCGGCAGACGTGATCTGATGGCCACTGGGCGACGCGACAAGTATGCGGAAAAGCGATGGTATACAGTTTGTCGAGCCGCTTCCGCAGGCACTTGGCTCAGTTCACTCTGCAACAAAGACAGCCTGCGAATTTACCCACCAAGGAAGATGGCGAAACGGACTGTAAAACTCTTGCGTAACACGAAAATGAGTGGACAATTGATTTCTGAGCCAGCGAAAATCAAAGCCTTTGTGGGAAGTGTGCCGATTGTGCGCTCGTGGGATAGAAATTCCTAATATGCCCTTAAACATATCTACGGCACCAGTATCAGTCCAACGCTTGTGCAGAATCATTCGTTGAAGCTCTTTAACTGGAAGCGCAAGCCCGTACATTATCGGTACGGTAATGAGTAAGTGGCCTCGAGTTGTGAGTGCCTTCCGTGACCCGACGAAGAACGCGGTCAGGTCTTCATCCGCCAAATGCTCCGCAACCTCAAACGCACAAATGAGGTCAACAGATCCTTCTTTTATATCCTCAATATTAATTAATCGTCTGATGTTAGGGTATCGCAATTCCGTGTTGGGTTCGATAGCTGTAGCATGAATATCCGGTCGTGCTTGCTGTATATTATGAACAAACAGGCCGTCCCCCGCTCCAAAGTCGACCACAACCCCATTCTTTGGCAGTAAACTCTGGGCTAGTTGGAGAGAAACTTTGTGTCGGGTTCTGTGCGCAAACCGAGCAATTAGATTTGGATTATTGTACGTCATAATGTCATATGGGATCATAGTCGTCCGATGCCTCACACTAGAGATCAGAAGCCCCGTCACAGCTGTCGGCATTATGCCTTAAAGCCGAAACGGCTTGCTCAGGACTTCGCGAGCCTCTCTGGTACATACGGCTTAAACGCACCGAAAATGCAGCCTGTTTCCGGGGCACAGACCGCCGCATCTAAGCTCCAATTTGGCGAGGCGAAAAGTATCTCTACGTTGACATGCGGAGTCAATACAATTCGTACGGTAGTGTCGATAACAAACTGAACTGTCCGGCTTAGGTACCAGATGAATTGACCGCTTCTGTTGTGGTGGTGGGGCCTGCGGGGTTGTGGGCAGCGCGGGAGCGTTGTCCACAACCCCGCAGGCCTTTCGCGGCGTCGAAGCGGTTAACGACGCTTGCCGATCAGAGCCGCCGGCTAGGCTTCCATCAGCCGCGTAACTGGCCAGGCGACGAGGGCCATGCAAGACCGCCAGACCGCCGTCGGCGTATTCGTGCACGCGCACCGTCGCCTTGACGTCGTGGCGGCGGTAGCGATCGGCCGGGATCTGCAGGGTGCGGTCTGTTCGCTCTGGCTCCGAAGCGCAACGTTGGGGCCGGCGCCCAAAGCTCAGGCATAAAGGGTGGGCGGGAACACCGCGCGCCGCTCCGGGTGGATGTAGAAGGTGTTCAGGCTGCCCAACTGGCCGCGATCGAGGCGATTGCCGTGCAGCGCGTACGCCTCGTAGCCCTGTTCAAGAAGCATCGCCGCGTCCGTCTCCGGCCGGTTATTCTCCATCAGGATCACCGGCCTGCACGCCGCGATCGTTTCCCGGCCGCCTTTGATGACGGCGGCCTCCGCGCCCTGCACGTCGATCTTGATGAAGCCCGGCCGCAGGGCAAACGCGTCGAGTTGCCGCACCTGGCAGCTGAACGTGCGGATTTCCAGGTGCGCGCGGTCGAAGCCCCAGATGCGTTCCGGTATAAGCGCGTTTTCCGCCTCGTCGCGGTGGAACGAGGCCAAGCCGTCGAAGGCGGCGCCCTTGTAGTAAGGAACGAACAGCTCGAACATGCCGGCCCGGTTACCGAGCCCGCAGGGCGCGATGACGACGGCGCGGTCGTGGGCGAAGCGTTGGCGCAGGGTCTCGATACGAACGGGATTGGGTTCGAACGCGACGACGGGCAGGTCCTGCTGGAACAGGCGGACGGCCTCGATGGTGGCGCCGCGGTGCGCACCGACGTCGAGATAGACGGCGCCTTCCGGGTTTCGGTAGAAACGAAAAACGTTGAAATCCGCCTCGATCGGCCGCCGCAGTGCCTTATTAAAGTGGCGCCGCAGATCAGGCTTGAGGCCGAACCGGCCCATAACCTCGGCGTAGGCGGCCGCGATCAGGGCATCGAATCGCACGTCAACCGCCCTTCGCCCGGCTGCGTACCGCGAAACGGGTACAGGGACGCCTTGTCATTCGATTCTCTTCCCTTGGTAGCTTTTCTCCGCCGAATGAATCTTAAAATCGTATGTTTGGCCGAGCAATACCCGTCCGCGCCACTCGCGATACCTAATTTTCGTTAAAGAGGTTGAAGGGCGCTCACGGGCGCGATGCCACTCCAACAGGGCCAGTGAAAGGGCATCGCGCTATGGCGCTGCCGCCGGCGCTTACACCTCGGTGCCGCGCCGGGTGCTCCAGCACTGGGCGCACGCCGCGCCCATGATCATGGCGTAGGTTGCGGCAACGGCCGGCACCTGCAAGCTGAAATCGGCGGCGGCGTGCAACGCGATCAAGATGGTGGCGGCAAAACCGACGCACGGATAGATGCCGTCACGGCCGCGCGAACGGATGCCCTGGATCGTGAGATAGAACAGCCCGGCGAAGACGGCGAACAGCATCAACGTCGCCGGTAACCCCAGCTCCAGCACGCTCTCCAGGTAGGTGCTGTGCGCCATCGCGTAATAGCCGCCGACGTCGCTCGTTCGATAGAAGCGGAAAACCTCTTCGAAGGTGCCGTAGCCGGTGCCGAGCACCGGCGAATCCTGGATCGCGGATATGGTCAAATCGTAGACGCGCTGGCGTTCGGCATCGGCGTCGATATCGAGGAAGATCTTCTCCAGCCGGCCGCCGCCGGCCAGGAAGGCGGCGCCCAGGAGCAGCACGATGGCGGCCGCCACCGTCGAGGCACCGCCGTGGCGCAGCGAGCGGCTGAGCGCAAACACCAGCACCAGGGCCAGCAAGGCAATGGCCAGGCTCCCCAGCCCGACGCGGCTGTGCGTTGCCACTGCCGCGGCAAGGACGCAGACCCAGGCGAGGAGCAGCCAGCGATCGGTCCAGCTGAGGCCCGTCACAAGCCGCCGCCAAACCTCTGTCGAGAACACCGACGGCGTGGCGCGGCGCACGTGGCCGTCATTGCCGGAGGTAAATGCTTCCCGCGTCATCGTCCCGAAGATGGTCTGCAGCCGCTGGCCGAACGTGATCTGCACGATAGCAGTGAGACACAACAGGCCGAGCGCCGCATAGGCAGCGAACGAGTCGGCGCTGCCGAATGTTCCGGTGAGCGCACCCTCGTCGATCGGCATGTCGATCCATAAGGTCGCGCCGAAGCCGAATGCATAGGCGATCAAGCCGAGAACCGCGCTCACGAAGGCGGCGACACCGACGGCGAACAGAACCTGGCGCGCCCGCTGCGACTTGCGGCACATCTGCAAGCTCAACCAGAACACGCCGGCGTAGGACAACAGCCGAGCCAAGTGCGAGAGCGACAGATAGGGATTGAGCGAGATCGAACCGGCAACCTGTTCGCCCAGGCTTTCCGCGGCGCTGCTCCACAACGGGTGGTGCCAGGACGTAGGCGTGATCGATGACGATTGGATGGCGACCCAGGCGGCGACGAAGAAGAACGGGACAACCAGGAACCACACGCGGCCGACGCCGACCGCAACGTCCTGCCAACCGAGCGCGACCCGGATCGCCCACACTGCGAGCAACATGCCGACGCCGCTCGCGAGCCATCCCCAGCTCCACGGATAAATCCCGCCCAACGGCAGCGGTGTCAGACAGACCATAACGACGAGGACCCAGAACAGGACCGGCGAGTCGGCCTGCGCCGCCACCGTTCGCATGCTCTCCGACTCAGGCGGGGCGCCGAGCGCTAAAACCCCTTCCGGCGGCAACGGCATCTGCGGGCTCACGGCCGATTATTCCCTTCCTGCCCAGGGCGCACAATTTCTGCCTGCGCAGCCGCACCTTTGGCAAGCCAAAACCGCCGCGACGACGTGCGTGCGGTCGCCTGTTCTGCTCAGCGCCTCTCGACCGGCACGGGTAATGTCACAACCGCCCTCAACCCGCGCTCGGGGCGATTTTCGAGCCGTACGCTGCCGCCGTGCAGCGCCACGACGGAGCGCACCACCGCAAGCCCAAGGCCGACGCCGCCGGTTTCGCGGCTGCGCGAGGTTTCCAGACGATAGAAAGGCTGGAACACCCGTTCGAGCTCGGCGTCCGGAATGCCGGGCCCGGTGTCGCTCACGCTCGCCACGATCGCCTGCGCGGATGGCGCAAGACCAACCGTTGCGGTGCCACCGTAGCGGACGGCGTTGCTGATCAGATTCGTGAAGGCCCGCTTCAAGCTGCCCGGCCGGCCGAGGAAAACCAAATGCGAAGGACCATCGTAGTGCACCGCGGCCCCCATGTCTTCCCACTCCTCGCACGCCGTCTGCAGCAGAACGGCGAGATCGAAGCGGAGCGGCTTCTCGGCGGCGTCCTCGTGACGGGCGAAGGCGAGCGCTTCTTCGAGCATCGCCTGCATCTCGTCGAGGTCGACGAGCGTTTTGCGCTGCTGTTCCGCATCCTCGATCAACTCGGCACGCAAGCGCAGGCGCGTCAGCGGCGTCCGCAGGTCATGCGAGATTGCCGCCAGCATCTGCGTCCGGTCGTCGACGAAGCGGCGCAACCGCTCCTGCATGCGGTTGAGCGCTGCCGCCGCGCTGCGAACTTCGAGAGGACCGTGCTCGGCGACCCGTTCGGCCGTGATGTCGAGACCCAGGTGCTCCGCTGCCTGGGCAAAGGTGGCGAGCGGCTGGGTCGCGCGTCGCACCGCCCACAGCGCCACCAGCAGCACCAGGGTTGTGCTGGCGATGACGATCAGGAACGGCCGCGTCGTCCAGAACGGCTGGAAGGGGGCGGCAGCGGCGGCAAAGTTGAGCCAGCTGCCGTCGGCCAGCTTGAGTGCGCCAATCAGGACTGGCCCCGTCTGCAGCCGGCCGCTGCCGCGATCCTCGCGCCCCGCCTCCCGTCCGCCCTCGCGACGCAGTGGGCGCTCAGGCGGCGCTGCGGTCTCGCCGTCACTGAGCGGCAACGCGAGCGTCGCGGCGCGCTCGCGTTCGCCGAGACGCAGATCGTCCGGTGCGCGATCCTCCAGGGCGTCGCGAAAGATGCGGGCCAGCACCCGCAACCGCCAGCGCTCGTCATCGGCCGGCAGCAGCGGTGCGTGCGCCCAGAACAGCCGCAGATCCGGCTGGCGCAACGAGAATGCCAGCCGGCGGCGGTGCTGCGGCGGTGCCTCCTCGAGCAGCCGCGCGGCGACGGCGACTTGGCGCGCCAGCTCCTGGCCGCGCGCGCTCACCAGCGCGTTCGGGCGTTCGCCGGAATAGAGAACGAAGCCGAGGAGATTGGAAACGACGACGGCTCCGACCAACGCCAGGGTCGTCTGCGCGACCAGCGAGCGCGGCCAGAGGCGCATCAGCCCTGCTCAACCATTGTCGCAAGCAGGTAGCCGCCGCCGCGGACGGTCTTGATCAGCTGCGGATTGCGTGGATCGGCCTCGATCTTGCGGCGCAGGCGGCTGACCTGAACGTCGATCGCGCGATCGAACGCCTGCGCATCGCGGCCGCGGGCGAGATCGAGCAGCTGGTCGCGGCTCAGCACGCGCTGCGGCTGTAAGACGAAGGCCAGCAGCAGCCCGTACTCGCCGCTGCTGAGCGGCACCAGGACGCCGTCCGGGGACGTGAGCTCGCGCCGCGCAGTGTCGAGCTGCCAGCCTTCGAAACGGAAGTGCTGAGCGTCCGGGGTCGTTGCCCGGCTGCCGGAAAAGCCGCCGGCGGGGACTCGGGCGCGGCGCAGCACGGCCTTGATACGGGCGACCAATTCGCGCGGATGAAACGGCTTCGGGACGTAGTCGTCGGCGCCCATCTCGAGGCCGATGATGCGATCGACATCATCGCCCTTGGCCGTCAACATAATCACCGGGATTTCGGAGCCGGCACGCAAGGATCGGCACAGCGCGAGGCCGTCTTCGCCCGGCAGCATCAGATCGAGCACGACAAGATCGATCGCCCACTCGGCCAGCATCTTGCGCATCTCACGGCCGTCGGCGGCGGCAGTGACGCGAAACCCCTCCTTGCCGAGAAACCTGGACAACAAGGACCTGATCTCGCGGTCGTCATCAACGACCAGGATGTGCGGTTCAGCCTGCATGGTGGTGCGGAGTATACGGCCCGGCCGGATCCTGTCGGCACAGCTTTGTTGTCACCGCTTGTTGCCGCGGCGGCGGCTGCAACACTCCGTTACACGAACCGCCGTCTTCCGACATCGCCCTGCAACAAGGGCTTGCTAGCATCCCGCTTGTTCGATCGCTTCGATGCGATCAAGGATTATCACGAGAGGAGAATACTCGATGCGCAGGACACTCACGATTTCGACAGCCGCTTTCGCGCTGGCGCTTGGCCTTGCGGCCGCGGCGCCTTCCGTCGGCGTCGCCCAGGGGCCCGGCCCCGGCGGCGGCATGGGCGGCGGGATGGGCGGCGGTCCTGGTTCTGGCATGGGGCCCTGTCCAGGCATGGGCCCCTGTCCCGGCATGGACTCCGGCAACGGGATGGGCGACGGGCGTCCGATGCCGTGGTTTCAGGGCATGGATGCGGACGGCGATGGCCGCGTCACCCGCGAGGAGCATGAGAAGGCGCACAGCGCGCGGTTCGCCGGCCAGGACCTCGATGGCGACGGCAAGGTGACGCTGGAGGAACTGCAGAAAAGCCGTGCGGAGCGCAAGGCGGCACGCATGCAGAAGATGTTCAAGGCCGGCGATGCCGATGGTGATGGAGCCATCAGCCGGGCGGAAGCGGATGCAAACGCAGAGAAGCGTTTCACGAGCGTCGATGCGAACGGTGACGGGTTTGTCTCCACTGACGAGATGCAGGCGCTGCGGCAGCAGATGGGCCCGCGCGGCGGCGGGCCGCAGGGGCCGGGAACCGGGATGCCGATGGGCACGCCGCCACAGGCAACCCAGCCGGGCAAGTAAGGCCGCCCGCGACATCGTTGCCTTGAGCACGCCGGCCCCCGCGGATAGGGGGGCCGGCCGTCGCTCGCTCAGTGGCTCATCAGCACGGGAACGGTCATGTAACGGAGCATGTGCTGGGTGACGCCGCCCAGCACGACCTCCCGCCAGCGGGCATGGCCGTACGCGCCCATGACGAGGAGGTCGATCGCCGCGTCCGCCGCGCGGGACAGCAGCATGTCGCCGGCGTCGATGTCGTCGGCATAGAGGTGCTGCGCCTCCGCCTTGACGCCGTGGCGGGCGAGGTGCAGGCAGATATCGGCACACGGGATTTCGCCGTGGCCGCTGGGGCCACCCTCGGGATTGACGGCGACAACGATCACGTGCCGGGCCATTGCGAGCAACGGCAGGGCATCGTTGATGGCGCGCGCCGCGAGCCGGCTGGCATCCCAGGCGACCATCACCCGCTCGCCGATGACCGGATAGGTGCCGACGGTGGGGATCACGAGGACTGGCCGGCCTACGGCGAGCACAAGCTGGTCCGGGATCGCGGGATCGTCCGCCCCTTCGCTGCCGGTTGGATCGCGCTGGCCGGCGATGACGATGTCGGCATAGCGGCCGTGCAGGCACAAGGCCGCCAGCGCCGACCCCTCGACGCAACGCCACTCTGACGTGACGCCGGCGCGTCTTGCACACTCGTTGAAGGCGGTTTCGGCCTGCTTGGCTTGCGCGCGGGCGTGTTCCGCGTGGCGCTTGAACACCTCGTCGCTGATCTCTGCCCTCAGGTAGCCCGGGATCTCCGGCGGGGTGATGACACAGACGCCGGTCAGATGCGCGCTGTGCCGCACGGCAAGCGCGGCCGCCGCCTCCAGTCGGGCGCGGCTCTGCTGGTACGCATCAATGTGCACCAGGCAATCTTTCAGGGGCATCGCCGGTCTCCCTATGCTGATCTCAATCATTCAGGGAAGTGTAGCGCCTGCCCGCATCGCCTGCAAAGCGCGGCCGTGTCGCCGTGCCCGCTGCCGTTATATGGCACGCAGGCAAAATGTGCGAGACGTTGGCGAGACGCTTGACGGCAGCGGTGGATAAGTGCGACGAAACCCGTTCGGGTCCGAATCGGGTACAACAAAAGCGCTAACAGGTTCGTTCATGGACTACCAGAGGTTTTTCGAGGACAAGGTCGCCGTACTGCGCGCCGAGGGCCGATATCGCATCTTCGCCGACCTGGAGCGGCGCGCCGGCCGTTTTCCGCGTGCGCTCTGGCACAGTCGCAACGGTGTGCGAGAAGTCACCGTCTGGTGCTCGAACGACTACCTGGGCATGGGCCAGCATCCGGACGTGCTGGCGGCGATGAATGAGGCGATCGCGCGCTGCGGCGCCGGCGCCGGCGGTACGCGTAACATCTCCGGCACCAACCACTACCATGTCCTGCTGGAGAAAGAGCTGGCGGATTTGCACGGGACCGAGAGCGCGCTGTTGTTCCAGTCCGGCTGGATCGCCAACATGACGGCGCTGACGACGCTCTGCCGCAGCCTGCCAGATTGCCTCGTCTTGTCCGACAGCGCCAACCACAATTCGATGATCGAGGGGATCATCCACTCGCGTGCCGAGAAGCGTATCTTCGGCCACAACGACGTCGCCGACCTCGAACGCCTGCTGGCCGACAGCGAGCGCGGGCGGCCGAAGCTGTTGGCGTTCGAATCCGTCTACTCGATGGACGGCGATATCGCGCCAATCGCGGCCATGTGCGACCTCGCCGAGCGCTACGGCGCGATGACCTTCCTTGATGAGGTGCATGCGGTCGGCATGTACGGCCGCCGCGGCGGCGGCGTCGCCGAGCGCGACGGGCAGATGCACCGGCTGACGGTGATCCAGGGGACACTTGCCAAGGCATTTGGCGTCGTCGGCGGCTACATCGCCGGCTCCGCCGCGCTGTGCGATTTCATCCGCAGCTACGGGACCGGATTCATCTTTTCGAGCGCCATGCCGCCCGCCGTCGCCGCCGGCGCACTCGCCAGCGTCCGTTATCTCAAAGTGCATCCCGAGCTGCGCGAGCGCCATCAGGAACGGGCGGCGACGCTGAAACGCCGGATGCGCGAGGCAGGCCTGCCGGTCATGCCGTCGGTGAGCCATATCGTTCCGCTCCTGGTCGGCGATCCAGTGCGGTGCAAAGCGGCCACCGACGAGCTGATGGAGCGGCACCGCATCTACGTGCAGCCGATCAACTACCCGACTGTGGAACGCGGCACCGAACGGCTGCGCTTCACGCCGACTCCCCTGCACACCGACGACGACATGGACCACCTGATCGCCGCCTTGAGCGAGGTCTGGCAGCGGTTACGGCTGCGCCTCGCCGCTTGAGCGCGAGCGCCGGTCGAGGGTTCAGGCCTGTGGCATCAGTGCTGCGGGCGCGCCCGGCGCCAGTTGCCAGGGCGGGTGAAGCGGGCGCCGAGCCGTGAGCGCAGCGTGATGAGCTCCGTCGTCTCGCCGATTCGCCGCTCAAGGAAAGCCCACGTTGCCTCGCTATTCTCGGACTCGTCGTCGAGCCAACGCAACAACGTCGCGCCATAAACGGCTGCCAGCGTCGCCCGCTTGGTGTACCAGCTGAAATCGGTCGCACTGTCGCCGACGGCGTACCAGATCGTGTCTACCGTGGCCCACAGGCAGTGCAGCGCGAGCGTCGCGTTCCACGGCAGCGCGAGATAGGAGGCGGTGCGCCGGACCGCCTCGCGGTGGTCCGCGTCAGCCTCGAGGCGCAGCCGCACGGCCTTGGCGATGCGGTCGCTGAGGCGCTGCGGCTTCGGCTCGATCCGCTCGAGTTCAGTCAGCATCATCTTGTCGCTCGTCTGCGACCAGAAGCGGATCATCTCCGCCACCCCGCCCGGGAAGGCGCGGGCGGCTGCCTCCGGCGGCAGGCCGGAGGCGAGGGCGCCACGCGCCAGCGCCTTGTCGGTCACGCCCTCGAAGGCGAGTTGCGGCAACGCCGCGGCCAAAATCTGCGCGCGAAGCTCGGTGAGACTCACGGTCGTCCTTCTCCTTCTGGTGGCCGCGTGCGGTCGTCCGCCGTGGCGGGCGGATGGCGGCGGATCTCCTCGGCAAAGCCGAAGTGTCGCGCGTCCTGCACCCGTGCCGGATAGAGCACGCCCGCCAAGTGGTCGCACTCATGCTGGACGACGCGGGCGTGGAAGCCCTCGGCCACGCGGTCGACGGTCTTGTTGTCCGGCGTCAGGCCGGTATAGCGGATGCGCCGGTAGCGCGGCACCAGGCCGGTAAGGCCGGGCAGCGACAGGCATGCCTCCCATGCCGCTTCCCTGTCGTCATCCAACGGCTCGATCACCGGGTTGATCAGCACCGTGATCGGCACCGGCGCGTGCGTCGGCTCGACGCGCCCCGCAGGGATGTGAAAGACGACGATCCGCAGCGGTGCGTACACCTGCGGTGCCGCAAGACCGACGCCCGGCGCGTCCTGCATGGTCTCGATCATGTCGGCGACAAGACGCGCCACCGCGGGTGCGCGCGGATCGACGACCGGGGACGCCGCTTGGCGCAAGACCGGGTGACCCATGCGTGCGATTTTGAGAATTGCCACGATCGGTTTCCACTTTTGCTCAGGCCTTGGCGCATTTTGCGCCTTCGGCCGCCGGGAACAAGCCTTGAGAGCGGCCAGGGGCTGTGTTACAAGCTCGCCGTCTGGTTATCCTCCCGCACCGTAAAATGTGGCTGGCAAGGAGAGTGGGCAACCCGTGCAAGTGATCGTCCGCGACAACAACGTCGATCAGGCGTTGAAGGCACTGAAGAAAAAGATGCAGCGCGAAGGCATCTTCCGCGAAATGAAGCTTCGCCGTGCGTACGAGAAGCCTTCGGAGAAGCGCGCCCGCGAGAAGGCGGAGGCGGTCCGCCGCGCTCGCAAACTTGAGCGCAAGCGCCTCGAACGCGAAGGTTTCTGAAGCCGGCGTCATCGCCCCTCGCCGCGGCCGGCGGCTTCCCCCGTAGCTTCCCCCGTCGATCGTCATCAGCCCGCGCGTTGCCGCGGCTGCTGGTGCGTTCCAAAGTGCGCGCCCGCGCCCAAGGCGTGGTGCACTGCCTCGTACTGCAGCGGCGCGTTGCGGAAGGGCACCAACCCGGCGCGGCCGCACCACCGCCGTACTCCCCGCTGATCGTCTGACGAATTGCCCGCGGCCCACTCCTGCTGCTGGTCCGCGGCCGCGACCTGATCAACAGCCTCAATCGCAAGCAGCGCTTGGCCCGGGAAAAGCGGGCGTCGGGAGGCTGAGCCGGGCCTTTGGAGAGGGCCGGCCCGCCCCCCGACGCCTCGAGGGGGAGCCATGGGGTGACTCCGAAGTGGCAGTGCCGGGCGGAAGCCCTGCGGTTGCGCGGCCGGAAACCGGGTGCGGCCGCGCCAATTGTTCCGACGACCGCCTCGCGCGCAGCAAGGCATCAGCGAGAGCAGGCACGAGAGAACACCGATCCGTCCCTTCGCCGCCAATAATCATCCGCGACGGAGCAAAAGAGCGCAACAACAAATCGTGTTTCTTGCCCAATAATACTGTGCATAATTTGGGGACATGTCCACAATCGATCCACGACTTTTCCACAGAACGGTACACATGGGCGGCGTCGGCGGTGACGGAAATAATGTTTCGGGCCTGGGCTGGGAGCGGCTTGCACCGCGGGCGGTGCGGGCCGCCATCGCCGCAGCGGCAGGTACGCTGGCGAAATGCGTCAGGGGTTATTGCTGCGAATGAATATTACTATCATGCCTTGCCGTCAGGCGTTCATGTCTTCTCTTTCTTTTTACAATTACTCGAATTCGACGCCTTGCCGCATGTGCGAACGTTGACACCATCTTCGCCTGGGTCTAACGTTCCAACCCTCAGATTTTCGCGGGCAATAACGAAAAGGGTCACTTGCGATGCCTGCCACCGAACGGCCTCTGTCGCCGCATATCCAGATTTACCGTCCGCAGATAACCTCAGCGTTGTCGATCTTTCACCGCATTACCGGCGTCGCGCTGACGCTGGGAACGCTGTTCCTGACGTGGTGGCTGGTCGCCGCCGCCTATGGTCCGGATGCGTTCGCAACCGCACAAGCCTTTTTCGGCAGTGTGATCGGTCAGTTGTTGCTGTGGGGCTTCACCTTCGCGGTGTTTTACCACCTTGGTAACGGCATCCGTCACCTGTTCTGGGACTTCGGCTGGGGCTTCGAGCTGGAGCAACTGCGCTTCTCCGGCATCGCCGTGCTGGCGTTTGCCGCCGTCGCAACCCTGGTCACGCTGATTGCTGGCTACGCGCTGGCGGGAGGTCAATGATGGAATTCCGCTCCTCGCTCGGCCGCGCCCGCGGCCTCGGCTCGGCCAAGGAAGGCGTCGGCCATTGGTGGGCGCAACGCGTCACCGCCATCGCGCTGGTGCCGCTCTCGATCTGGTTCGTGCTGGCAGCGATCTCGCTCCTGGGCGCCGATCACGCGACCTTTGCAGCCTGGCTTGGCACCTTCGGCAACGCGCTCCTGATGGCGCTCCTGGTCATCGTCCTGTTCTACCATGCGCAGCTTGGGATGCAGGTGGTGATCGAGGATTACGTCAGCGGCCACGCGGCGCTGATCACCACCCTTCTCATCGTCCGCTTTGCCTTGTTCGCGCTGGCGGCGTCTTGTCTCCTCGCGATCATTCTGGTCGCCCTCAAGGGCTGAGTAACAAGCCATGGCAACTGCTTATCCCATCACTGATCACAGTTACGACGTGCTTGTCGTCGGCGCCGGCGGCGCAGGCTTGCGCGCGACCATGGGCCTTGCCGCAGCGGGCCTGAAAACCGCCTGCATCACCAAGGTTTTTCCCACCCGCAGCCACACGGTTGCCGCCCAGGGCGGCATCGGCGCAGCGCTTGGCAACATGGCCGAGGACAGCTGGGAGTGGCACATGTTCGACACCGTCAAGGGCTCCGACTGGCTCGGCGACCAGGATGCGATCGAATACATGTGCCGCCAGGCGATCCCGGCGGTGCAGGAGCTTGAGCACTTCGGCGTGCCGTTCTCGCGCACGCCCGACGGCAAGATCTACCAGCGCCCGTTTGGCGGCCACATGCGTAACTATGGAGAGGCGCCGGTGCAACGTGCCTGTGCCGCTGCCGACCGCACCGGGCATGCCATCCTGCACACGCTTTACCAACAGTGCCTGAAGTACGACGCCGAGTTCTTCGTCGAGTTCTTCGCCATCGACCTGATCATGGACGATGCAGGCGCCTGCCGCGGCGTCGTCGCCTGGAACCTTGATGACGGCTCGATCCATCGCTTCCAGGCGCACGCGGTGGTGTTTGCCACCGGCGGCTACGGCCGGGCCTACTTCTCGTGCACCTCGGCCCACACGTGCACCGGCGACGGCAATGCCATGGTCGCGCGCGCCGGCCTGCCGCTGCAGGACCACGAGTTCATCCAGTTCCACCCGACCGGTATCTACGGTTCCGGCTGTCTGATCACCGAGGGTGCCCGCGGCGAGGGCGGCTATCTCACCAACTCCGCCGGCGAGCGCTTCATGGAGCGCTACGCGCCGACGGCAAAGGACTTGGCTTCGCGCGACGTCGTCAGCCGGTCGATGACGGTCGAGGTCCGCGAGGGCCGCGGCGTCGGTCCGGAGAAGGACCACATTTTGTTGCATCTCGAGCATCTCGGCGCCGACGTGCTGCTGGCCCGGCTGCCGGGCATTACCGAGACGGCAAAGATCTTCTCCGGCGTCGATGCGACCCGCGAGCCGATCCCGGTGCTGCCGACGGTGCACTACAACATGGGCGGCATCCCGTCGAACCATTTCGGCGAGGCGCTGCGGCCGTCCGCGGACGACCCGGATGCGATCGTCCCCGGCCTGTTCGCCGTCGGCGAGTGCGGCTGCGCGTCCGTCCACGGTGCCAACCGGCTCGGTACCAACTCCCTGCTCGACATTGTCGTCTTCGGCCGCGCGGCGGCGCTCCGCTGTGCCGAGAAGATCAAACCCGGCCAGAACCATTTGCCGCTGCCGAAGAACTCCGCCGAGCGGGCGTTGGCCCGGATCGACCGCCTCCGGCACGCCAAGGGATCGCTGCCGACCAGCCAGATCAGGCTCGCCATGCAGCGGACGATGCAGAACAACGCCGCGGTCTTCCGTAACCAGGACGTTCTGGCGGAGGGCTGTCGGAAGCTGGACGAAGTCTGGACCACGCTGTCCGATATTCGTTTGAGCGACCGCTCAATGGTCTGGAATTCGGACCTTGTGGAGGCGCTCGAGCTCGAGAACCTCATGATCTGTGCAAAGGCTTCGCTCTATTCCGCCGAAGCCCGCAAGGAAAGCCGTGGCGCACACGCGCGGGAAGATTTCGACAAGCGCGATGATGAAAACTGGATGAAGCACACACTGGCGTGGATCGACGACAACGGCAAGGTCACGCTGACCTACCGGCCGGTGCATACCTTCACGCTGACCAACGAAGCCCAGTACATCAAGCCGCAAACGCGCGTCTACTGATTAAGGAGGGAGGGTCTCCCCATGGTCGAATTCACGTTACCTGCAAACTCGAAGCCGCGCGAAGGCAAGAGGTGGCCGGCACCCGCGGGCGCAACAGCGATCAGGAACTTCCGGATCTATCGTTACGATCCGGAAAGCGGCGAGAACCCGCGCATCGACACCTATCCGGTCGATCTTGCCACCTGCGGGCCGATGGTGCTGGACGGTCTGATCAAGATCAAGAACGAGATCGACTCGACGCTGACCTTCCGCCGCTCCTGTCGCGAGGGCGTGTGCGGGTCGTGCGCCTTCAACATCGACGGCGTGAACACGCTCGCCTGCATCAAGGCGATCGAGGACATCAAGGGCGACATCAAGATCTATCCGCTGCCGCACCTGCCGGTGGTCAAGGACCTGGTGCCCGATCTGTCGGTGCCGTACGCGCAGTATCGCCTGATCATGCCATGGCTGCAGGCCGATACCGCACCGCCGGCCGGCGAGCGGCTGCAGAGCCCGAAGGAGCGCGAGCGGCTCGATGGCCTGTGGGAATGCATCTTGTGCTTCTGCTGCCAGACCAGCTGCCCCAGCTACTGGTGGAACGGCGACCGCTATCTGGGCCCGGCCGTGCTGCTGCAGGCCTATCGCTGGATCGCCGACTCGCGCGATGAGTCAACCGGCGACCGGCTGGATCAGCTGAACGACCCGTTTCGCGTGTTTCGCTGCCACACGATCATGAACTGCACGGCGACCTGTCCGAAGCACCTCAATCCGGGCAAGGCGGTGGCCGAGATCAAGTCCCTGCTCGCCAAACGGACGATGTAAAGGGATTAGGGGAGGGCAATAAAAGCCGGGGCGGAGACACGGGTCCGGCTCTCAACGCAGCGCAGCAACGACTTAAACGCGGCGCGCAAACCGAACAACAAGCGCGCACTGCGCTGGCCGCCGGGCTTCACTCCCCCGGCGGCATATTTTTTTTTCGGAAGCCGGGTGCGGGCCGGGTGCGGGCGGGGAGCGGGCGCCCTCTTTCGTCAGTGCCGCCGTTGCGCTACCAAAGGCTGCAGGAGCAACCGGCCGAGATGACGGTCGCGGGCGCTGCGGAACGCCTCAAGGCCGATCGCCATGCCCTCGTGACCGTCGACCGGCTGATCCCGATAGGTGCCGAACAGCCGGTCCCACACCGATAGATTAAAGCCGTAGTTCGAATCAGTCTCCTGCCGGCGGACGGAGTGATGGACGCGGTGCATGTCGGGGGTGACGATCACCCTCCGCAGGATCCGGTCGGCGCCCAAGGGCAGGCGGACGTTACCGTGGTTGAACAGCGCGCCGCTGCTCAAGGCGATCTCGAACACGACAACCGCTGCTGCCGGTGCCCCGATCGCTGCGACGACCGCAATCTTGTACACCATCGAGACCACGATCTCGATGGGGTGGAAGCGCACGCCTGAGGTGCTGTCAAAATCGACATCGGAATGGTGCACCCGATGCAGCCGCCACAACAGCGGCACCTTATGCATCGCCACGTGCTGCGCCCAGATGGCGAGGTCGAGCAGAACCAGCGCGGCAGCGAAGGCGAGCCAGGCGGGGAGTTCGACCACGTTGAACAGGCCGAAGCCGCGGGCCGCGGCCACCGTAGCGACGCCCACCGCCGCCAGCGGCAGGATGAGGCGAATGGTGAGCGTGCTCAGGATGACAAGGCCGATATTGGCGATCCAACGCCCCGTCAGCGGCACTCTCAAGCGCCGCCGCGGGGCGACAAATTCCCACGCCGTCATGCCGGCGAGCATCAAGGCGAATGCCGTTAACCGGATGGCCGTATCATGCTGGACGAGAAAATCGCTCATCTACCCCTCAACGCTGACCGCGCCGGCCAAGACCAGCCGGCCTGCCCGCAGGCGCTCTCGCCGGCAAGCGCCTTTCACCAGGTGCCCGGATGCGTCGCCGCCCTTTACAAGCCGCATCCCGGCGCATAGGCTTTTCGCACGCGCAACAAAGGTTCGCCGTTCGCTATGCCGCAGGGACCGCTTTCCCAGTATCGTGCCCGCTTGAGCGCGGGCGAGCTGAAACCCGATCCGGCCCAGGAACTGGCCGCCGAAAAGCTTGAAAGCCTGCATCACGCGCTTGCAAAGTACGCACCGACGGTGGGCCGCGCGGGCTGGAAGGAGCGCTTCGGCCTTGCCCGCCGGCCGACCGAGCCGCCCCAAGGCTTATATATTTATGGTGGCGTCGGCCGCGGCAAGTCGATGCTGATGGATATCTTCTTCCGCGCCGCGCCGATGGCGCAGAAGCGGCGGGTGCATTTTCACGCCTTCATGCAGGAGGTCCACGCGCGCCTCAAGGTCGAGCGCCAGCGCGGCGCCACCGCGCCTGCGGCCCGCGCCAGTCTGCGGCAGCGGATCGAACAGGATGTCCTTGGCGAAGTGGCGCGGCAGTTTGCGCGTGAAACATGGCTTCTCTGCTTCGATGAGCTTCAGGTCCAGGATATCGCGGATGCGATGATGCTGGGCCGACTTTTCCAGGCCTTCTTCGAAGCGGGCGTGATCATCGTCGCCACTTCGAACCGGCCGCCCAAGGACCTCTACAAGGACGGCCTCCAGCGCGACTTGTTCTTGCCGTTCATCGACCTGATCGAGCGTAAGCTCGACGTCCTGCAGCTCGACTCCGGAACCGACTACCGCATGGAGACGATGCGGATGATGAACGTCTACCTGGTGCCCGGGGACGAGAGCACCGACGCCCGGCTTGAGGCCTATTTCCAGCGGCTGACGCACGGCGCCGATGTCGGCCCCGATGCGATCACTGTCCACGGGCGGACGGTGGAGATCCCGCAGGCGTCCGACGACATCGCGTATGTCAGCTTCCCGCTTCTGTGCCAACAGCCGCTTGGGCCCGCCGACTATCTCGCGATTGCAGCGCGCTACGACGTGTTATTCCTTTCCCGTATCCCGCGGATGACGCCGTCGCAACGCAACGAAGCGAAGCGCTTCGTGACGCTGATCGATGCTCTGTATGAACACAAGGTCAAGCTCATCTGCTCCGCCGAGACGCGCCCCGACGACCTCTATCCCAAGGGCGACGGCTCGTTCGAGTTCGAGCGCACGGTGTCGCGGTTGACGGAGATGCAGAGCGCCGACTACCTCGGCGCCGAGCACTTGGCCTGAGGCACGGTGCTCGGGGCGCGGTGCTCGGGGCGCGGTCGAAGCACGTTTCCGCAGCTGTCGCCAAGTTCTGCCGGCTGCCGCCGCTCGACCGCGGTGACGCCAGAACGCGTTCGTCTGCTTGCGTTTTCTGCCGCGCTGCAGCACCCTCTTGCTTGCCCTCAGAGGGGATTCGCGGTAGTAAACCGGATCCAAGTTATCGCAATGCAGCAGCCCTGATTAAAGAGGGTGCGGGCGTCTGGTCTCCTGAGGGGTCAAACATATGGCACGCAATAAAATAGCACTCGTCGGTGCCGGCAATATCGGCGGGACACTGGCTCATCTGGTCGCGCTGAAGGAATTGGGCGACGTCGTCCTGTTCGACATTGTCGAGGGGCTGCCGCAGGGCAAGTCCCTGGACCTGGCTCAATCGACCCCGGTCGAAGCGATCAGCGTCTCGCTCACCGGCGTCAACAATTACGAAGGGCTTGCCGGTGCCGATGTCGTGATCGTCACCGCCGGCATTGCCCGCAAGCCTGGCATGAGCCGCGATGACCTGATCGGCATCAACACCAAGGTCATGCGGGCGGTCGGCGAGGGCATCAAGGCACACTGCCCCGGCGCATTCGTCATCTGCATTACCAATCCTTTGGACGTGATGGTGTGGGCGCTGCGCGAGTTCACCGGCCAGCCGCACAATATGGTGGTCGGCATGGCGGGCGTGCTGGATTCGGCGCGCTTCCGCTTGTTCCTGTCGCGGGAATTCAACGTCTCGGTCGAGGACGTCACCGCCTTCGTGCTGGGCGGGCACGGCGACACGATGGTACCGCTGCAGCGTTACTCGACAGTGGCCGGCATCCCGCTGCCCGATCTGGTGAAGATGGGCTGGACGACGCAGGAGCGCCTCGACGCCATCATCCAGCGAACCCGCGACGGCGGTGCCGAGATCGTCGGCCTGTTGAAAACCGGCTCCGCTTTCTACGCACCGGCAACGTCGGCGATCGCCATGGCCGAGGCGTACCTGAACGACCAGAAGCGGGTCTTGCCGTGCGCCGCCTACTGCAGCGGCCAGTACGGCCTCAACGGCCTCTACGTCGGCGTGCCGGTGGTGATCGGCGCCGGTGGCGTTGAAAAGATCGTTGAGATTGAGCTCGACGCCGCCGAGCGGACGATGTTCGATCACAGCGTGAATGCCGTCAAAACGCTGATGGATATTGCCAAGGGGCTAATGTAAACGCCCCGCCCGGCCGTCGCCGCCTGGCTTCAGCGAGGCGGCGCTGGGCCGGTACCTGCCCGGGTTCCGGGCGTGCTGCTCCGATCGCGGCACCGCACGCCCGCGTCAAGGATTGCGAACACAGCACTGGAGAGGGACGTATGAACATCCACGAGTATCAGGCCAAGCAACTGCTGGCCAAATACGGCGTCGCGGTTCCGCGCGGCGGCGTTGCCTACACCCCGCAGGAAGCCGAGCGGGTGGCGAAGGACCTGGGCGGGCCGGTGTGGGTCGTCAAGGCACAGATCCATGCCGGCGGCCGCGGCAAGGCGGGCGGCGTCAAGGTGGTGAAGTCGTATGAGGAGATCTTCCCGACCGCGGAGAAAATGATCGGCATGACGCTGATCACCAAGCAGACCGGCCCCCAGGGCAAGGAATGCAAGCGGATCTACATCGAGGAAGGCTGCGACATCCAGCGCGAGCTCTATATGAGCATGCTGATCGACCGCGCGACCTCGCGGGTGACGATCATCGCGTCGACGGAAGGCGGCATGGAAATCGAGGAAGTGGCCGCGAAAACGCCGGAGAAGATCCTCAAGGTGTCGATCGACCCCGCGACCGGCATTCTGCCCTATCATGCGCGCAAGATCGCCTTCGGCCTCAAGCTCGAGGGCAAGCAGGTCAGCGCCGCGACCAAGTTCATTCTCGGCACGTACCGCGCGTTCATCGACCTCGATGCCAGCCTGATGGAGATCAACCCGCTGGTCATCACCGGCGCCGGCGATGTCATCGCGCTCGATGCCAAGATGAATTTCGACGACAACGCGCTCTACCGGCACAAGGATGTCGAGGAACTGCGCGACGAAAGCGAGGAAGATCCGGCCGAGCTCGAAGCCGCCCGCCACGACCTCAACTACATCAAGCTCGACGGCAACATCGGCTGCATGGTCAACGGCGCCGGCCTCGCGATGGCGACGATGGACATCATCAAGCTGTTCGGCGGCGCGCCTGCCAACTTCCTCGATGTCGGCGGCGGTGCCACCAAGGACCGGGTGACCGAAGCCTTCAAGATCATTCTCGGCGATCCCAACGTCCAGGGCATTCTCGTTAACATCTTCGGCGGCATCATGCGTTGCGATGTCATCGCCGAGGGCGTGGTCGCGGCCGCCCGCGTTGTCAGCTTGAATGTCCCGCTGGTGGTCCGGCTCGAGGGCACCAACGTGGATCTCGGCAAGCAGATCCTGGCGAATTCGAACCTTCCCATCATTTCTGCTGACGACTTGGGCGACGCGGCCCAGAAGATCGTCAAGGCCGTGAAGGAGGCCGCGTGATGTCCGTTATCGTCAACGCCGAAACCAAGGTCATCTGTCAGGGCTTCACCGGCGCGCAAGGCACCTTTCACTCCGAACAGGCGATCGCCTACGGGACGAAAATGGTGGGCGGCGTAACGCCGGGCAAAGGCGGCACCAGCCATCTCGACCTGCCGGTCTTTGACACCGTCGCCGATGCCGCCGCCAAGACGGGCGCCAATGCGACCGTGATCTACGTACCGCCGCCGTACGCCGCCGATGCGATTCTGGAGGCGATCGATGCCGAACTTCCGCTCATCGTCTGCATCACCGAAGGCATTCCGGTGATCGACATGCTGAAGGTGAAGCGGGCGCTCGCCGGGTCCACGAGCCGGCTCATTGGCCCCAACTGCCCCGGCATCATCACCCCCGGCGCGTGCAAGATCGGCATCATGCCGGGCCATATCCACACGCCCGGCACCATCGGCATCGTCTCCCGGTCCGGCACCCTGACCTACGAGGCGGTGGCGCAGACGACCGCGGCCGGGCTCGGGCAGACCACCTGCATCGGCATCGGCGGCGATCCGATCAACGGCACCGACTTCATCGATTGCCTTGATCTGTTCCTCAAAGATGACGCGACCAAGGGAATCGTCATGATCGGCGAGATCGGCGGCTCGGCGGAGGAAGACGCTGCCGATTTCCTCCGTCTGTCGAAGACGAATAAGCCGGTCGTCGCCTTCATCGCCGGCCGCACGGCACCTCCGGGACGCCGGATGGGGCATGCGGGTGCGATTATCTCTGGTGGCAAGGGAACAGCTGACGATAAGATCGAAGCATTGAAGCGTGCCGGCGCGGTGGTTGCCGACTCGCCAGCAACGCTCGGCAAAAACATGGTCGCGGCGATGCGGGGTTAACCCGCGCCACGCGGCCGACAGGAGGAGGCGGGCGCGGTCCATCTGTGGCCGCGCCCCCCAAGGCGTAGAGGACATGGCACCCATACCGGAAAGCTTCCTGACCGGGGCGAATGCGCCTTACATCGCCGAACTCTACAGCCGCTACATCGCCAATCCGGCCTCTGTCGACGCAAGCTGGGCGGCGTTCTTCCGCGAGCTGCGCGACGAAACGTCTTCGGTGCTGGCCGAAGCCCGCGGCGCCACCTGGGCGTCGCGGCCGGCGCTGATCGGTGGCAACGGCGGCGCGCCGCCACCCACGGCGGCGGTTGCAGCGATTGCGGCAGCGGCAGCTCCGCCGTCGAAAAGCGAGATCCGCGCGGCAACGCTCGATAGCGTGCGGGCGCTGATGCTGATCCGCGTTTACCGCGTCCGCGGTCATCTGATGGCGAACTTCGACCCCCTTGAGCTCGAGGGGGGCAAGTACCATCCCGAGCTCGATCCCAAGACCTACGGCTTCACCGATGCCGATCTCGACCGCCCGATCTTCATCGACAACATCTTAGGCCTTGAGACCGCAACCTTGCGGGAGATCCTTGCGATCCTCAAGGAGACCTACTGCGGGTCGATCGGCGTCGAGTTCATGCACATCCAGCATCCGGATGAGAAGGCCTGGATTCAGCAGCGGATCGAGAGTATCCACAATCAGACCCAGTTCACGGTCAACGGCAAGCGGGCGATCCTCGAACGGCTCGTCGAAGCGGAGGAGTTCGAGCAGTTCCTGCACGTCAAATTCACCGGTACCAAGCGCTTCGGGCTTGACGGCGGCGAGGCGACGGTGGCCGCGATCGAGCAGATCTTGAAGCGCGGCAGCCAGCTGGGCGTCCGCGAGGTGATCGTCGGTATGGCGCATCGCGGCCGACTCAACGTGCTTGCCAACGTGATGAAGAAGCCTTACGCGGCAATCTTCTCGGAGTTCCAGGGCCACGCCGTGCGCCCGGACGACGTTCAGGGGTCCGGCGACGTCAAGTATCATCTCGGCACGTCGGCCGATCGGGTCTTCGATGGCCAGGAAATCCATCTGTCGTTGAGTGCCAATCCCTCGCACCTGGAAGCGGTCAATCCGGTCGTGCTCGGCAAGGTCCGGGCGAAGCAGACCCAGCTCGGGGATTCCCAGCGCAGCCAGGTGCTGGGAATCCTGCTGCACGGTGATGCCGCCATCGCCGGCCAGGGACTGGCGGCGGAAACGTTCGGCCTGTCCGAGCTGAAGGGCTATCGCGTCGGCGGCACGATCCACTTCATCATCAACAACCAGATCGGCTTCACCACCAGCCCGAGCTACTCGCGCTCCTCGCCCTATCCTTCCGACGTCGCGAAGACCGTTCAGGCGCCGATCTTCCACGTCAACGGCGATGACCCGGAAGCGGTCGTGCATGTCGCCCGCATCGCCACCGAATTCCGTCAGGAATTCAAGCGCGATGTCGTCGTCGACATGTTCTGCTACCGCCGCTACGGCCACAACGAGGCCGACGAGCCGTCGTTCACGCAGCCGATCATGTACAAGGCCATCGCCAAACACCCGACGGCGCGGCAGATCTACGGCGAGCGTCTGGTCAGCGAAGGCGTGCTGACCAAGGAAGAGGTTGATGCGATCGGCAATTCGATGCGCGCCCGGCTCAACGAAGCCTACCAGTCGGCGCAGACCTACAAACAGAACCGCGCCGACTGGTTGCAGGGCAAGTGGAGCGGGCTCAAGACCCTGATCGGCGAGGAGGAGCTGCGCGAGGAGGAGACCTGGGTCTCGCTCGCCATGCTGAACGAAGTGGGGCGCGCGATCTCCCAACCGCCGGCAAACTTCAGCGTCAACCGCAAGAACAGGCGCGTCCTCGATGCGAGGCGCGAGATGATCGAGCGCGGCGAGGGAATCGATTGGGCGATGGCCGAGGCGCTCGCGTTCGGCTCGCTTCTGGCCGAGGGCGTGCCGGTTCGCCTGTCGGGGCAGGACAGCGGGCGCGGGACCTTTTCGCACCGGCACGCGGTGCTGGTCGATCAGGAAACCGAGGACCGCTACATCCCTCTCAACAACGTGAGCGACAGCCAGGCCGCCTTCGAAGTCATCGACAGCCCGCTGTCCGAGGCGTCCGTGCTCGGTTTCGAATACGGCTACACGCTGACCGAGCCGGATGTGCTGGTCCTGTGGGAGGCCCAGTTCGGCGACTTCGCCAACGGCGCGCAGGTGATCATCGATCAATTCATCGCGTCCGGCGAAGCGAAGTGGCTGCGGCTGTCCGGCCTCGTGATGCTGTTGCCGCACGGGTACGAGGGCCAAGGGCCGGAGCACTCCTCGGCCCGGCCCGAGCGCTATCTGCAGCTGTGCGCTGAGGACAACCTCCAGGTCGTCAACTGCACGACGCCGGCCAACTATTTCCACGTGCTCCGGCGCCAGATCCGCCGCAACTTCCGCAAGCCGCTGATCGTCTTCTCGCCAAAGTCGTTGCTGCGGCACCGCATGGCGGTCTCGCCGTTGAGCGATTTCGGGCCGCAGTCGCGTTTCCAGCGGGTCATCCCCGAGATCGATCCCTTGGCTGGCGACGCCAGCGTGCGGCGGATCGTCTTCTGCAATGGCAAGGTCTTTTACGACCTGGTGAAGGAGCGGCGCGAGCGCGGTATCGACGACGTCGCGATCTTGCGCGTCGAGCAGCTCTATCCCTGGCCGCGGTTGCGGGTCATGGCGGAGATCGGCCGTTATCCGAATGCCGAAGTCGTCTGGTGCCAGGAGGAGTCGGCCAACATGGGCGCCTGGATGTTTGTGCTGCCGCGCTTGATGAACATTCTCGATGAGTTGAAGCGCGACCAGCGGGTGCCCGCGTATGCCGGCCGAAAGGCTTCGGCGTCGCCGGCGACGGGCCTCCTCAAGATCCACGAGGCCGAGCAGCGCCGGCTCGTCGAGGACGCGCTGGCGACAGCCATCGATGCCATTCCGCAGCCGTTCCGACGGCCGGTCAGTTGAGAACGGGAGCGGGAAATCCCCCATGTCGATCGATATCGTGGTGCCGACGCTGGGCGAGTCGGTAACGGAAGCGACGGTTGCGAAGTGGCTGAAGGCTGAAGGCGAGGCGGTCCGGGTTGATGAGCCGCTGGTCGAGCTCGAAACCGACAAGGTGACCGTCGAGGTGCCGTCGCCGGTCGCGGGCGTTCTTGCCGAGATCAGCGCCGAGACCGGATCCGATGTCGCCGTCGGTGCCATCCTCGGCCGCATCAATGAGGGCGCGGCGGCGCAACCGGCGGCGGTCGCACCGGCCCCACCTGCAGCAGCAGCTCCGGCCCCCGCTGCGGCACCGGCTGTGGCCGCGCCGCCGCCGATGGCACCGGTCGCCATCGTCACCGATACGACTTTATCGCCGGCCGTGCGCAAGCTGATCGAGGAGAACCGCCTCGATCCGGCAGCGATCAAGGCATCAGGCAAAGACGGCCGGCTGACCAAGGGCGACGTTCTCGCCCACCTGGAAGCGCGCGCGGCCGCTCCAGGCGCCGTCATCGAGGAACGCAGCGCTGCGGCCGGCGCGGCCGTTGCGGCGGCCGTGCCGACCGCACCAGCACCAGAGGCCGCACCAGCACCCGCAGGGCCGCGCGAAGAGCGGGTGCGGATGACACGGCTCAGGCGCATGGTGGCGCAGCGGCTGAAAGAGGCGCAGAACACCGCGGCGATGCTCACGACCTTCAACGAGATCGACATGAGCGCCGCCAACGCCCTGCGCGGCCAGTACCGCGAAGCGTTCGAGAAGAAGCACGGCGTCCGCTTGGGCGTCATGTCGCTGTTCGTCAAGGCCTGCGTCACGGCGCTGAAGGAGTTTCCCGCCGTCAACGGCGAGATCGACGGCGACGACATCGTCTACAAGAATCACTACGACATCGCGATCGCTGTTGCCTCGCCGCAGGGCCTGGTCGTTCCGGTCGTGCGTGATGCCGATCGGTTGTCGTTCGCCGGCATCGAGACAGCGATTACCGCCTTCGCCAAGCGGGCGCGCGACGGCGCGCTCACGATCGAGGAAATGCAGGGCGGCACGTTCACGATCACCAACGGCGGCGTGTTCGGCTCGCTGATGTCGACGCCGATCATCAACCCGCCGCAGTCGGGCATCCTCGGCATGCACAAGGTCCAGCAGCGGCCGATGGTGCTGGCGGACGGCTCGATCGAAGCGCGGCCGATGATGTACGTGGCGCTGAGCTACGATCACCGCATCGTCGATGGCCGCGAGGCCGTTTCCTTCCTGGTGCGGGTCAAGGAATGCGTCGAGGATCCGCAGCGCATCCTCATCGCGACCTGATTCCGTCTCGCGCACGGGCATTCAACGACAGGACGGCGGGCATGGCGAACGACGCGTACGATCTCATCGTCATCGGCGGCGGCCCCGGCGGCTATGTGGCCGCCATCCGCGCCGCCCAGCTCGGCATGCGGGTCGGCTGCATCGAGAAGCGGGCGACGCTCGGCGGGACCTGCCTTAATATTGGCTGCATTCCGTCGAAGGCGCTCCTGCAATCCTCCCACTTCTTCGAGGAGGCGGGACACGGCTTCGGCCAGCACGGGATCGCGATCGGCGCGCTGGCGCTCGACTTGGCCGCGATGATGGCGCGCAAGACCAGGGTCGTGCACGACCTGACGCAGGGCATTGCGTTTCTGTTCCGCAAGAACAAAGTGGACCACCTGCGCGGCGCCGGCACCATCGCGGCACCCGGTCAGGTGACGTTCACGCCCGAGAGCGGCGGCGAGACGCGCCTGCTCACCGCGCCGCGGATCCTGATCGCGACCGGCTCCGACGTCGCCACCATCCCTGGCGTCACCATCGACGAGCAGCGGATCGTGAGCTCGACCGGCGCCCTTGAGCTGGCGCAGGTGCCCAAGCGCCTCATCGTCATCGGCGGCGGCGCGATCGGCATCGAGCTCGGCTCGGTCTGGCGGCGGCTTGGCGCCGAGGTCGTCGTTATCGAGTTCCTTGATCAGATCCTGGCCGGCATGGACGGCGAGATTGCGAAGACGATGCTGCGCATCCTGCAGAAGCAGGGGCTGCGGTTTAAGCTCGCGAGCAAGGTCACGGCGGCCGCGCTCGCCGAGGACGGGGTGAACCTTTCGGTGGAGCCGGTCAACGGCGGCGCGGCGGAGGTGCTGGCGGCCGACATCGTGTTGGTCTCGGTCGGCAGGCGCCCCAACACCGACGGCCTCGGCCTCGATGCGGTCGGCGTCAAGCGTGACGGGCGCGGATTCGTTGTCGTCGACCCACATTTTCAGACCAACGTTGCCGGCATCTACGCGATCGGCGACGTCATCGGCGGCAAGATGCTGGCGCACAAGGCGGAGGAAGAGGGTGTGGCCGCGGCCGAGCGGATGGCGGGCCAGGCTGGGCACGTCAATTACGAGGCCGTGCCGGCCATCGTCTACACGTGGCCCGAGGTCGCCGCCGTCGGCCGCACCGAGGAGCAGTTGAAGGCGGACGGCATCGCCTATCGGGTCGGCAAGTTCCCGTTCTCGGCGAATGCGCGTGCGCGCTGCAACGCCGATGCAGACGGCCTCGTCAAGCTCATTGCCGATGCCAAGACCGACCGGCTCTTGGGCGGCCACATCATCGGGCCGGAAGCGGGCGACATCATCCAGGAGGTCGTCACCGTGATCGAGTTTGCCGGCTCGGCGGAGGACTTGGCGCGCACCAGCCACGGCCACCCCGGGCTCTCGGAAGCGATCAAGGAGGCGGCACTCGCGGTCGCCGGCCGCGCCATCCACATCTGAGCGCCCGCGTATGACGCACTTGAGAATGAGCCGGCCCTTCTTACCCCTTTCCCCTTCCCCCTCCAGCCAAGGGGAGGGGGAATTTATGGAGCGCCGCCCCCTGCCGGTCCGAAGGGGGGAGGGGAAGACCGGGCAGCAGCTGTTTCCCCCTCCCCTTGCGGGAGGGGGAGGGGGGAGGGAGACCCGCGCGTTCTCGGCTAGGGCCGGAACATCACCTTCAGCGCGTTCTTGGTGGCGCCGGTGAGCTCGTCCTTGATTTCCGCCGTGAGCGTCTTGTCGGCGATTACGACTGCCTCCATCGAGACGGTGTCGACATCGCGGCGGCCGTTCGGCTTGATGTTCGGATAGGTGCCCTCCGGGATCGGCGCGAAGGTGAACAACGGCTTGCCGGCCCAGTTCTTGAGGTTCTTCAAGTCCCGGTCATCGGCCTTGGCGAGCGTCAGCGTCTCGCCGTAGTTGTCGTTGAGGAAGAGCGTCGACTTCGACTTCAGGCCGGAGATCACCACCATGCAGGCCTTGGGATCGCTCTCGACCGCAGCCGCCGCGCGTTTCATCGTGTCGGCCACCACCGTCGGCACCGGCTCGTAGGTTTTGTCCTCGGCAACAAGATTGTTCCAGAAGATCCACGGCCCCGAACCCTGGGCGCCGAGAATGACAAGTGCATCCTTCTTGCCGCGCAGATCGGTGATGCGGTCGACGCCTGAATCCTTGTTGCAGTAGAGGTGCACATATTCGGGGTGCGCCTTGGAGATGAACTCGGCATCGAGGCTCTTGCCGCTCTGGCGCTTGAAGACGGTGAGCCCGTCGGGCTGGACGACCGCGACCTGGCAGGCGCCGGCGGCTAGGCGTTCGAGGTTGTCGAGTGTGCCCTCGGTGTTGACGATCTCGAGATCGGCCGAGCGGACATAGGTCCGCATCGTCTTGCCGAGTTCCTCGTACTTGCCGTCCTTCTGGCCGGTGCAGAACGTGACCTTCGGCTTGGCTGGTTTCGCGGGTGCCTGGGCGTGGACGCCGGGCGCGCCGGTGGCCACGCCGGCAAGCAGGCCAAGGATTGCGAGCACGGTGAAGGCAGGGCGCAGGGACATCGGTGAGCCTCACGGAATGGGAAACGGGATACGGGTGTCCGCCGCTAAGGGCGCCTTCAGCCCTCGTCGACGGGCGGCACGGCGGGTGGTCACCCGCCGCTTCATGGCATTTTGGCAGATTTCTCAGCCCGCGTCTCGGTTCACCCTCTCCCGCGGGCGGCCGAGCGTCAACGCCAGCGGGCCGACGAGGCCGGCAAGGGCCATCGTGGCAAAGGCGACCCACCATGCCGACGCGTCGCCACTACCGCCGGCCTGGTCGAGCACCAGACCGAACACGACCGGACCGATGCCGGCACAGCCGAAGCCGATGGCGGCATGCACGGCCATGGTGGCGCCGCGGCGCTCATGCTGGGCGACAGCGACCGCGCCTGCGGTGAGCGTCGCCGAGTCGAGCATGATGACGGCCGTGTAAACGAGGCTTGCCGTCACCAGCACGGGATAGGACCAGCCCGGTGCGAGACCGATCGAGAGCGCGCAGGCCGCCGAGCCGGCCATGATGCCGGCAACGGCGCGCTTGCGGCCCAACCGTTCGGCCAACTCGTTGCCGGCGATGCTGGCGGCCATGGCGACGAGGCCGCTCACCGTCGCGACGGTGGTCGGCGCCGGCCAGGGCGCGTGCGCCAAGCCCAGAGCGCCGATGCCGAAGGTGAGGAACGCGACCATCCACGAGCGCCAGACGAACAGCTCCCAGCAGTGGGCGCCGTAGGCCAGCACGTACGCCATCGCACCGCGGTTGGCGAAGACGGCACGCAAGCCCGCCAGCCGGCCGGGCGCAGCTGTCGCGGCAGGACGCACGGCAGGCAGGCGCAGGACGACGAGCGCCGCGCTCACCGCAGCGATCGCCGCGGCCGCGAACGTCGCCCGCCAGCCGAGCAGGGCCGTCACCTCACCTGCGAGGAAGAACGAAGCGGCCGTGCCGAGGCTGAAGCTGGAGGTGTAGAGCGCCACCGCGCGCGATTGCCGCTCGCCCCGGTAACGGTCGACCAGCACCTTGAGGCCCGGCATGTAGGTGGCAGCGAGGCCGAGGCCGGCGAGCAGGCGGAAGACGAGCCCGCTCGCGAACCCCGTTGCGAGCCACGCGAAGCCCGCCGACGACAGGGCCGTGACAAGCGCGCCGCCGACGTAGATGCGCCTTGCATCGATGCGGTCGGTGGCGGTGAGCAGCGGCGGCGCACCCACGGCGTACGCCACGAAGGAGATCCCGGCGATCCACCCGGCTTCGGCGTTGGTGAGGCTCCACTCCAGGACGAACGACGGCAGCAGCGCCGGAAAGGCGAACACGCCGGTCATCGTCAGGACCTCGGCCAGGCACATGGTACCGATCAGGCCGCGCGACGTCAGTGCCAGCTCAGCGCCTCCCGCTGCGGTCCGTCGGCATGCCGGCGGACGCCGGTCACTTAAGGCGCGTGCGCCCGGGCGCCCCGCTCGTACCAAGCCTTGGTCCGCCGCGTGATCGAAACCACCGAGAGCATGACCGGCACTTCCACCAGCACGCCGACGACGGTCGCCAGCGCCGCGCCCGAATTGAAGCCGAACAGGACAATAGCCGTCGCGACCGCGAGTTCGAAGAAATTCGAGGCGCCGATGAGAGCCGACGGCCCGGCGACGCAGTGGGCAACGCCGAAACTGCGGTTGAGGAGGTAGGCGAGACCGGAATTGAAATACACCTGGATCAGGATTGGCACTGCCAGGAGGACGATGATAAGGGGCTGGTTCAGGATCTGCTCGCCCTGGAAGCCGAACAGGAGCACCAGCGTCGCCAAGAGGGCGAGGATGGAGACCGGGTGCATGCGGGCAAGCGTTACCTGCAGTGCTGCCTCGCCGCGGCGCAACAGCGCCTGGCGCCAGAGTTGGGCGATGATCACCGGGATGACGATGAACAGCACGACGGAAAGGAACAAGGTCCCCCACGGCACGGTGATGGCCGAGATGCCCAGCAACAGGCCGACCACCGGCGCGAACGCGAACACCATGATGGCATCGTTGAGCGCAACCTGGGACAGCGTAAAGTGCGGCTCGCCGTCGATCAAATTCGACCACACGAACACCATCGCCGTGCACGGTGCGGCGGCGAGGATGATCAGGCCGGCGATGTAGGAATCGATCTGCTCGGCCGGAAGCCAGGGACGGAACAGCCAGCCAATGAACAACCAGCCCAACAACGCCATCGAGAACGGCTTGACCGCCCAGTTGATGAACAGCGTCACGCCGATGCCGCGCCAATGCTCCTTGACCTGATGCAGCGCGCGCACGTCGATCTTCAAGAGCATCGGAATGATCATCAGCCAGATCAGGATTGCGACCGGCAGATTGACTTTAGCGACCTCGGCGCCGCCGATGGCCTGAAAGGGGCCGGGGAACCAGTGGCCAAGCGCGACGCCGGCCACGATGCAGAGCGCGACCGAGAGGCTCAAATAGCGCTCGAAGATCCCGAGCCCCGCCTTCGCGCGCGCATCTGGCGCCGGTGCGGCGAGCGTTGTCTCTGTCGGCGCGGGCGGGATTTGCGTTGGCATGTCTGCCCTCGGTGGATGAAGTTGGCTGCGGAGGACGGTCAGCGGTCCTTGCTGCGGCCGATTTCGTCGAGCCGCTTCTGCAGCGACAGGCGGTCAAGCGACTTCATCGGCAGATTGACGAAGATGTCGATGCGGCGCTCGAGCATGCGATAGGTGTCGGCAAACACGGCGGCGATCTCGGCCGTCGTTCCGGTTGCAAGCGCAGGGTCGGGCACGCCCCAGTGCGCCGTCATCGGCTGGCCCAGCCAGACCGGGCAGACCTCGCTCGCGGCGTTGCCGCAAACGGTAAAGACGAAATCGAGTTCCGGCGCGCCTGGCTTGGCGAATTCGTCCCAGTTCTTGGAGCGCAAGGCCTCGGTCGGATAGTTCAACCGTTTCAAGAGCGCAATCGCATGCGGATTTACGGTGCCGGCTGGGTGGCTGCCGGCACTGAAAGCTTGGAATCGGCCGCGGCCGAGCCGGTTGAGGATGCTTTCGCCCAGGATGCTGCGGGCGGAATTGCCGGTGCACAAAAACAAGACGTTATAGGCTTTCTCTCGGTCTGACATCGTTCGCTCCTCAGCTGACGCCCGCCAGTAACGATTGCGCATGACCGCTCAAAGCCGCAGGCAAAGGAATGTAGCCGAGGCTGACGGCGGCTCCTTGGCCCTCGGTCAGCCCCCAACCGACGAACTCCTTCAGCGCGGCGCTCTTGGCCGGATCGCGGTAGCGCTCATGCAGTAACATCCATGTCAAAGTCATGACCGGATAGGATTGTTCACCTTGCGGATCTGCCAGGTACGTTCGCAGATCGGCCGGAATATCACCACCAGCCGCAACGATCGTCGCCCGCCCTATCTCTTCGGTTGGCTGCACGAACTTGCCTTCCTTGTTTTCGAGCGCCGCCAGTTTGAGGCCGAGCCGCGCAGCGAAACCGAACTCCACGTAGCCGATGACACCGTCGGAGATTTTGATCTTGTGCGCGACGCCCTCGTTGCCACGTGCCAGCATAGCACTTCGCCAATCGATTAATTTTCCTACCCCCGGACCGCTGGCGCGCCAGCTGGGACTGATCGCTGCCAGATGGCGCGTCAGCGCGTAGGTCGTCCCGCTGGAGTCGCGGCGGGCTGCCACGACGATCGATCGATGTGGCAATTTGGCACCGGGGTTGGCGGCGACGAGACGCGGGTCGTCCCAGTGGGTGACATTCCCCGCCAGAATTTCTGGATAAAGATCGCGTGGCAGTCGTAAATCGCCTTGAAATCCCGAGAGATTGTAGGCGATCGCGATCATGCCGGCGGTGATCGGAAGCTGCAGCGCGCCGTTCTCTGCCTGAGCGTTTTCCTTGTCTGTCAACGGCGCATCGGTGCCGGCGAAATCGACTGATCCCGTGACGAACCGGTTAATGCCCTCGCCACTTCCAACCGAATCGTAATTCATTGATAGAGAAAGCTTATCCTTCGTGAACTCCTTGATCCACGCCCCATAAAGTGGCGCCGCAAAACTGGACCCCGCCCCCAGGACGAGCACCTTTTTGGCCTCGCTCTGGGCGAACGCACTGGTCGGCGCGCCAAATAGCGTGCACGCGGAGAGAAGGGCGCCGTTGAGCACGGCTCGTCTCGACAGCGAAGGCAACATTGGATCCTCCCTACGTGTTTCCTAAATCGGCACCGCCGTCTATCGCACCCGCTGTCCCGCGGCATCGACGACAAGCTCGCCGTCCTCCTTGGCGAAGGCGCCCCGCTGCGGGTTCGGCAGAATGTCGAGGACCACCTCCGAAGGCCGGCACAGCTTGACGCCCAAGGGCGTGACGACGAGCGGCCGGTTGATCAGGATCGGGTGCTCCATCATCGCGTCGATCAGCTGATCGTCGGTCAGTGCGGGGTTATCGAGACCGAGTTCGTCGTAGGGCGTGCCCTTGCGCCGCAACAGCTCGCGCGGGCTGATGCCGGCGCGGGCGATGAGATCAATCAATTCGGCACGGCTCGGCGGTGTCTTCAGGTATTCGATGATGTGCGGCTCCTCACCCGAGTTCCGGATCATCGCAAGGACATTGCGCGATGTTCCGCACCTCGGGTTGTGATAGATCGTGATCGTCACGGCAGCCTCCCTGTCCGTAGCCGCAGAGTTCCGGGTGTCCCTGGCAGCAGTCCTCGGTGAGGAATGTCACCAGCCGGCGGGTGCCTTCGACATCGACGGCGTAGAAAATCCGCCGCTCGACCCGCCAGGAACGCAGTAGCCCGGCGCGTTCGAGGTGCGCCAAGTGGTGCGACAACGTTGACGGCGGCACAGCGATTCGTTCGGCGATCGCGCCGGCCGGCAGGCCGTTCGGCCCTTCGCAGATCAGCAGCCGGAACACCGCCAAGCGATGCGGCTGCGCCAGGGCCGACAAGGCCTCGACGGCAGCTTTCGTTTCCATGGTTCGACTATCATCAAATTATGGGAACTTGTCAAGATGCCCTCGCTGGAGGGGGACCTCGATGCAAAGATCGATTAAATCACTTACATGCAGAAATTTTATGAACTGGATCGCGGGAAATCAAAGTGTAATATGTGTAAGTGAATGAATTTCAGAAACGGAGAGCAAACACCATGACCAATGCACCCATCATCAACATCGGCATTGAAGCAAAAGAACGCCGCGCCATCGCCGAAGGGCTCTCGCACCTGTTGGCCGACACATACACCCTCTACCTTAAGACCCATAATTTCCATTGGAATGTGACCGGGCCGCAGTTTAATACCCTGCACCAGATGTTCATGGTCCAGTACACCGAATTGTGGCAGGCCCTGGATGAGATCGCCGAGCGCATCCGCGCCCTCGATATGCCCGCGCCGGGCAGCTACGCGGCGTTCGCCAAGCTGACCTCGATCGAGGAGGAAACCGGCGTGCCGGACGCGGACGCGATGCTGGGGCAACTGGTCGCCGGGCACGAGGCTGTGGCGCGAACGGCACGCCAGGTTTTTCCGACTGCCGATGCCGCGAACGATCAGCCGACCGCCGATCTTCTGACGCAGCGGCTGCAGGTGCACGAGAAGACGGCCTGGATGCTGCGCAGTATGCTGGCATAGCCAAAGGCCGCCCGCACGGCGGACCCAAGCGGCCGCTGGTTCGCCCGCTCGGGCAGTCGCCGCGTGCGCGACGGCCGCACCCGTTTCAAGCGGCGGCCGTCATTTTCGCGCACGCCCGCCCGCCGATCTCAGCGGCTGTGCCCGCGGAAGGCGAAGCGGACGCGATCGCTTGCAGCGCGGCGAGGAGTTGGGCGCCGCGCTCCGGCCACTCGAAATGTCCCTGACACTTGGCAAACGCACAGTTCTGTAGGGCATTCAGGCGCTCGAAGTCGTCGACCCGGCCGACGAAGCGGCAGCAGCAAGCGCCGTGACCGCGGCGCCGGCGCCGGCCAGATTCTCGATCAGGTTGCGCGCAGAGAGAAGATCGCCGCGGACGGTCGGTTTCGGAAACGCGCGTGTCAACCACAGGCAGCGCACGCTTGATGACCTCTCAAAGCGGGGACGACGGCACCGGGGGCGCGGACGAAAGACGTCTTAACTCGGGATTAAGCGAAATCAGTACTACCAGAAGCATATAGCATAACGGTCTGTACGCGCCACGTGATCTTCTGCACTCAACAACTCGCGGATCGCATGGTATAGCGCGCCGCGGCGATGCTACAGTGGTAGAGGAGTCCTAGCCCGCGCAAGCGGGCTCTGAACGTCCCACCGATCATCGCGGCGGGCGCGGGCCTGCTTGGCGCATCGCTTGCGCAGAGGGCACGGCCGCACCGGCCGCCGCCCGTCTTTCGCGATCACCCCGAAGCCGTCGCCCGAACCGGAGAGGAATAGAAGGATGCGGATCAGCGTTTTTGGCCTTGGCTACGTTGGCTGCGTGTCGGCCGCCTGCCTCGCGCAGGGCGGACACCGCGTCATCGGCGTTGATGTCAACCCAACCAAAGTTGAGCTGATCAACCGCGGCGCGCTGCCGGTGATCGAGCCCGGCCTCGATACCATGATTGCCGAGGCGCTCAAGTCCGGTTGCTTGAGCGCGTGCACCGATGCGGCCCAGGCGGTTCTCGAGACCGATCTGTCGCTGGTCTGCGTCGGCACGCCGAGCCAGCCGAGCGGCAGCCTCGATCTCACTTACGTCGCCCGCGTGTGCGAGCAGATCGGCGCAACGCTCGCCACCAAGGCCAAGCGGCACGTGGTCGTCATCCGCTCCACCATCCTGCCCGGCACCAGCAAGACGCTGATCACGCCGACGCTCGAAAAGGCATCCGGCAAACGCGTCGGCGAGGGCTTCGGCTTGTGCCACAATCCGGAATTCCTGCGCGAAGGCACGGCCGTGCGCGACTACTTCGAGCCGCCGAAGATCGTCATCGGCGGCAGCGACAGGGAAGCTTGCAAGGCCGTGGAAGCGATCTATCAGGACATCAAGGCGCCCATGATCGTCACCGATATCGAGGTTGCCGAACTCGTCAAGTATGCCGACAACTGCTGGCATGCGGTGAAGGTGTCGTTTGCCAACGAGATCGGCAACATCGCCAAGGCAGTCGGCGTTGATTCGCATCGGGTGATGGACATCTTCTGCCGCGACGACAAGCTCAACCTCTCGCCCTACTATCTCAAGCCGGGATTCGCGTTCGGCGGCTCGTGTCTGCCCAAGGACCTGCGCGCACTCACCTACGCCGCGCGCCAGCTCGACGTTCCGGTGCCGCTCCTGAGCGCGACGCTGGAGAGCAACCGGCTGCAGATCAAGCGCGGGCTGGAGCTGGTCATGGCCGCCGGCGACCGCAAAGTCGGCGTGCTCGGCTTCAGCTTCAAGGCCGGCACCGACGATGTGCGCGAAAGCCCGATCATCGAGGTGATCGAGGGCCTGATCGGCAAGGGCTACGATCTCAAACTCTACGACCGCAACGTCCGCTTGGCGTCGCTGATCGGCGCGAATCGGGAGTTTCTCGAAACGCGCATTCCGCATATCGCCCGCCTGATGGTCGACCGCATCGACGATGTGCTTGCGCACGGTGACGTGATCGTCATCGGCAACAAGGCGCAGGAGTTCCAGGACGTGCTCGGCCGCCTGCGCGACGGCCAGAAAGTCGTCGATCTGGTCCGCATTGCCGAGGCCAAGCCCTCGGACGACCGCTACCAGGGGATTTGCTGGTAGCCCAGCATCGTCGTCACGACCGTCCGCCGACGGCCACGACGCCAGCTTGCCGCCGCCCATCTGCGAGGCCTGCAGGTTGTTTGCGTTGCCGCGAGCCGGCCGCTATAAGGGGGCCGGTGCGTTCGATCGGCGGCAACGACCACGCAGTTCAACCAGCGGGCACCTGTCCCCAAGCCGCCGCGACTCGCAGGAGGAGAAATGCCAGTCGTATCGCGGCTCGTCGTTCTGATAGCCGGCCTCATCATCATCACCCTTATCGCGGGAACCGCATTCGCCTCGGAAAGCGGCGCGCACGCCTTGCATCTTGACGGCTCGACCTTGGGCCTGTGGTGGGCGCTGCCGTTTGCGGGCATTCTTCTCTCGATCGCGCTCTTCCCGTTGTTCACGCCTCACTTCTGGGAGCACCACTTCGGCAAGGTGTCGGCGTTCTGGATTGCGACCGTGCTGGTGCCGTTCCTTTTCCTCTTCGGTTGGCAATTCACGCTCTACCAAGTCTTGCATCTGGCTCTTCTGGAATACCTTCCGTTCATTATCCTCCTCTTGGCCTTGTTCACCGTCGCGGGCGGCATTCACCTCGCCGGCAGCTTTCGTGGCTCGCCCGTCAGCAACACCTTGTTCCTCGCTGCCGGGACCGCGCTCGCGAGCTGGACCGGGACGACCGGCGCCTCGGTGCTGTTGATCCGTCCCGTCATCCGCGCCAATGCCGAGCGCCGGTTCAAGGTTCACGTCATCATCTTCTTCATCTTCCTGGTGAGCAACATCGGCGGCTCGCTGACGCCGCTGGGCGACCCGCCGCTGTTCCTGGGCTTTCTCAAGGGGGTCGAGTTTTTCTGGCCGACGGTCCATCTGCTGGCGCCGATGCTGGTCGTCGCCCTTCCGCTGCTGCTGATTTTTTTCGTGCTCGACACCATCTTGTTGCGCCAGGAAGGGGGACTGGCGCCAGCGAGCACGGAGCCGGGGACGCGGGTCGGCATCCGCGGCGTCGCCAACGTCGGTTTGCTCGTGTGCGTTGTCGGCGCCGTGCTGTTGAGCGGCGCCTGGAAACCGGGCCTCTCGTTCACCGTCTTTTCGGTTGAGGTCGAGCTGCAGAATTTGGTGCGCGACGTGCTGCTGCTCGTTATCGCCTATGTTTCTTGGCAGTTCACCGATCGCGGCCACCGGCGGGCCAACGCTTTCACCTGGGGACCGATCAAGGAGGTCGCGAAACTCTTTGCCGCGATTTTCGTCACCATCGTGCCTGTGATTGCGATCCTGAAAGCGGGCGACCACGGTGCGTTGCGCGCCGTGATCGGGGCGGTCACGACGGCCGACGGCCAGCCGATCGACGCCATGTATTTTTGGTTGGCCGGCGCGCTGTCCAGCTTTCTCGATAACGCGCCAACCTACCTCGTCTTCTTCAACGCCGCAGGTGGCGATGCCGAGCATCTGATGGGGCCGATGGCGGGCACGCTGGCAGCGATCTCGGCCGGTGCGGTGTTCATGGGGGCGAACAGCTATATCGGCAATGCGCCCAACTTCATGGTCAAGTCGATTGCCGAGGAGCAAGGCGTCAAGATGCCGAGCTTCTTCGGCTATCTCATCTGGTCGGGCCTGATCTTGCTGCCGTTGTTCGGCGTCGTCACGGTGATCTTCTTCAGCTAGGCAAGGCGGCGGACGAAAGCCTGAAGGTAACCGGCAAGCAGTGATTGCGAGGAGCGAACACGGCCAGGCAAATCCAGGAATGTCAGAACGTTGACACGCCTGGATTGCCTCTCGCCGCTCGCTGTGGCGCGCCTTTCGAGGGCGCCGTTCGCGCTCAGTGACGGAGCAGCACGGGCAGTTTGCTGTGCCGCATCATGAACTTGGTCGCCCCGCCGAAGACGAGTTCGGTCAGGCTGCTGCGGTGGAACGCACCCATGACGATCAGATCGCAGCCGCGGTTGCGCGCCGTCGCCGTGATATCGCCGTCGCCGTCGTCGCTCTCGCCCACGATCTGTGCCTGCACGCCATGGTGCGCCAAGTAGCTTGCCACATCGCTTCCTGCTGCGGCGTCAGAGCGAGGCTCGCTGGCAGCCAGCACAAAAACGTCCTGCGCACGCTCCAACAGCGGGATGGCGTCGTGAACGGCGCGCTTCGCCTCCCGCGTGGGTTTCCATGCGACCAGGATCTTCTCGCCAACAGGCCCGCCGCGCCAGCCGATGGGCAGCATCAGCACCGGGCCGTCGCCGCGGGCCAGCAGATGCTCAATAACGTCGGTTGTCATCAGATCTTCGATCACGCCCTGAACCCGCTGCTCGACGATGACGAGATCCGCCATTTCGACGAGGCGGCTTGCGGCTTCCAGTTCGTCGCCGTGCTCAACCCACCATTCCCATGACTTAAGGTGCGGCGTGCACAGGGCGTCGACTTTGCCGTGCAGGCGGTCGGCCTTGGCGTCGGCCGTTTCGTTAGCCTCGGTCACGTACTCCATGGCGGCGGCACGGCCGATGGCGCCGGCCGGCATGTGCGCCGGCGGCACGATGTGGCCAACCGTCAAGTGCCCCTCGAGCCGGCGGGTGAGCGCGACCGCGGTCTTGAGCATGGGCTCGAGTGCCGCGTCATCGCGCACGATCGCAACAATGGATTTAATCGACATGGGAGTCCTGATTTCTTCTCTTCACGAGCGTCCCGCGCGAGGGGGCACGCCACGGGGTTGACGCGAGCATGGGACAGCAGTCCCCTGCCAAAAAGTAGCGCTGGCGCCTCCGGAAAGCAACGCCGATGCGGCGCGAGCCGACCGCGGCACCGCATCGCACCGGCCCGCGCCCGCTACTCGCTCTGCGTGACCGGTGCGATCGTGTAGCCGTTCGCGTGCATGCACTCTTCGGTGAAGTCGCTTTCTAGAAATGCGCGGGTCGCGGTAGCGGACGCGCCCGCATAGGGCGCCATGAAGGGCGTCCCCAGCGGACACGCCGGATCGCGCCCGGACGCGCCGCGGGTTGAACGCGCACCGGCACAGCGCAGCGGTGCGACGGAGCCGCGCGCGAGGAGCTGCGGGTCATAGCTGAGCCGGTATTGCGCCCGCAGGCGCGCCTCCCAGCGGCAGGCACGCAGATCGTCGAGCACCGTTGCCGGCTCCGTTCCCGGCCGCTGCCACGCCACGTTCTCGCACGCCGCGAGCGTGGCGAGCGCTGTCGCAAGCTGCAGCATCAGCGCGACCCGCCTCCATTGGTCTCGCTTCGTCTCGCGCGCGTCGCCTCTTGCCGCCATCGATAACCGCCCGCGTAAATCAGGCCGCCCGCGTATGTCAGGCCGGCCGCTGCGCCGGCAATCCGAGCCGTTCCGCCAGTTGCGCGAGATACGCCTGCTCCGCCGGCGTATCGACGTCGATGGCGAACATTGACGCCATGTAGAGCTCGGCCGCGGTCGTCGCATCGGACGCCTCGGCAATCAGGGTGTCGATGTCGAGCGGTTGTGTCATCTCCTTCTCGATAAACGCGAGCGCCTCGGCATCGGCGCCTGCCTCGCCCAGCTTGCCGAGAATGCGGCGTCGCTCTTTGGCATCGATGGCGCCGTCGGCCTTGGCGGCCGCGATCATGCCGCGGATCAACAGCAGCGCCTTGCGCGCCGCCGCCGCCTCATCCGCGCTCGCCACGTCCTCGATCGCGCGCCTTGCCGCGGGCGCGCCCGCGCCGGCGTTTGCTCCCCGGCGCTGCAGGAGCGTCGTCGCCAGCGCCGCGATCAGAGCGAGGCCCGACATCCGGCTCGAACCCTGCCCCCCGAAGAGGCCGCCCAGCAAGCCGCCCAACAAATCACCGCCGCCTTGGCCGGCCGGTGCCTGGCGGCCGCCGCCCAACAACCCGCCGAGGAGATCGCCGAGGCCGCCGGCGCCCATGCTGCCGCCCGGCATTCCACCGCCCGGCATTCCACCCCCGCCGGCCATGCCGCCGCCTCCCAGCAGGCCGCCCAGGAG
>JBATPX010000141.1:0-5479 GCA_049291695.1 Defluviicoccus sp.
CCGCCGCACCCGTCTGCCGAAAGGCCTCGATCAGCCCCGCCACCCCGGCGTGGGCGGTAAGCAGCCCGGTCTCCAGCCTGGTGTCGATCTCGAAATCCAACCGCCGTCCGCCCATCGCTCGCCGCCGCTCGCCAGTGAACCCTTCGGGTGAAACCTACCACACCCCTCACCGGGAAAGAACAAAAACAGAATCAACCGCCTACCCGAAATTCACGATCCTTAGCCGGGGAACCAGGCAGCATCGCAGCGCTTGCAGATCTAGCCAATTTGGCCAACACTGGGGAGCCGGCAGGGGATCGGGATGCGAACGGTCAACGCCAAAGACGCCAAGTACAATTTCGGCCAGCTGATCGACACGGCCCGCGCCGAGCCCGTTACCGTCGTGAAGTACGGCCGCGCGGTTGTCGTGGTATTGGCTGTGGAGGAATATGAGCGGCTGAAGACGCTGGAAGCAGTGACGCCGACGAAGCCGAAGCAGGATTGAAGGGGGCGACATGGCCGAACAGGCGCGGAAACACAGCTTCGTCGCGGCGCTCAAGCAACTGGGCGGCTCTGCCGGCAACGCCCGGCTGCGCGAGGCTCTCGGCTGGGACGAGCGCACCTATGCCGCGGTCCGATCCCGGCTCATCAACGACGGCATTGTCACGCCAGGGCGCGGCCGGGGCGGCTCGGTGGCTTTCGTCGGCTTCGAGGGCGTACCGGATATCCCCGCCAAAGATCTGTTCACAGACCTTGATCTGCCTCCAGCGGAGAAGGAACCGAAGATCAAACCCGCCCGCCCCAACACCACCGCGGCTAATGTCGGCTACGAGGCCGATCTCTGGCGCATGGCTGACGCGCTACGCGGCAGCATGGACGCAGCCGAATACAAGCACGTCGTCCTCGGCCTGATCTTCCTCAAATACATCTCCGATACCTTCGAGGAGATGCACGCCAGGCTCGAAGCCGAGAAGGCGCAAGGCGCCGATCCGGAAGATCCCGATGAGTACCGCGCCCAGAACATCTTCTGGGTGCCGCCCGAGGCGCGCTGGCCGCATCTCAAGGCGCAGGCCCGGCAGAGCACCATCGGCCAGCTCGTCGACGACGCGATGGCCGGCATCGAGCGCGACAACCCCGCGCTCAAGAGCGTGCTGCCCAGGGACTACGCTCGCCCGGCGCTCGACAAGACCCGGCTCGGCCAGCTCATAGACTTGATCTCGAACATCAGAGTGGGCGACGCCGAGGCGCGGGCCAAGGACGTGCTCGGCCGCGTCTATGAATACTTCCTATCGCAGTTCGCGAGCGCCGAGGGCAAGAAGGGCGGCGAGTTCTACACGCCCCGCTGCGTCGTCAAGGTGCTGGTCGAGATGTTGGAGCCCTATCGCGGCCGCGTCTACGACCCCTGCTGCGGCTCCTCGGGCATGTTCGTGCAGTCGGTGGAGTTCATCCAGGCGCACGCCAGCGGCAACGGGAACGGCGGCAAGGCTCCCAAAGGAGCAAAAAAAGCCGACATCTCGATCTACGGCCAGGAGTCCAACTACACCACTTGGCGGCTGGCGAAGATGAACCTCGCCATTCGCGGCATCGATGGCCAGATCGCCCATGGCGACGCCTTCCACAACGACCGCCACCCGGACCTCAAGGCCGACTTCATCCTCGCCAATCCGCCGTTCAACATCTCCGACTGGGGCGGCGAGCGGCTGCGCGGCGACAAGCGCTGGGTGTATGGCGATCCGCCCGCCGGCAACGCCAACTTCGCCTGGGTGCAGCACATCGTCCATCACCTGTCGCCGACCGGCACGGCCGGCTTCGTGCTGTCGAACGGCTCGATGTCCTCGAACCAGTCGGGCGAGGGCGAGATCCGCAAGAAGCTGGTCGAGGCCGATCTCGTCGACTGCATGATCGCGCTGCCCGGGCAGCTGTTCTATTCGACGCAGATCCCCGCCTGCCTGTGGTTCCTCGCCCGCGACCGGAAAAACCACCGCTTCCGCGACCGCCGCGGCGAGGTGCTGTTCATCGACGCCCGCAAGATGGGCGTCATGGTGGACCGCACGCACCGCGAGCTCTCGGACGAGGACATCGCGAAGATCGCCGGCACGTACCATCTCTGGCGGGGCGAGACCGGCGTGCCTCCGCAAGCCGTTGACGGCCGCACGGCATACGAGGACATCCCCGGCTTCTGCAAGGCGGCCACGCTGGAGGAGATCGCCAAGCACGGCCACGTGCTGACGCCTGGCCGCTACGTCGGCGCCGAGGCGGCGGAACAGGACGGCGAGCCGTTCGCCGAGAAGATGGCGCGGCTGGTCGCCGACCTGCGCGCGCAACAGACTGAGGCCGCCCGGCTCGACGCCGCCATCGCCGCCAATCTGCGGGAGCTGGGTTTCGGGGGAACGGCGGATGAGTGAACCGAGGCTCGACATCCGGTCGCTGGACAAGGCGGTCGATCGCTTGGCCGAAGGGCTGGCCCGCTACCAGCGCGACACCACCGACACCCAGATCCGCGACGGATTGATCCAGCGCTTCGAATTCACCTATGAACTCAGCCACAAGATGCTGAAGCGCTATCTCGAGGCCACATCCGCCAGCCCCGATCAGTATGACGCCATGCCGTTTGCCGACCTGATCCGCTCCGGTAACGAGCAGGGGCTCTTGCTCAGCGACTGGCCGCGCTGGCGGACGTACCGGGAGATGCGGGCCACGACCAGCCACACCTATGACGAGGCGGTGGCGCTGGCGGTCGTCGCCGGCATTCCCGACTTCCTGGCGGAAGCCGTGTTTTTGCGCGAGCAGTTGCGGGCGCGGCTGGCATGACGGCTCCTGCACTCCCAATCGACGTCCGCCCCCAACAGTGGCAGATCGTTTGCCGCATCCTCCGCCGCCACGTTCCGGGGTTCGAAGTCTGGGCCTTCGGCTCCCGCGCCACGGGCACGGCCAAGCCCTACTCAGACCTGGATCTCGCCGTCATCGGCAACGGGCCGCTGCCGCTCTCTGTGCGCGCCGCGCTCGCCGAAGCGTTCTCGCAATCCGACCTGCCGTGGAAGGTGGACATCGTCGACTGGGCGACCGCCGGCGAGGCGCTGCGCAAGATCATCGAGGCTGGCAAGGTGGTGGTGCAGCGGGGACGACGGGAGGTCGGCCATGACGCCTGAACAGCGGCTGAAGGAGAAACGGCAGGAGATTCTTCGGATTGCCGCCGAGCACGGCGCCCATAACGTGCGCGTCTTCGGCTCGGTCGCCCGCGGCGAGGCCGACGAGAACAGCGACATCGACCTCCTCGTCGCCTTCGAGGCGGGCCGCAGCCTTCTCGACCATGCGGGCCTGTGGCTCGACCTGCAGGAGCTGCTTGGTTGCAAGGTGGACGTGGTGAGCGACGGCGGCATCAAGCCGCGCATTCGGGAGCGGGTGCTGAAGGAGGCGGTGCCGCTGTGAGGGACCCGCGCGAGCACCTCACGGACATCCTGGAGGCGATCGCGGCCATCGCGCGCTACTCAGTTCGCGGGCGAGAGGCCTTCTTGGGCGACGAACTGATTCAAGTGTGGGTGTTCCACCATTTGCTGATCATTGGCGAGGCAGCGGCGCAGCTCGGTCGTGAGTTCCACGCGAGGCATCCCGACGTGCCATGGCCACAAATCGTCGCGATGCGGAACGTGCTGGTGCACGAGTATTTTGGCGTGGATCTCGACCGCGTGTGGCAAACGGTGGAGGACGACCTGCCGGCGCTGAAGCCGGCGGTCGAGCGGCTGCTGTCGGCGTTGGAGGCGGGGCAGCCGTGAGGGGCCGCTGTTGCCAATGGCGCTGGTTTCGCGGTTGCTGCGCGCCGCGGGCGAGGCCTGCGACGCGCGACGCCGCCAATCTGCGGGAGCTTGGGTATGGCGGGTGAGCCCTTTGAACAGACCACGTTTGCTGAACTCATCTCAGAGGGCACACTTGAAATCGGAGATGGTTATCGCGCGAAAAACGAGGAACTAGGCGGTGATGGGTTAATTTTCCTGCGCGCCGGGCACGTCAGCGACACTCACATTGATTTTGACGGAGTCGAACGTTTCCACAGGGAACTTGAATCACGGGTTTGAACCGCCCCGGGTTTGCCGGAGGCTCCAATTCCTGAGAGGATGGAGCAATGGACAAGCCCAAGCGGACCCGATCGAAGTTTTCGTCTGAGCTGCGCGAGCGCGCGGCGCGGATGGTTTTGGACCACCAGGCGGAGTATCCGTCTCGCTGGGCGGCGCTGACGGCGGTTGCAGCGAAGATTGGCTGCACGCCCGAGACGCTGCGGCTGTGGGTTGCCAAGGCCGAAGGCAAGGCGCAGCGGTCGGCGGCTGAGACTGACATGGTGGCCAGGCTGAAGGCGCTGGAGCGGGAGAACCGTGAGCTCCGACAGGCCAATGAGATCTTGCGCAAGGCATCGGCTTATTTTGCTCTGGCGGAGCTCGACCGCCCATCCAAGCCATGATCGCCTTCATCGATGAGAGCCGGGATGCGCACGGGGTCGAGCCGATCTGCAGGGTTCTGACGATCGCCCCGTCAACTTACTGGGCGCACGCGGCGCGCCGGGCCGATCCATCCCGGATTGCGGATCGGCCTCGGCGCGATGCGGCGTTGCGGCCCAAGATCCAGGAGGTCTTCGATGCCAACTTCCGAGTCTACGGGGCCCGGAAGGTATGGCGCCAGCTCAAGCGCCAGGGCGAGGATGTGGCGCGTTGCACCGTGGAACGCCTGATGCGGGGCATGGGGTTGGCAGGCGCCATCCGCGGCAAAGCGGTCAAAACCACTGTTCCCGACAAGGCAGCCGCCTGTCCACTCGACCGGGTCAACCGCCAGTTCCGCGCCGATCGGCCGAACGCCCCTTCGGGTATCGGACTTCACGTACGTGTCCACCTGGACCGGCTTCGTTTACGTCGCCTTCGTGATCGATGTGTTCGCGCGGCCGCATCGTCGGCCTCGCGGGTCAGCCGGACAGCACATGCAGGTTTCGTCTTGGACGCCTTGGAGCAAGCCCTGCATCAGCGCCGTCCATTCCACGGCGGACTGATCCACCACAGCGACAGAGGCATGCAATATGTCTCGATCAAATACACCGAGCGCCTGGCCTTGGCCGGCATCGAGCCATCCGTCGGCAGCGTCGGGGATTCCTACGACAATGCTTTGGCCGAGACGATCAACGGCCTGTACAAGACTGAGGTAATCCACCGACGGGGACCGTGGAAAACCTTCGAGGCAGTCGAGATCGCCACACTCGAATGGGTCGACTGGTTCAACAATCAGCGCTTGCTCGAACCCATCGGCAACATCCCGCCCGCCGAGGCAGAGGCCAACTACTATGCAACCCTAGCGCAATCCGCTAATTGCTTATCCGATTGAGCCCAGTGCGGCCCCCCACCGCAATCCCTTGTGGCGAGCCGTGCGTGTGCATGATAGAACGTATCACGAACATACGCTGTAGAGGGTGCGCTCATGGCCGATTATCCCCGCTCGCTTCGTGACTTCCAGAAGCGCTTTC
>JBATPX010000142.1:0-9535 GCA_049291695.1 Defluviicoccus sp.
GGCGCCGCCTGCGGCCATCGGCGTCTTCGACGGTGACGGCCGCCGCCCCAAGGGCGAGGACGTATTCCACGGTGGCGAGCGCCACGCCGCGCGCGCGGCGGTCGAGGTAGCGGCCGATGAGAAGAAAGAACAGGAGGCCGATCGCGGAATCGAAATAGGCATGTTCGGCGCCGCGCATGGTTTCGTGCAGGCTCATCGCGGCGGTGAGGATGACGCCGATCGAGATCGGCACGTCCATGTTGGTCCGGCCGTGGCGCAACACCGCGAATGCCGAGCGGAAGAAGCAGCGCCCGGCATAGGCGATGGCCGGCAATGCAATCAGCGCCGAGATCCAGTGCAGGAGAGTTCGCGTCGCCGGCCCCATGCCTTGGCCGTGGCCGGCCCAGACCGCCACCGACAACAGCATGACGTTGCCGGCGGCGAAACCTGCGACCGCCATCGCGCGCAGGAGCTCCTGCTGGGCTCGATCCGCCCGGCCCGGTGCCAAGCCGGCGTCGAACGGGACCAGACGGTAGCCAAGGCGGCCGACGGCCGCGATCAGCTCGGCCGCCCGCGCCCGCCCGCCGCGCCACCGCAGCGTCAAACGGCGCGTCGTCATGTTGACGCGGGCGGAAGTCACGTCCGGCTGCCGGCTCAGCACCGATTCGATCAGCCAGACGCAGGCGGCGCAGTGCAGGCCGTCCACCATCAGGGAAAGGGTGCACTCTCCGTCCGGATTTCCGCGGACATAGGCGCCAAGCTCGCAGGCGTCGCCGTCCGCGTCCGGGATCAGCGGCCGCTGATGCGGATCGAGCGTGCGCCGCCGGTAATAGCTTTCGAGCCCCAGCCCGCGCACCAAGTCGTATGCGGCGGCGCAGCCCGCGCAGCAGAAGCCGTCGGCGATCGGTCCAGCAGCCGGCAGGGCGGCGTCACCGCCCGGCAGCGGCGATCCGCAGTGCCGGCATGTCGAGCCGCTGCCCCCCGGCGCGATCCCGGGCGACGCGGCGGTCGCAGCCGCAGTGCGATCCGCGGTCACGGAACGAACAGGCGGTGCGTCGACTGGAAGCGGGAATCGTCCTTGCGGGCGAGGATGCGCAGGTCCCACTGGCCCGGCATCGGGAACAAGATCGACGTGCGGTAGCGTCCACCACCCTCGCCGTCGAGGACCACCGTCTGGTCAAAGCCGGATTGCGTCGGCCGAACGAGCTGGGCCTCAACCTCAAGCCGTTCGAGAGGCGCGCCGTCCCGATCCGCGAACACAAGGGCCAGCTCGCCGCGGCTTTGGCCATCGCTCGCGCCGCTGCCGTCGCCGCCTGCCGGGCGCGGTTGAAAATCGATCTGTACGCTCCAGCCGCGCTCCGCCTGCCGGGCCGTGGCGTCCAGCGCGTCCTGGTAGGCCAACCCCTTGCGGTAATGATCGGTGGTTTCCAGGCCGGAAAAGGTGCCGACGGCGAAGATCACAAGCACTGCGTTGACGGCAATCACAATCAGCATGCCGCCCACGAAAATCCACGGATACCACCAGCCGGGCGGACGTCCTGCCGGCTTCGCTCCCGCCATCGCCCGCTAATGCTCCGGACCGTTAAAGACGGCGCCGTGCACGACCGTCTGCCGGGTTGCAAGATCGGTCAGCACCAGATCGTACCCGGTCTGTCTGGCCTTGACGGCCTGCAGCGGCGCCTTGACGAAGATGCGGAAGGTGCCGATGTCGTCCGGTGGGACCTTGAGCGTGACCGCCGACGCCGGCTCCGGATACAACCCGGTGACGATGATCTCGGCGCCGCCGAGCCCGTTGGTCGCGACCAGGAACTCCTTTTCCTCGCGCTTCATGTTGAGGATCTTGAGCGTGTAGCCGTTGCGGATCGATCCGTCGGAAAGGCGCACGAACAGCGGCTGCCGGTCGGCGACGAGGTTGACCTCGAGGCGCGAGCGCGTCGACAGGGAGACGATCATTCCCGTCACGACAATGGCCAGCACCGAGGCATACGCGATCGTGCGTGCGCGGACGAGACGGATGCGGGTCGGCCTGCCTTCCGCGCGGGCGAGTTGATTGCTGATCGAATCGTAGGTGATGAGTTCCGGCGGCAGGCCGAACCGGCTCATGATCGAGTTGCAGGCATCAACGCACAGCGCGCAGCCGATGCAGGCCATCTGCTGGCCCTTGCGGATATCGACGCCCGTCGGGCAGACCTGCCAGCACATGCCGCAATCGACGCAGTGGCCACGCCCCTCGAAGGACTGGTTGCGCCTGGCGCCGCCGCGTGGTTCGCCGCGCCAAGCCTCATACGTAACGATAAGGGAATCCTCATCGAACATCGCGCTCTGGAAGCGCGGCCACGGACACATGTAGATGCAGACCTGCTCGCGCGCCCAGCCGGCAAGGAGATAGGTGGTCGCCGTGAACAGGGCGGTAAAGCCATAGACTGCCGACCCGGCTTCGCCGGTGATGAAACTGCGCACGGTGGACGGCGCGTCGTTGAAATAGAGAATCCAGGCGCCGCCGGTGAGAAACGCGATCAACAGCCAAGCGGCGTGCTTGGCGGTCCGCTTCCACAGCTTCTCGAGGCTGAACGGCGCCTTGTCGAGCCGGATGCGCGCGTTGCGATCGCCCTCAACCAGGCGCTCGACCCACATGAACAGGTCGGTCCACACGGTCTGCGGACAGGTAAAGCCACACCAGACGCGCCCGAACCAGGCGGTAACCAAAAACAAGCCGACGGCGCCGATGATCAGGAGGCCGGTGAGGTAGTACACCTCCTGCGGCCAGATCTCGATCCAGAAGAAGTACGCCCGCCGTCCCGGCATGTCGACCAGCAGCGCCTGATCCGGTGCGCCCGGCCCGCGATCCCACCGCAGCCAGGGGCCGATGTAGTAGAGACCGAGGAGGACGATCAGTCCCCACCACTTGACGCGCCGCCAGCGGCCGTCGATCTTGCGCGGATGGATCTTTTCCCGGTCGGCGTAAAGCGATTCCTTATCTGCCGGGACCGGTGCCGGCGTCCCGCTGCCGGACCGGGCGGAGGCCGCCTTGGCCGGCGCCTGCGCAACTGACGACTTTGCTAAACCCATCGCTCGTTCAACTTTTTTCGCGCCCGCTGCGCCCGCACCACGAACACCTTGCGTCTCGCGCGCCCGCCAAGCGCAGCGCCGTCAACCGCAGCGCCGCCGTTGGACGTGCCTCCGGCAGACATCCTCGCAGGAGGGCACGCTGCGGTGCGGATCCTATTTGCCGCCGCCCAGCACCGTGTGCACGTAGACGGCAACCTGCTTGATCTGGACGTCGTCCAGACGGCCGGTCCAGGGCGGCATTACGCCCTGCCGCGGCCGTGTGATCTGGGCGATCAGCGCGTCGCGCGTGCCGCCGAACAGCCAGATCGGATTGTTGAGCGCGGCACCGCCGACATCCGGAATTCCCTCTCCCACGTCACCGTGGCAGATGTTGCAGTTCTCGGCGTAGATTCGCGCGCCGTCGGCGTTCGCTGGCCCGGCGCCTGAGAGCGACAGCACATGGTCGGCGACGGAGGCGATCTCCTGCGGCGTCAGCACGCCGTCCACACCGAAAGCCGGCATTGCGCTCAGGCGCGAATCGGGATTGGCATTGCGAATGCCATACGTGATGGTCGTGTGCACGTCGTCGAGCTTGCCGCCCCAGATCCATTCGTCATCGACGAGAATCGGGTACCCCGGCCGGCCGACGCCGCCGGTGCCGTGACAGGGGGCGCAGTTCTCGGCGAAAATGACTTCGCCGCCGGCGCGGGCGAACTGCAGCAGCTTTTCGTCCTGGGCAATCTCCTGGACGGATTTGTCGGCGAACTGGTCGTACCAGACGGCACGCTCGGCGCGGACCTTGTCCAAGGTCTGATTGAGATCGGCCCGTGACGAGTAGCCCCAAACACCCTTGGTATAGCCGCTGAGCCACGGGATGGCGGGGTAGAATACGGCGTAAACCGCCGACCAAATGATGCAGGCGTAGAAAACGTACAACCACCATTTCGGCAGCGGCGTGTTGAGTTCGCGGATCCCATCCCATTCGTGGCCCGTGGTTTCCCGGCCGGTCACGGCATCGATATATTTAGTGCTTGCCATTTGTTCCTCCGTCGTCCTCACGAAGCGGGATCCTCGATGCCTCTTCAAAGCGGCGGCGGTTCTTGGGCCGGTACACCCACCAGACAATCCCTGCGAACAGGATCATCAGCCACACGACCCATAGCGAACGCGCCGCTGTGTAAAGCTCCGTCAGATCCATGACGCGCTCCTAACGGTAATCCAGCTCCGGCTTGTAGCTTGTGAAATCAACCAGGGTGCCGAGCATCTGAAGATAGGCGACAACGGCGTCCATCTCGGTGACGCGCGCCGGATCGCCATCGAAATCGCCGACGACCGCCTTCGGATAGCGGGCCAGCAGGGCATCCGTGTCGTCGGTGGGTTCGGCCTGCGCCTGGGCGACGACATCCGCCGCCGCTTGGCCGATCTGCTCGTCCGTGTACGGCACGCCGACGATCCTGAGCGTTTGCAGATGGTCGGCGATATCCGCGTAATCGAGGTCGCGGCGAGCGAGGAAGCCGTAGGGAGGCATGATCGATTCTGGAACGACGCTGCGCGGATCGGCCAGATGGGCGGCGTGCCACTCGTTGGAGTACTTGCCGCCAACCCGGGCCAAGTCCGGACCCGTGCGCTTCGATCCCCACTGAAACGGGTGGTCATACATGCTCTCAGCGGCGAGGCTGTAATGGCCGAAGCGCTCGGCCTCATCGCGGAAGGGACGAATCTGCTGGCTGTGGCAGGTATAACAGCCCTCCCGCACGTAGATGTTGCGCCCCGCCAGCTCGAGCGGCGAATAGGGGCGGACGCCGCCCACTTTCTCGATGGTCTGCTCCATCGCGAACAGCGGCACCAGCTGTACCAGACCGCCGATCGAGATCGTAATCAGGATGCAGATCGACAGCAGGATGACGTTTTTCTCAAGGATCTCGTGACGCATGGCCAGGACCTCCTCATTCCCCGGCGCGCATCGCCGCGGCGCCGATCGGCTGCTCGAATGCCGTTTCGGTGCGGATGTCGCCCTTGATTGTTTTCCAGAGGTTGTAAACCATGATCAGAGCGCCGAGCAGGAACAAGATGCCGCCGCCGGCCCGGATCACATAGTAGGGGTGCATGGCCTCCACGGTCTCGATGAACGAGTACTGCAGGAAGCCGAGGCTGTCGTAGGCCCGCCACATCAGCCCCTGCATGATGCCGGAGATCCACATCGCCGTGATGTAAAGGACGATGCCGATGGTCGCGATCCAGAAGTGGTAGGTCACGAACCGGAGGCTGTACAGCCGCTGCCTATTCCACAGTCGCGGCACCAGGTAGTAGACGGCACCGAAGGTGACGAAAGCGACCCAGCCGAGCGCACCGGAATGCACGTGACCGATCGTCCAGTCCGTGTAATGGCTGAGCGAGTTCACGGCCTTGATCGACATCATCGGCCCTTCGAACGTGCTCATGCCGTAGAAGGCAACCGACGCGACCATGAAACGCAGGATCGGGTCGGTGCGCAGTTTATCCCACGCGCCCGAGAGCGTCATGATGCCGTTGATCATCCCGCCCCACGACGGCATCCACAGCATGATCGAGAACACCATGCCCAGCGTCTGCGCCCAATCGGGCAGCGCCGTGTAGTGGAGGTGGTGCGGTCCGGCCCAGATATAGAGGAAGATCAGCGTCCAGAAGTGGACGATCGACAGCCGGTAGGAATAGACCGGCCGCTCAGCCTGCTTCGGAATGAAGTAGTACATCATGCCGAGGAAGCCGGCGGTGAGGAAGAAGCCGACGGCATTGTGGCCGTACCACCACTGCGTCATCGCATCCTGGACGCCAGCCCAGACGACGTAGCTCTTCGCACCAAACAACGACACCGGCACGGCCACGTTGTTGCCTAAGTGCAGGACGGCAATGGTGATGATGAACGCCAGAAAAAACCAATTGGCGACGTAAATATGTGGTTCCTTGCGCTTGATCAGGGTGCCGGCAAAGGCGACCAGATAGCCGACCCAGACGATCGTCAGCCACAGGTCGACGTACCACTCAGGCTCGGCGTATTCCTTCGACTGGGTGATGCCGAGGACGTAGCCGGCGGCGGCCATCACAATGACCAGCTGATAGCCCCAGAAAAGGAAATTGCCCATGCCGGCGCCGCCAAACAGCCGCGCCCGGCAGGTCCGCTGCACACAGTAGAGAGACGACGCAAACAACGCGTTACCGCCGAAGGCAAAGATCACGGCCGAGGTGTGGACGGGGCGCAACCGGCCGAAGGTTGTCCACGGCAGATCAAGGTTCAGCACCGGAAATGCCAGTTGCAGCGCGATGATGACGCCCACCAAAAAGCCGACAACGCCCCAGAAGACGGTGGCGATGGTAAACTTGCGGACGCAGCCGTCCTCATACGCGATCGCAGCGGGCGGGACCGCAGCAGCTGCAGTCATGACGTCCTCCCATAACTATTCATCTGCTCAAGAATATAAAAAATACTTGCCATCACCCAACTCATCCCCTGCTTGCTGACATTCATTCCCAAAGCAAGCCCCCGATTTGCCCCCTTCTCTTCCCGTGGCAATGGCGCCGACAGATTGCGCTCCAGTGCGTGTGCAGTTGCGGGAACTTGTTGTCTTTGCGCATGTTTTTAGAGCTTTTGCTAGCATTAGCAGAGTGCGATACTAGGACGTCGGTCAACGCCTGTCAACGCCTGCGGCGGCCCCGCCTGGGCCAGTCGGAGCAGAATCGACGGGTACGCGCACCAAATGCAAATACTGTTTCAAGACTTTCGCCATCTTCTGTATTTCGCGAGTGATAATGATTTGCATTCGTCTTTGTAAACAGGCCCATTTGCCGCGGTTTGTGCATGTGCACACCGCCCCCGACACGCCGCGGCCGCTTGCCGGCCTGCAGAAGCCGCTTGCCGGCCGATGGCGCCGCTGCGCGTCGGTGCTCCTGCTGCTCACGACGGCGTGTGCGCTCGACAACGGCCGCCAGGCGACGCCCCCGCAACCGGCAGCGCATGCGGCGACGGGTGCCCGGCAGATGGTGGTCGCCGCCCACCCGCTTGCCGCCGAAGCTGGCCTGGCAATGTTGCGCGCCGGCGGCAGCGTGCTCGATGCCGCTATCGCCGCCCAGATGATGCTAACGCTGGTGGAGCCGCAGTCGTCGGGCATCGGCGGCGGCGGATTCCTTTTGCATTTCGAGCGCGCAAGCGGCCGCATCGATGCCTATGACGGCCGCGAGACGGCGCCTTCGGGCGCGCACGAGGCGATGTTTCTTGCGCCCGATGGCCAGCCGCGCAGTTTCGGCGAAGCATCCGGGGGAGGCCTTGCGGTCAGCGTACCGGGGTTGCTGCGGATGCTGGAGCGCGCGCACCTCGACCACGGCCGCCTGCCGTGGCGCGCCCTGTTCCAGCCGGCAATTGCGGAAGCCCGCAGCGGCTTCACGGTGAGCCCGAGGCTTGCGCGCGCCATTGCCGGCGCGCGCGGCCCCAACCTCAATGCCGCCGGCCGCGCGCTGTTCTACCACCCGGACGAAACACCGCTCACGGCTGGCGAGCGCCTGAAAAACCCTGCGCTCGCGGAAACGCTCGCCGCCGTGGCCGACAAAGGGGCCGATGCGCTTTACACCGGCAAGATTGCCGATGCCGTCGTCGCCGCCGTACGCGAGGCCGCCAACCCGGGAAGCTTGAGCGAAGCCGATCTCGCCGGCTACACGGCGATCCGCCGCGATGCGATCTGCGCCGCCTACCGCGGGCGGCGCGTCTGCGGCATGCCGCCGCCATCCTCCGGCGGGATCGCCACGCTGCAGATCCTGGGCCTGCTCGAGCCGTTCGATTTCCCGGCAACCGCGCCGATGAGTGCCGACGCGGTGCACTGGTTCATCGAAGCGAGCCGGCTCGCCTTTGCCGACCGTGACCTCTATGTCGCCGACCCGGATGCGACCGCCGTTCCGACCGCAGGGCTGTTGGATCGCAGCTACCTCGCCGCCCGCTCGCGGCTGATCGGCACCCGCGCGATGCCGCAAGCCGCGCCCGGCCTGCCGCCCGATCCGAGCCGCACCGAGGAAGACGCGGCCGCAGCCCCCAGTGAGCATGGCACCTCGACCACGCACATCAGCGTCGTCGATTCAGTAGGCAATGCCGTCGCGATGACCAGCAGTATCGAAGCCAGCTTCGGCGCCAGGATTGTTGCCGCCGGGTTCGTCCTCAACAACCAGTTGACCGATTTTGCCTTCGTGCCGGAAGTCGCTGGCCGGCGGGTCAAAAACCGCCCCGGCGCCGGCAAGCGACCGCGCTCGTCGATGGCACCGACGCTCGTATTCGATGAAGGCGGGCGGCTGATGCTTGTCCTCGGCTCCCCCGGCGGCGCCCGCATCATCGCTTACGTCGCGCAGACGCTGATCGGCGTGCTCGACTGGGGGCTCAATATCGAGGACGCGATCGACCTGCCGCGTGTCGTCAATCGGAACGGCCCGACCGAGCTGGAGCCGGCTGCGGCCACCGACAGCCTGCGCCAAGCCCTTGAGCAGCGGGGCCATAGCGTGCAGATTCGCGAACTGGCAAGTGGACTGCACGGGATCCAACGCAATGGGGCCGTGCTTTTGGGCGGGGCCGACCCGCGACGGGAGGGTGCCGTTCGTGCTGACTGACCCCGATAACGGCGAGTCTCACTCAGGGAGCGCCGAGCCTGGGCAACCGCCCTCGGTTTTTCTCAAGGCCGGCCAGGACCGGCGGATCGGTGCCGGTCATCCCTGGGCCTATTCCAACGAGATCGGCATCGACCGGGCGGTCGGGCTGGAAGCCGGCAGCATCGTCACGCTGCGCCGGGTTGACGGCAAGCCGCTTGGTGTCGGGTTCTTCAACCCGCACACGCTGATCGCCGTGCGGCTGCTGAGCCGCGAGCCGCACGCGCGCATCGATTCGGCCTTTCTCGCCACTCGCCTTCAGCGCGCGCTTGCCTTGCGCGAATGGTTCTACGCCGACCCCTACTACCGGCTTGTACACGCCGAGGCGGACGGCCTGCCGGGCCTGATCGTCGACCGCTTCGGGTCGGTTCTGGTCGCGCAGGTCAATACCGCCGGCATGGAGCGCCTGCAGCCGCTGCTCATCGACGCACTCGCGAGCCTCTTTGCGCCGACCGCGATCGTGCTGCGCGGCGATTCGCCGGCGCGCGCGCTCGAAGGTCTGCCGGTCGAGACGACGCTTGCCCACGGCAGCCTTGCCGATCCGGTCGAGGTGATCGAGGACGGCCTCGTCTTCTATGCCGACGTGACCGGCGGGCAGAAGACCGGCTGGTATTTCGACCAGCGGCCGAACCGCGCCTTCGTCGCCCCGCTGGCGTGCGGCGAGCGCATGCTCGATGTGTTTTGTCATTCCGGCGCGTTTGCCATCCGCGCCGCCGCCGCGGGCGCGCGCGAGGCGATCGGCGTCGATTCCTCCGACGGCGCGTTGACGTTGGCGAAGCGCGCGGCTGCCGCAGCCGGGCTCGACCAGCGTTGCAGCTTCGCGCGCGAGGACGCGTTTGCGGCGCTGACC
>JBATPX010000143.1:0-2086 GCA_049291695.1 Defluviicoccus sp.
GTGGCGGTGAATCCGATCACCTTGAGGTGCGGGTTGATGGTGGTGAGATCGCCCAAGAACCGGCGGTACATGGTGTCCGATGTCCGCGGGCAGAGGTGGCACTCATCGATCAGCGCCAGATCGCAGCGCTGGATGTCGTAGGCGCGCTTGTGAATGCTCTGGATGCCGGCGAACAGGATCTGCGCGTGCAGATCGCGCTTGTTCAGCCCGGCCGAGTAGATGCCGGCCGGCGCGTCCGGCCACAGCCGGATCATCTCGGCGTAGTTCTGGGCGATCAGCTCCTTGACATGGGTGACGATGAGGATGCGCGTGTCCGGCCAGTCGGCGATGGCGCGGGCGGTAAACGAGGCAAGAACGACCGACTTGCCGGACGCTGTCGGCAGCACGATCAACGGATTGCCGGCATTGGCCTCGAAGTATTGATAGATCGCACTGATGGCGCCGGACTGGTAGGGGCGAAGCTCGATCATGATGCTGTCCCCCCTGTTGTCGTCCCGGCGCCATCGATCCAGCGGCGGCCGTCGGCAAAGCGATAGGCGACCCAGTCGTCGCCGGCATCGACCGGTTCGGCAGGAACCAGATCGGGGACGAACAGGTGAAAGGGGCAGCCCTGCCGCTGTTCGAGGGACGACAGCTGCCGCTGCCAGCGCTCGCAGAGCCACCCACCCTCGACCGGCGTCGAATGCAGGCACGTCCGGCAGTTTCGCTCAGGCGCCCGATCGCCGTGGCAGTGGTCGTGGTGCTCGCACAACCGGCACTGCCACCACGCCGGATCGTCGGAGATCTTCACCGGCGGTCGCGGCGCGTTGACCACCCGGTCTGCTTTGGCAATCAGGCGTTCAGCTTCTGCCGGATCGGCACGCAGCCGCTCGAGGTAAATCTCGTCGGTGTCCTTGCAGACGGCGACATACATCGCCCGCGTGATGCCGGTCAGATGCATGTAGACCTGCATCTGCGCCTGGTGCTGCGGCTTGGACTGCTCGACGCCATCCTTTTTTAGCGCCGTGAACGACTTCAGCCCGTGCGTCTTGAACTCGACCACGTGCCAGGTCTTCGGCGCTTCGAGCAGGCCGATCGCGACCGCATCAAGCGAACCGCCGAAGTGGCCGCCGACCGCCGACACCCGCCACTGCCGGCCGGTCTCTGGATCGGTGTCGAGCACGGTGGCGCCGGTGCAGCGCAGATCGCGGACGAGGCGGTCTTCCTCGCGCTTGCCGGTATCGAACAATCGCAGTATGCGGCCCGAAAACGCCCGCCGCGTGACCCAGCGGAAGTCGTACCAGAGCGCGCGGCGGCACTCCTTGCCGATGATCGAGGCGCCTAAGTGGTCGCGGAAGCCATCGTCGGCATCCGCGACATAGGCGGCGTAGATGGCATCGAGAGTTGGCATCGGTGGTGGCGGCAGCGGGGCCATCAGGCGAAACCCTCGCCCGGCAGGGGCCGGCGCGCCTTCTCGATCGCCGCCTGCCACGCGCCATCATCATAATCGGCGCGCAGAACCGCGATCAGGCGATCCTTGAAGGCATCACGCGGCGACGGCAACGCCGCCATGTGCCGGGCGAGCCGCTCGATCTGGCGCTGCCTGTCCGACAGCGCCGCTCGCCACGCCTGAAACTGTTGCGGATCAACCCGGCCACGCCGGCGCTGCCGTTCGAGATCGGCGGCGGCGATCCGGGTCTTGATCGCCGCCACTTCACCCGTCAGCGTGGCCAGCAACGCCCGGCATTCATCCCGCGTCGGCGGCAGGTCGGTTGCGTCGTGTTGCATGCCCGCTTTCCCGCGTCGGCCTGCTCACGCGTCAGACGGAGGTGATCGCGCGCTTGCTGCTCGCGGCTGCTGATGTCCATCACCCGCGCCAGCAGATCCGCGCGCTCAGTTTCGAGGCGTGCCGCCGTCTCTTGAGCGGTCCTGGCCTCGCGCTTCAGGCGCTCGACCTCGGCAACGGTGATCTTTTCGCCAGCGGTTGCGCGGGCTTCGATCTCGTCGCGGACATCCTCGGGTGTGGAGGGTGCGGCCAGCAGCTGAAGCACCCAGCTATTCAAAAGCGACGCAACGTCGCTTTTGGCCCCGTACCGTTCGGCGGCGT
>JBATPX010000144.1:0-29233 GCA_049291695.1 Defluviicoccus sp.
GACAGCTTCGCCGCCGCGGTCGATGCATTCGTGCTGGAGAAGGCGCTGTACGAGATTTGCTACGAAGCCGCCAACCGTCCGGAGTGGCTCGGCATTCCGCTGGCCGGCATCAGTCGCCTGCTCGACAACGCGAAGCGACCTGAATAGTCCCCCCCTGCCCGTCAGCCCGCGGCGGGGTCGGGCATGGCATGTTCGCGCGCCCTCAAGGGGGCTCTGAGAACCACCCTGAGCGCGTCATCAACGGTCTGTCAGCGCTGGATGAACTCGATCAACCCCTGGACCAGTGGGCGGGTGGGTTCATGTAGAGGCCAACGACGTCCTGCACCTTGGCGGCGAAGGCCGGATCGTTGGACAGCTTGAACGACCGGAACCGATGTGGCCGAAGCTGGTGGGCACGCCTGATACGCTGGACCGAACTGACGGAGACGCCGACGGCGGATAAAAGTCCCCGAGTGCCGCTGCACGGAACTTGGTCGGCGCTCCGGCGTTGTTTCGGTTGTATCGCGCGATGCAAATCGACGGGCCGGCCGATCCGGCCTCGTTCGCGGTCGGCGAAGCCTGAGGATGAGGATGACCCTGAGGATGATAAGGAACAGAGGAAACCGATGAACGTCTCGGACCTGATGGCAACGGAGGTCAGCACCGTCAACCGCGACGCCTCACTGGTCGAGGCATCACACCGGATGCTCGACTGCGGTGTTGGGTTTCTGCCAGTAGTCGAGGACGAGCGGCTGATCGGCGTCATTACGGATCGCGACCTCGTTGTGCGGGGGCTGGCCGAAAACGTGAGCCCGACTGGCACCCCGGTTTACGAGTTGATGTCGATCGAGATTGTCTGCTGCTTTCCTGGCGAGGATATTGAAGCGTTGAAGCAGCGGGTGCTCGAGCACGATGTCCGCTGGCTGCCGGTAATCGACAGTGAGCATCGCCTGTGCGGCGTCGTGTCGCGCGCACAGCTTGGCCTCGCCGATGCGCCGCGCAAGGCCCCCGTCAAGGTCACCTTCCAGAAGACCAAGACCGACGGCTACGGCCGGCAGCACAAGGTACCGATCAAGACCGTCTACATCACCGGCGCCAAGGAGACCGACACAGCGGTCGTCAAGGCGATCGAGCACTACGAGCACGAACAGAGCACGGCCTGGACCAACGTCTCCGATGACCTGGAGGTTGAAGAGCACGGACGGTAAGGCAGCGAGTGAGTGATCTGTGCAAGGCGTCCACGCCCGTCGATCGCAGGTACAATTTAGGATAGGGAGGAGCTTCAATGGTTAAATCATACTCGGTGCCAATGAATGGGACGGCCGCCGGTCGCCGTCCGAGTGGTCAGTCATGGATGGCGCGACTGCGCCTCTGGCTTAATCAGCGTCCGGACATCGCGCCGGATCAGCGCGCGGACATGGCGCCGGTCGCTCCTCCAGCGGTGATCCGGCTCGATCCGGCCCGCGGCAGTCCCGAATAAGCCGTCACACGTTTCGTCTTTTCAATGCCTGAGGTCGACCCCGATGCTTGTGCCCCTGTCTCTGCATATCGTGCATCCGTTCCTCGCCCGCTGGCAGGGACGGAGCGGCCGCTCCTACGAGTTTGCGGTCATGCGCGCCGAGTTGGTGACGGTCGATGTGCCGACGGTGTTCCTGCTGGTGCGCCTTGAGCGCGGCCAGCCTGTCGTTCTCTATGCCGGGCACGCCGAGCGCTTCCGGCCGGCGTCGGCGGCGCTGCAGCCGATCTGGTTGGCGGCTCGCCAGCGTGGGATGACCAATCTGCATCTCTCCTTTGAAATGATCTGGGAGTCGGCGCGTGCCGCTGAGGTGGCAGATCTGGTGGACGCCCTGGCGCCGGAATTGAACACCTCGCCGCCTGTCGCCGACAAACTGCCGCGGCCGATGGCAGTGCAGGCATCTGCCGGACCGGACAAGAAGCGCCTATCACCGGCGATGCCGGCTGCTGCGACTGTCGAACTCTCCTCGTCCAGCGAGAAGCCACGGCCTGCCGCCCTGCCGGTCACGGCGGTGGCGCCACGGCCGTCACGGCTTGCCCGGTGGATCAGCCAGCTGTTCTTGGCGCGCAACAGCGGGATGCCGACCGCGCCCCGGGCGGAGACCATCCTTCCAGCTAGCCCGACGCCTGCGCCGGCACCGCTGCCATCTTGGCCGGAGCGGAAAGTGGTCCCGGGGATGGACTCCACCGCAGTCCCTCTCACCGCATCGTTTGTCGGGATCGCCGCGCCCCGTGACGCCCGGCTCGCCACCCCTGCCGACCGGCCATCGGCTGCCGCGCCGGCCCAGCGCGAGCACCTCGGACTGGACCCGTTGGCGCCGGTCATCTTGTTCGTCGACGGGATGTCGACCGAGTCCGGCATCAGCATCCTCGCCGAGGCCATCGTCACCGTCGGCGCCACCGATCCGCGACCGGTGTTCGTCCTCGCCGGATCGGGCGGCGAGCAGGCGCGCACCCAGGTGCGGCTCGAGGCTGCCGGCCTCGCCCACCGTTGCCGCCTGCCGGGCGACATCGATGCCGCCGCATGCGCGGACTATCTCGCTGCCTGTGATTTCCTGGTGGTGCCGGCGCACAGCCCGGCCAGTCCGGCGCTGGCCGAGCAGGCAATCGCCCTTGGCAAGCCGGTGCTGACCACCCATCAGGCGGCGCTTGCGGCCGTCCGGCATGGCGAAAACGGTCTTATCGCTTACGACAACCCGAATTCGCTAGTCTGGGGCCTGCGGGAAGGAATTGCCCGCTGGACGCGACCGGACGACCGCAGCGGCGAGACCCGCCGGGCGGCGTGACGGAGTGGTGGAGCGGCGGACTGCGATGCTGACCTTGACGTCGGCGATGCTGGCGCCACCGGTTAACTGGACAGATGCCGGCCGGGAGCGGCGGATCGGCGTCGAGATCGAGTTCTGCGGGCTCTCTGTCCCACAGGCCGCTCAACTGATCGCCGGTTTGTTCGGGGGGAGCATCGAAACCCTCGAACCGCACCGGGCAATGGTCAGATGCAGCCGCTGGGGCGACTTCGTTATCGAGCTCGATAGCGCCTATGCCCATCCGGACACGTGGCGGTCGGCGACGGATGTGCCGGCCCGGTTGCGGGCCGTTGTCGAGCAGCTGGCCACTGCCGTCGGCCGGACGGTCGGTGACGTCGCAAGCCTCTGGATGCCGATCGAGATTGTCGGCCCGCCGGTACCGCTGGCGACCCTGGTCGAACTTGAGCAGATCATCGTCGCGCTGCGTGACACGGGCGCCGAGGGCACCGATCAGGGATGGCTCTTCGCCTTCGGGACGCAGCTCAACATCGAGCTGCCGGCCACGAACGCGGCGACCATCCTTGGCTACCTGAAGGCTTACGTTTTGCTCAGCCCCTGGCTGCGGCAGACGGTAGCGCCAGACCGGATGCGGCAGCTTTTGCCCTTCATCGACCCCTTCCCGGACGACTACATCGCCAGGGTAATCGACCCCACCTACGCGCCGGCCTTGCCGGAACTCGCCCGCGACTATCTCGCTGCCAACCCGACCCGCAACCGCGAGCTCGACCTGTTGCCATTGTTGGCCCACACAGGTCAGACGGTGCCGGACTTGGGCGGCAAGGCGGTGAAGGCCCGCCCAGCCCTGCACTACCGGCTGCCCGATACGCGGCTGTCCGACCCCGCCTGGGGACTGATCGCGGAATGGAACCGCTGGGTCGAGGTCGAACGCCTCGCCCACGATCCGGCTGCGCTAGCGCGCCTGGCTGCCGCCTCCCGGATGCCGGACGGGGAGTTGGCGGATCAGAAAACCCGGCTAGACGCCATTGAGGCTTGGCGTGACCGATTCGCCTGAGCCCGCGGTCTCTGTAGCCGGCGGCCGGCCGGTGATCGGCGTGACCTGCTCAGCGAGGGGAGGGCGGCCGATGTGGCTGTTCAATCAACTCGCAGTGTGGCGTGCCGGCGGCCGGGCGAAACGTCTGACAGCGCGCGAGCCGGCCTCCATCGTCGGTCTTGACGGTCTGGTGGTCGGCGGCGGCGATGACATCGACGCCCAGCTTTACGGGGGCCATATTGAACCGACGGTGCGGGTCGACGGCGAACGCGACGCCCTCGAGTTGTCTCTCCTGACGCAGGCGATCGACCGCGATCTGCCCATTCTCGGCGTCTGCCGCGGCGCCCAGATGATCAATGTCTTCCTTGGTGGGACGCTGATCGGCTGCATTTACGACCGCGAGCCGAAGCCGGCGCGGCGCAGTCTGCTGCCCCGCAAGCGCATCGAGATCCGCCCGGGCTCGCGACTGGCGTCGGTTCTGGGGACCACCCACTGTAAGGTCAATGCGCTTAATCATCAGGCCGTCGACCGTCCAGCGGCGGCGCTCGAGGTTGTCGCCCGCGACCGTGATGGCATCGTCCAGGCGGTCGAGAGGGCGGCACCGCCATTTCTCATCGGCGTGCAGTGGCACCCTGAGTTTCTGATCCAGGACCGCGGCCAGCGCCGCCTGTTCGAGGCGCTCGTCGCCGCCGCACGTCGCGGTGCGGCAGATGCCGGTTTTCAATCCTTGCCGTAGGGATCCGGGGTCGGCTTGCCGGGCGCATCGCCCGGCGCGTCCGGCTTCGCCTCATAGGCATGGATGGCAGCGTCGAGGGTGCCGGGCGGAACCGGGGCCGGGAGCAGGCGTTGTGAGGTCAGGCGGTGTGAAGTCAGGCGGCGTGGCTCAACACGTCCTCGCCGCCGTCTCGATCATCGTCCGCGCTGCGGCAGTAACACGGAGGCTTAGATGGGTATTTTATCCTGGATTGTGTTCGGCCTGGTTGCCGGGCTGCTCGCCAAGTTCATCGTCCCGGGGCGCGATCCCGGCGGCCTGATCGTCACCATCCTGCTCGGGATCGCCGGCGCGGTGGTCGGCGGCTTCATCGGCACCCAGCTCGGCTTCGGTGCGGTCGACGGCTTCAATGTCGGCAGCTTTTTCACCGCCGTGATCGGCGCGATCATCCTTCTGGTGCTTTATCGGCTGATGCGCGAGCGGGCTGCATAGTAGTTTTGAAACGAACTCAAGGGCGCGGCCGGGACGGCGGGAGGAAGGTGCGATGAACCTGAGAGCGGTTGCCATCGTCCTCGCCGGTGGCAAGGGGGCCCGGCTCGCCCCTTTGACGAACGAAAGGGCGAAGCCGGCGGTGTCGTTTGCCGGGAAGTACCGGATCGTCGATTTCGTCCTTTCCAACCTGGTGAACAGCGGTATCTATTCGGTCTATGTGCTGGTGCAGTTCAAGAGCCAGTCGCTGCTCCTGCATCTCAAGGACGGCTGGCAGTTTGCCAACGTGCTCGGCAGCCAGTTCATCATCCCGGTGCCGGCGCAAATGCGCTCCGCCGGCGAGACTTGGTACCGCGGCACCGCCGATGCCATTTACCAGAATCTCAATCTGATCGAACAGTCCAAGCCGGACGTGGTTGCCGTGTTCGGTGCAGACCACGTCTACCGGATGAACATCGGCGAGATGATCGAGTTTCACCGTCAGGTGATGGCCGACATCACCGTCGCGACCATTCCGGTCGACCGCCGTCACGCTGCCGAATTCGGGGTGGTCGAATGCATGGCCGACGGCCGCATCGTCAGGTTCATCGAGAAAGATCCAGACGCGCCCGGCATGCCTGGCCGGCCGGAGACGGTGCTGGCCTCGATGGGGAACTATGTCTTCTCGACGACGGCGCTGTTGCGGATGGTTGAGGAGGATGCCGCCGACCGGTTGAGCTCGCACGATTTCGGGAAGGACGTGCTGCCGAAGCGGATCGAGGCGGACCGGATCTTCGCCTACGATTTTGCCTCCAACCGGATTCCCGGCGAGTCCATCCACCGAGGCAATTACTGGCGGGATGTCGGGACCCTCGATGCTTACTTCGAAGCCAACATGGAGGCGCGCTCGCCCGGTGGGCCACTCAATCTCTATAATCCGCGCTGGCCGCTGCGCACCGCCAGCTATCCCGATCCGCCGACCAGTTTCAACGCCAGGCGCGACGGCAAGTCTGGCTATGCCCATCACTCGCTGATTACAGGCGGCTGCGTGATCACCGGCGGCGTCTGCAATTCGGTGCTGGGCCGGCGCGTTCACATCCACGCCGACGCGCTCGTCCAGGAGTGCATCATCCTCGACAACTGCCACATCGGCCCGGGAGCGCAGCTGCGTCGGACGATCATCGACAAGAATGCTCAGGTCGCCGCCGGTGCGCGGATCGGCTTCGACCCGGAGCTCGACCGGCAGCACTATGACGTCAGCCCGGGCGGCATCGTCGTCGTGCCTGGCAAGCGCTCACCCGTAGAGCTATCGACAATCGGCGTCTAAGACTGACGCGACATGCCGGCGGGGCCACGCCAGCCGGTGTCAGCTGCCGGCGGTTGGCCACTCGTACGACTCGTCGGCCTTGCCCTGGGCCGGCCGGCCAGCTGGCAGGTCATCGGCTGATTATTGTGGGTTGCGGTAATGTTGTAGCGGCCGGGCCGCCGCCTTCCGTGCAAATCGGGCCGCGGCACCGTCGGTGCTGGTGGTCGCGCCCGGGCCGGCGGCGGGCAGCGGTACTCCTCCAAGTACACCGGACGTCAGAATGGCCAGAACCGGCTGATCAGGAACGGGCCAACAGCGAGGATCAACAGCGACAAGGGCGCGCCGAGGCGGGGGTAGTCGGCAAAGCGATAGCCGCCCGGCCCCATGACCAAGGTGTTGCACTGATGGCCAATCGGGGTCAGGAAGTCGCAGCCGGCACCGATCGCCACCGCCATCAGGAACGGGTCGATGCTCAGACCGAGCCGCTCGGCAACGCCGGCCCCGATTGGCGCCATCACCATCACCGTCGCCGCATTGTTGAGGAAGGGCGTGACCAGCATCGCCGCCGCCATCGTCAGCGTCAGGGCGCCGAGCGGCGGCAGCGGTTTGGCAAGGTGTGACAACAGGGCGGCGATCAGGTCGGTGGCGCCGGTCGTCTGTAGGGTGCCGCTCACCGGGATCAGCGCGCCCAGCAGGATCAGCACCGGCCACTCGACCTGGTTGTAGGCATCCTTCAAGGTCAGGGTGCCGGTCAGCAGCATGATCACAGCCGCGGCGAAGAAGCCGACGGTCACCGAGACCACGCCGGCGCCGACGAGGAGAACGGCCATCGCGAGGATGGCCGGTGCCAGCCACACCCGGCGTTGTCGCCCGAGCTCGAGGTTGCGTTCGGCTAGCGGCAGGCAACCGAGCGCCGCCAGCGTGTCAGGCATCTCGTCCGATCGGCCATGCAGCAGCACCAGATCGCCGGCCTGGAAGCGGATCCGTCGCAGTTGGTGGCGGATCCGCTCGTCGCGGCGGCGCAGGGCGATCAGGACCACGCCGTAGCGATCGCGCAGCCGCAGTTCCTCCGGCGTGCTGCCGATCAGCACCGCTCCTTCGGCGACCACCGCTTCGCAGGCGGCGAACTGCTCGGCCGGCGCCTTGGGGTCGGCGAGCTTGCTCGCTGTGAGCTCGAGCCGCGCCGCCGCGACCAGCTTCTGCAGCGCTGTCGCCTCACCTTCGAGGATCAGGATGTCGTCGGCATACAGCACCCAGTGCGCCGCCGGTACGTAGCGGTGGCCGCCCTCGCGAATGATCGCCACCACCGCCACCTCGCGCTCGGCCACGGCCTCCAGATCGCGCACCGTCTTGGCGACGAGCGGCGACGACGGCAGCAGAACCGCCTCGGTGGTGTAATCGGCGATCTCGAACATTTCCTGCCCGCCCATCCCCTTGCGGTCGGCCGGCAGCAGCCGCCAAGCGAAAGCGAGAAAGGCGATGCCGAGGGCGGCGAGGCTGGCGCCGACCGGGGTAAAGTCGAACATGCCGAAGGGCTGGCCGGTCAGTTCGGCGCGCATCCGCGAGACGATGATGTTGGGCGAGGTGCCGATCAGCGTCGCCAGGCCGCCGAGCAGCGAGCCGAAGGCCATCGGCATCAGCAACCGGCTTGCCGACGCGCCGCTCTGCCGGGCCAGTTGCACGGCGATCGGCATCAGGATGGCGAGCGCCCCGATGTTCTTGATCATCGCCGACAGCACGGTCACGCTGCCCACCAGGACCGGCACCTGCAGCCCGACGCGCCGCAGCGGCGCGGCCAGCGGGCGCATCATCCATTCGACAGCACCCGATCGGCTGATCGCGGCACTCACCACCAGTGCCGAGCCGACGATGACGACAATATCGTCGCTGAACCCGCGGAAGGCATCGGCGGGTGCGACGAGCCCGAGCCCGACCGCCGCTAGAAGCGCCGAAAGGGCCACCAGGTCATAGCGGATGCGCCCCCAGATCAGCAGGGCGATGGTTCCGGCGATGACGGCAAACGCCAGCTCCTGGTCGACGCTCATCCGTTAGCCTACGCCTGTTGCCGCGGGTCGGTTGCCTGGCCCGCGAACAAGCGAGGCGGTGGGAGTGCTTCGTTCTTGGTCCCGCCGCCGTCCGGCTTGCGTTTTGGAGTGCCGGCGCGGGAACCGCTAGTCGGCGGTGGGTCGCTCGCCGGGAAGGAGTCATCGACGATCTCATCGATTCGTTCGTCTTCCGTTACCGGCGCATCGGGTGCCGGTGCGGTTGGCCGCGGCGGGTCGGCTCCTTCAGTTCGCATCATAACGCAAGCTCCCGTGTGCGGCCGCCGGGCAGAATTGCCAGACGGCAAGTACACGGGGAAACGCCCGACCAACCGCCGGGTTCCGGCGGCGGAGCGACAGCCTCTGAGTCTGTAGGTGCCTGACGTTGCGTCTGGGGCTCAGGGAACCAGCGTAGCGCCACTTGCGTTGTACCTTGTGCCAACAGCGGGTCCAATGCGGAGGTCACATAATGCGTATTGCGCAAGTCGCTCCACTGGTCGAGAGCGTTCCACCCAAAGGCTACGGCGGCAGCGAGCGGGTCGTTTCCTGGCTCACGGAAGAGTTGGTCAGGCAAGGTCATGACGTGACCTTGTTCGCCAGCGCGGATTCGCGCACGTCGGCGGAGTTGGTGCCGTGCAGCAAGCAAGCGCTCCGGTTCGACCCCGAGGCGGAGGTCGCGGTGACTTACCACGTCGCGATGCTGGAGGAAGTGCGGCAACGCGCCGACGAGTTCGACGCCATTCACTTCCACATTGACTACCTCCACTACCCGATCTTCCGGCCGCACGCCAGCCGCACGCTGACAACGATGCACGGACGGCTGGATTTGCCGTTTCTGAAGCCGGTCTTCGCGAAATTCCCGGAGATGCCGCTGGTGTCGATCTCTTACCATCAGCGCACCCCCTTCGCTTCGGCGAACTGGGTCGGCACTGTCTATCATGGCTTGCCGCGCGACCTGCTGCCCTATTGCGAAGCGCCAGCGTGGGATTACCTTGCGTTTCTCGGCCGCATCTGCCCCGAGAAGGGGGTCGATCGGGCCATCCGCATTGCCAAGCGGATTGGCATGAAGCTCAAGATCGCCGCCAAGATCGACAAGGTCGACGAGCGGTACTTTGAAGACGAAATTCGGCCCTTGCTCGCGGATCCGCTCATCGAATTCGTTGGCGAAGTCGGTGATGCCGACAAGAGAGCTTTCCTCGGCAACGCGTTCGCCGTGTTGTTTCCGATCGACTGGCCCGAGCCGTTCGGCCTGGTCATGATCGAAGCGATGGCCTGCGGTGCCCCTGTTCTGGCATTTCGCCGCGGCTCGGTACCGGAAGTGATCGATCACGGCATCAGCGGCCTGGTCGTCGACGACGAAGAGGAAGCCCTTGCCGCCGTGCGGCGGACCAGCATGCTCGACCGCCACCGGGTGCGCCAACAGTTCGAAAAGCGGTTCTCGGTCGAGCGCATGGCCAGCGACTATGTCGCGCTGTACCAATGCGGCCTCCGCCGTGCCTCGGACTCAGCCGCGTCTCCCGCCTGACCGGCTTTCGCTGCAGGAAATCGCATCATGTCCATTGCGGTTGTCTTCGATGTCGACGGCGTTCTGGTGGATTCGCCTCACGAGCGGGCGTGGCGGGAGGCTCTCACGCGACTTGTCGAAGGCGAATGGAGCGATGTTGCCGCCGACACCCGATACCGCGGCGACGCGTTCGATACAGCGCTCTATCAGGAACGGGTAGCGGGCAAGCCGAGAATGGGAGGTGCTCGGGCAGTGCTCGAGCACTTCGGCTTCCCCGAACCCGAAATTCGCGCGACTCAGTATGCGAGAGAAAAGCAGAGACTTCTGGAGGAACTGATCGCCGCCGGCGCTTGGCACCCGTTTCCCGATGCGCTGCGGCTGGTCGCCGAACTGCGACGACACCATGTGCATTTGGCCGCCGCATCGTCCTCAAAGAACGCCAATGATATGATGCGGCGTATTCCGCTCCAGACATCTGAGTCGGCCGGCATTGGTTCCGAAAGTCCACCAAGCAGGACCCTGATGGATTGCTTCGACGCCAACGTTTGCGGTCGTGATGTCGAGAAGGGCAAACCCTCTCCCGACCTCTTCCTCCTTGCGGCCGGGGAACTTGCCGTCAGTCCCCATGAGTGCGTCGTCGTGGAGGATGCCCCTGCCGGTGTGATCGCAGCGAAGAGCGGCGGCATGAAGGCGATCGGCGTCGCACGGCAACGCGACGAGTTCATTCTTGATGCATCCGGCGCCGATCTTGTGGTTGTCAGTCTTGACGAAGTTGCTGTCGAGCCGCTGCTGTCGGGCGAGCTGACGAGCCGTAGGCGGGACTGACGCGATGACGACTGGGGACGACGACCAGAGCGATCTCGTCAAAGCGGCGATGATTCCTACGTCCGATCCGGCGTGGCAGCTCATCGAGATTGGCTACGAGCCCACCCGTGAGTCCGGGATCGAGGCCCGTTTCGCGATAAGCAACGGATTTCTCGGCGTGCGGGCTTCGCGGGCCGTCAGCCGCGGGCCGACCTGGGTCACCTACCAGAACAACCTGAGCTGGGCCTCGTGGCCCAGGACTTATGTCGCCGGTTTGTTCGACACGCCCAACGTGCTGCCGCCCACACCCGCCTTGGTTCCGGCGCCGGACTGGCTCCGGCTGCGCATCTGGATCGACAACCGGTTGGTGCTGCTGCGCTCAGGCCATCTCCTCAGCCACGAACGGATACTGGATTTGCGGCGAGGCCTGCTGTTGACCGACTGGGAGCAGCGCCAACCGACCGGTCATCTGGTTCGGGTGCGCACACTGCGCCTGGTGTCGCTTGCCAATCGAGCGCTTGGCCTGCAGCTCATGTGCCTGACAATCAAGGGTGACGTCGCTCCGGTCTGCCTCGAAGCCTCCTTCGAGCCAAGCGGTTCGGCGCTCGACATGGTTCGCTGCACAGAGGATGGCGCGGTCTGGCGTACCGCCGAGAGCGGCAAAACGCTCGCCATCGCCGCGCATGCCCGGCTTGCCGCCGACCAGCAGTCAGGCACGCTGGGACCGCGCGACGAACTGAAGTGGGTGTGGAACTGGGAGCACCGGGACGATGGCATGGCGGACTTCGTCCGGCTCGCGGCGTTCGCCAAGGACGGCAGGAGTGCCGAACACGTGCAGCAGCGGGCCGCGGAGGCGTTGGCGCAAGCCGAGGCGTCAGGCTGGCCGGCCCTGCTTGCAGGGCACGAGAGCGCATGGCGGGAACGCTGGCACCTTGGAGATATCGAGATCGACGGCGACGCCGAACTGCAGCGCGCGGTGCGCTTTGCCATCTACCATCTCAACAGCGCCGCCAATCCCGAGGACGACCGCGTTTCCATCGGGGCCCGGGCGCTCACCGGCGACGCTTATCTCGGCCATGTCTTTTGGGACACCGAGATCTATCTCTTGCCGTTCTACACCTTCTCCTGGCCGGAAGCGGCCCGGGCGCTCCTGATGTACCGCTATCACACGCTGCCGGGGGCGCGTGCCAAGGCAGCGCGGTTGGGCTACCGGGGCGCCCTCTACGCCTGGGAATCAACTGATACCGGCGAGGAGACGACGCCGGAAAAGGTCGTCGATCCGCTTGGGCGGGTGATCCCGGTTCTCTGCGGTGTGCAGGAGCATCATATCAGCGCTGATGTTGCCTATGCGGTCTGGCAGTATTGGCAGGCGACGGCGGACGACGGCTTCTTCCTCGCCGCCGGTGCCGAAATCCTCTTGGACACGGCGCGCTTCTGGGCCAGCCGCACCAGCTTGGAAGACGACGCGCGCTACCACATCCGCGGCGTGATCGGTCCCGACGAATATCACGAGACGATCGACGACAACGCCTACACCAATGTCATGGCGTCGTGGTCCATCGCCCGCGGACTGAACGTCGTCGAAGTCCTGGAAGAGCGGTGGCCGGAGCCCGCGAAAGCACTGCGGAAGCGGCTGGCACTCGACGACAGCGAGCTTGAACTCTGGCGCGATGTGGCCGACCGGCTGGTCACCGGCGCTGACCAGGCCACCGGGTTGATCGAACAGTTTGAGGGCTATTTCTCGCTCGAAGATATCGATATCAGCACCTATGCCGGCCGGAACGTGCCGATGGACGTCATTCTCGGGCGTGAACGCACTCAGGCCTCGCAGGTCGTCAAGCAGGCAGACGTCGTCGCCCTGCTGGCATTGCTGCCGGATGCCTTCGACCTGACTGTCAAGCAGCGGAACTTCCGCTACTACGAGCCACGCTGCGGTCACGGCAGCTCGCTCAGCACCGCCCTGCACGCCGTGGTCGCAGCGCGCCTCGGCGATACCGCGATTGCGGAACGGTATCTGCGCACGACCGCCGACATTGACTTCGGCTCGCCTGCCGTCGGGAGTGCAGGCGGTGTGCACATCGCCGCACTGGGCGGACTCTGGTTGGCGGTTATCTTCGGCATGGCCGGATTCCTGCCGCGAGGAAACGAACTGACCTTCGACCCCGCTCTCCCGGACGGGTGGCGGATGCTCGCGTTCAGAGTGCAGTGGCGAGGCCGTCTCGTTCACGTCCGCATCGACCACCGCCGCCGAATGCTAACGGCGACACTCGAAGCCGGCGAGCGGGTTCAGATCCGGGTTGGCGAAACGAGCCTCGTGCTCGATGCTGGGGCGACCGTCGATTTCGCGTACGCGCTGCCTCAGTCCCGATCCTGATCCGCCGGCGGCTTGCGCTGCAACCGCGTCTCCACCATCGCCAGCCCGACCAACGCCAAGCCGGCGAGACCAACGGCGGTCAGGCCGAGGAACGCGGCTGGCTCTCCACGCTGATCGGCAAGCCACCCGGCAGCCGTGGTGCTGAGCGTGGCACCGATGCCGATGGCAAAGCCGACCAGGCCGAGGGAGACATTGAAGCGACCGGAACAACCGGCGATATCGCTGGTGACCAGTGGCACCATCACCCCGATGCTGGCGGCGGCGATGCCGTCGAGGAGTTGGATCGGCAGGATCAGCAGTGGATCGGTGGTCGCCGCCAGCAGTGCCGCCCGCAGCGGCACGACGCAGAAGCCAGCGATCAGCACCGGCCGCCGGCCGATCCGTTCGGCGAGACGGCCGATCGATGGCGAGATCAGGGCGACAGTCAGCTGCGGCAGGACGATCGCGCCGGCGATGATCAGACTTGCCTCCTCACCCGACCGCTTGGTGATGGCAACGCTTGCGAGCGGCAGCAAGGCGGCGTTGGCAAAGGTGAACAGGGTGGCGCAGAGTGCGAAGATGAGCAGACGGCGATCGCCGAGAACGCGGCCGATCGGTTCGGGCTGTGAGCGGGCAGCGGCGATCGCGGGCAGCGCCCGATGCTCGTAGCGTCCGATCGGCAGCAGAGCAACCAGTGCCGGCAGGGTGAGCGCGGCGGTCATGAAGAAGACCGACTGCTCCGAAACGGAGTAGCCGACTGCCCCCATCAGCGCCGCCCCCATGGCGTTGCCGATCGACGCATAGCGCACATTGCGACCGAGGCGAACGCCCAGTCCATCGTTGCCGGCGATCCGCCGGCTGATCGCGGCGATCGCCGGCCCCAGCGTACAGCTCGAAAAGGCATGGAGGATCTGCGCCAGATAGATGAACAGGGGGATCGGCGCGATCGTAAACATCAACGCGCTGGCAGTGAAAGCGGCAATGCTGAAGCAAGCGACACGCGTCTTGGAGCGGATTGCATCGACGAGAGCACCGGCGGGAACCTGGCTGGCCATTGCGGTGACCGTCCCGATGCTCAGCGCGATGCCAATGCCGGTCTGCGTCCAGCCTGCGGTGGTCAGGTAGACCGAAATGAACGGCCCGAAGCCGGTCTGAACGTTGCCGACGAACAGGTTAAACCAGTCAAGTCCTCGCCCGGCGGCTGTTCGTTCAGCGATTTCCCCCCGACGTGCGCCATTCTTGCCAAACATCGCTCAGTTTTGCGGAGCGGGCGCAGGGTCGGGCGGCGCACGCCAGCCGATGATGTCGGTAAGCGGCGATGATGGTTTGTATTCGGGCGCAGCCTGGACATCGGATCGACCGAGCGCGATGCGCACGGGTGTGTCCGCAGCGGTCGCATCAAACCTTAAAGCATCCCAGATCACGGCAACCTTGCGACTGCCGACCCCAAGGAAGCCGCCGAAATCGATCAGCGCCGCGATCGGCCGGCCGTTCCGGTCAACGAGGACTTCGATCACCTTCCCCATATCCTCATCGTTGGGACCGCGCACCTGCTTGCCGAGGATGCCGACGACCGGCGGCACATCGGCTGGTTTCTGCGGTGCCGCGCGTTCCGGGTTATCGGTGCCGGGCTCGGTAGCCGGCTCGGCAGAAGGAAGGTCCGGCGGTTTCGGCGCCGGCAGTTCGTCGCTCCAGGCGGGAGCAACATTCAGGGCGAAGAGCAATGCTCCTGCCGCCCGGAGCAATTGGCAGCGGCCGGTCTCGTCCATCAGGACCCTTCGCTTATCATCTGGCGCGCGTGTATGCGGCTGTAGAATCCGTTCATCGCCAGCAACTGTTTCGGTGAACCATCCTCGACGATCTGCCCCCAGTGCAGGACGACAATGCGATCGAAGGACTGCAGCGTCGACAACCGATGGGCGACAGCGATGACGGTGCGTCCTTCGGCCAGTCGCATCAGCGCATCCTGGATCATCTGTTCGGATTGCGTGTCGAGCGCCGATGTCGCTTCGTCAAGCAAGATGATCGGTGCGTTGCTCAGGTACGCCCGAGCGATGGCAATCCGTTGACGCTGACCTCCGGAAAGCCTGAGGCCACGTTCGCCGACGACAGTGTGGAAGCCCTGCGGCAGGCGTTTGATGAAGCCCGTGCAATAGGCCGCCTCGGTGGCGTGATAAATCTCTTCGTCGGTAGCATCCGGCCGGCCGTAGCGAAGATTTTCGAGAATGCTGCGGTGCAGCAAGGAAATGTCCTGATGCACGACGGCGATTGAGCGGCGCAGGCTCTCCTGGGTCACGCGGCGGACTTCTTGGCCGTCGATCGAAATCCGCCCCGACGTTGGATCGTACAACCGCTGCAGCAGACCAAGGATCGTCGACTTTCCAGAACCCGAGTTGCCGACGAGACCGACTGTCTGACCGGACCGGATGTCAAGGTTGAAGTTTTGCAGCACCTTTTCCCCGTTGGGATAAGTGAAGCAGACGTTTTCGAACTTGATCGCGCCGCCGAGATTGATCAGGGGCTCGGCGTCTGGGGTATCCACCATCTCATGGGGCAGACCCAATTCCTTCACCGCTTCGCCAAGCCTGGCGAAGTGCTGGGTGAGGTCGACCAGTGCCATGGCCAGGTCGCGCGAGGCGCTCAAGATCGTGAAGCCGAGCGTCGTGGTCAGGACGACGTCGCCGGTCGTGATCCTTCCGGACCGCCACAGCAGCACTGCCCAGACCAGCACGCCGCTGGTAACGACGAAGACCGCAATGGCGTGAAAGAGCCTCAGTCGCTCCAGCGCCCGCAGGCTATCGCGTTGCGCCGACATCTCGTCGGCGATCTTCCGAGACAGCCGGGCGGTCTCGTGGCGTTGGGCGTTGAAGGTCCGGACTAGGCCGATGTTGCTGACAACGTCGGTGAGATCGCCGCTGACCGACGCCGCCCTTCCGGCGAACCGTTCGTGCAGGCGGACACCTCTGACGCTCATCCAGGCAATGGCGGCGGCGATCAAGGAGACGATGACGAACAGGGCGAGCGTGATCTCCCAATTAATGATGCCTAGCACGACGATGCTGCTGACGACGGCCGTCGCCGGGGGGATCGTCATCCAGGTCAGCGACTGCAAGATGAGCCACGAAGCATTCGCGGCGTTGGTGATCCGGCTCGCCAGCGCGCCGCCCATTCGTTCCGAGAAATAGCGGGAGCCGTGGCCGACGAGGTGCTTGAACAGGTCCAGTCGGAGATCGCCGCCAACGGCGACGAAGGCATGAGTTGAAAACCAACCGGCCAGCCGCCACAGCAGATTGTCGCCGCCGACGAGTCCCAACAGCAGAGCGACCGCGCTCCACAGCGCCGCATCGCTCGCCTTGCGGGCGCCGAGGACGTCGACCAGATTCTTTACCGCGTACTGCGAGCCGATGGCGCAGCCGACCGCCGCCAGCACCGAGAACAGAATGACAAGATGGCTAAGCGGGCGTCGGCACGCGTAGTGCAGCAGAAAGCGGGCAGGGCCGCCGGACGCGTAGCGGGGCAGGCTTTGAGGCAGGCTCATCGAGCGGCGTGAGTCCGATAAGTGCAACATCGCCTGTTAAACGAGCGACGTTGCGTGCGCGTTCCACGCCGGCTTATTTTCCACCCTGATTTATGTACAAAGAAGATACTTGTCGTCAGCGAGGGAGAGCGGGGGCAAGGTCTGGCACTTCGGCTTTCTGATCCGCGGCGAGGCTGGCGAATATCATCTAACTACAATGGGCGAACCGCACCCGGACGACAGTTTCGGCCGTTGCGGCGATTTACCGGAGGCATGGTGGAACCTGCCGGTAGACGATGCGTTGTCTTCTGCGAACGCAACAACCGCTTCAGGAGTGACACGATGAACTGGGATCGCGTGGAAGGCAAATGGAAGCAGATGGTCGGCGAGGTTCGCCTCCGGTGGGGCAAGCTGACCGACGACGACATCGAGCAGATCCAGGGTAACCGGGACAAGCTGGTGGGCCGCGTGCAGGAACGCTACGGCATCGAGAAGGATGAAGCCGAGCGGCAAATCAACGACTGGTCGGGTCGCGCCTGATCGCCGCCGAGGCTATCGAAACGGGCGGAACCGCGAGACCGGCTCCGCCCGTGTCCTCAATCGATCGCAAGGGAGAGTGCCGATGGCGGATCCAAGTATCCGGAACGAGGGCGAGGGCAACCGTACCGCCGCCCGTCACTATAACGAGAAGACCAAGGAGTTCATCGATCGCGAAGACGTCGAACGTCGAGCCGAGGACGCGGCTTCGGCGCTCGACAGTGCGGAGGGCGAAGAACTTCGACGCGCCGAGGAAGCTGGCAAAGCCAAAATTCGCGAGGAAGATCCGCAAGTCAAGCGCCACCGCTAACGCGCTGCCGTCCCAGACGCTTCCGGGACGGGAAAGGCCGATCTTTTGATCGGCCTTTCCTTTGTGCGCCGCTGGCAGCTCAGAGCTTCTTCTTCACATCGCGAGCGGTGTCGCTGAGTACCTCGCCGCCCGACTGAACGTCCTTGCCGACGCCTTCGGTAGTGTTGCAAGCGGCGACTGCCAGCAATAGTACAGCCGTCAACGCGGTCATCATTCGCTGCTTCATCGTTCGTTTCCCTTCGCTGCGCGGACTTCGTGGGACCAATGCAGGACCGGTCAGGCATCTGCCACGCGGTCCGATATAGAATGATAAACGATCGACCGCAGAGAAAAGTTCCTCGCAACAGCTTCTCCCAGCGTCGAAGTGCGCTAACCGGTGCAGGCTAGGGCACTTCGGCTGAGGAAGAACGGACGTTGCCCGCAAACCCACTGGACTGCTAAACCATCCGCTCGAAGAACAGAGCCTGGCTGATCGCCGCCTTGATCAATTCCGTTTGATACGGCTTGCTCATGAGAAAGGCGGGCTCCGGCCGTTCGCCTGTCAGCAGCCGTTCGGGAAATGCGGTGATGAAAATGACCGGCACGTCGAAGCTCTTCAGAATGTCATTGACCGCATCGACTCCGGACGAACCATCGGCGAGTTGAATGTCGGCCAGCACCAGCCCGGGTGGCGACAGGATCGCCGCTCGAACGGCCTTGTCGTGGGTATCGACGGTGTCGACCACCTTGTGCCCGAGCGACAGTACGATCTCTTTCAGGTCGAGTGCGATGATCGGCTCGTCTTCGATGATCAGCACGGACGTCGTCGTCTGACGGTCGATCTCATCGACTGCCTCGTGCACCAGCGCGGTTACCGACTGCGGCGTCGTCTGCAGAATCGTCGCCGCCTGGTCGCCGGTGAAACCCTCCAGTGTTGTCAACAACAGGACCTGGCGGCCGAGCGGGGCGAGTGTCGACAGGCGTTTCTTCGCCGCGCGCGCGCCTTCGGACACTACTTCGTCGTCGGTTGTCTGGGCCTCGATCGAGGCGGAAGACCAGATTGCATGAAAAACGCGATACAGCGCCGTTCGCGTCTCAAGATCTGCCGGATACTGATCTGGCGCCGCCGCGAGCGCTTCGAGGGTCGCCACCACATAGGCGTCACCGCTCTTCTGCGACCCAGTAAGCGCGCGCGCATAGCGGCGCAGATAGGGTAGTTGCGGCGCAATTCGTTCCGACAGCGTCATCGTTACCCCTAACGGCCCTAAATCTGGGCATTGTTTCGTTGAAATCCCGCAGACCCGTTTCGGAGCGCGGGGCGCTCGACCGCATTAAATCATGCACCATCGATACTTGCATCCCATATGCGACGAGGATGGCGCTATCCGCTCGGGAACTTTCGCCGTAGCGCGCCGTTGTCATCGTCGGGCATCCCCGACCGCCCTTTGGGTGATGGGAAAGATCCGGGGGAGAGAGAGCGCGTAGTGTCGCCACGAGCAAGAGTGGGAGGGGTTGACGAGCACGAAATGGTCGAAAAATGTCAACCAGAGTTGCGATCAGGTGCTGAATGTTCGAAGGTGGATCAGATCAGGCAGCAATTGAAAATTGTCTACGACAAAGTGCTACAAGAACCGCTGCCGGATAATCTCATCAAGTTGACGGCAGCGCTCGCCAAGCGGGGCTGATGCCATGACACCGCCGGGCTGCACCTACTCCGCAAGCGTCCGCGACCAGATCGTTGAGATGCTACCGAACCTGCGGGCTTTTTCCCGAACCCTGGTTCACGATTCCGCTCGAGCGGACGATCTGGTTCAAGACACGGTGCTCAAGGCGTTCGCGAACATTGAGCGGTTCCAAAACGGAACCAACTTGCAGGCGTGGCTGTTCACGATTCTCCGTAATACGTTTTACTCGCAAATCCGAAAGCGGCATGGCGAGGTCGAGGATGTGGACGGGCAATACGCCGCCAATGCGACGGTCGCGCCCGATCAAATGATGAGACTGGACGCCCGCGACTTTCGCAAAGCGATGGCGAAGCTGAACAGCGAGCAGCGCGAGGCGTTGATCCTGGTCGGACCGGCGGGCTGCAGCTACGAGGAAGCCGCAGAGATTTGTGGCTGCGCCGTCGGCACGATCAAGAGCAGGGTCAATCGCGCGCGCCTGCGCTTGAGTGCCTGCCTGGAAGACGATTGCCAGGACACCAATACCGTTATGGAGGCAGTTCGATGAGCACCCCTCGGTCAGCCGACGACATCGTGCACGAGAGCGACAACACGCGTTCGCGGATTCACGGCATTCTGGCGGCATTGGAAGAGCGAATTTCCTTCCAGAGTTTGGTCGCTCGATCGCTGACGCCGGCTAAGGAAGGGGCAACCAAGTTGGTTAGCGTCTTAGGCCGCGCCGTTCAGGAAAATCCCCTGGCGTTCACGATTACCGGCGTCGGGGTGGCGTGGCTGATGCTGTCGCACAATGGCGACCGATCGCCGCACCGGAAGGGGTACGGGATCGGCTGGGCGTCGGCCACGGCCAGGCGTTCGTTCGACGAAGCGTACCGGTGGGCGAGCGAGCATGCCCGTCACGCAGGGAGTGATGGTCGGAGCGCCGTCGCATCCGGCTGGGCGGGGGTTCGGGCGCGCCCTGTGGTCAGCGGTCTTGCGGTACTCGGTGTCGGGGCGGCGATTGCGGTAATGATGGCGCCGCGGACGCGCCGGGCCGTAGGCGCTCAGACCGAGTGTCCGTGGAAGCCCGTGGCGCCCGGCCCGAGCGCCAACGACCGGGATGCGCCAGGCGCGGCGATTTCGGCGCGGGCGGCGGCCGAGGAAGCGGCGGCGAGGGCGCGCGAGGCGATGGTCCGCATGCATTGGGCAGCGGTAGTGGCCGCCGACCCCAACGACCCTGATGGGCCAGCTTCGATGCCGCCGCCGCAACCGCGCGCAGAGACCGGGCGTCCATCGCCGTTGCTCGACGAAATGCCTTGGTTGGTGGGCGAGGTGCCGAGCAGCCCCGTGGTCGACGAGTCCGCCCAGGGCGAGATCGGAGCGAATGACCCGAAGGTGCGGCGGCGAGCGGCCGAGGCGAAGCGCGCGCCGGGCCGGCAGTCGGCCGGGCGACAGTGACGCGACGGTCAATGGCGGACGACCGAAGCCGGGACGCGAGTACGCCGCTTGCGATTCCGGCGCGAGGCTGGCGGGAGGTCCTCGTTCGTGTCTATCGCGAAATGTCCGACGACAACCTCTCACACGTTGCTGCGGGCGTTGCCTTCTACGCGTTTCTGGCGTTGTTTCCGGCGATCGCGGCGATGGTACTCGGCTATGGTCTGATCGCCGATTCAGGCGCTGTCGAAGCGCACCTCCAGGTGGCGAAGGAAGTCATGCCGGCCGAAGGCTTCGCCATCGTCGCCGAGCAGGCGCGCACGGTCGCAGGGAGCACAAATAATCAGCTGAGCCTCGGACTGCTGCTGACCATCTTGCTCGCGGTATGGAGCGCGACCAAAGGTGTCAGGGCGCTGATGACGGCGCTGAACATGGCCTACCATGAGCGGGAGTCTCGCGGGTTCTTGGCCCTTAATGTTTGGGCAATGGCGTTCACCATCGCCGGGGCGATCGTGGCACTGATCGCGATGGTGGTTATCGGCGCCATCCCGGCCGCCATTGCGCTCCTGAACCTTCCGGAACCGCTCGCGAACGGCCTGCTGTGGCTGCGGTGGCCTGCGATGGCGATATTCGCAATTTACGCGTTAGCGTTTCTCTATTCCTACGGGCCGAGCCGCGCCACGGCCAAAATTATCTGGGTGACGCCGGGCGCGATGCTGGCGACGATTGTGTGGATCGCCGCGTCGCTGGCATTTTCGGTGTATGTCACGCGCTTTGGCACCTACAACGCGATGTTCGGATCGCTGGGCGCGGTCGTTGTGCTGATGATGTGGCTTTATTTGTCGGCTTACAGCGTTTGCCTCGGCGCCGTGCTGAACGCCGAGCTCGAACTCCAGACGCGGCTGGACTCGACCACCGGACCGGCTTTGCCGCTGGGCCGACGGGGCGCCTACGTCGCCGACCAAGTCGCCGAATGACGCTGATCCGCGGCAGCGATCCGGGCCAGGGGGGCATCGAGTCGCCAGCGGAAGCCTTCGGCCGAAAAGGTTAAGGTGACGCTGCCCCCCGTCCGGTATTCGAGCATTTCCTTGATCACGGCGTGGCCGAAACCAAAGCTCGCCGGCGGCTCGACTGGCGGGCCGCACTCCTCGCTCCAGCTCATCGAAAATTGGGAATCCGCGCCGCCGCCGGTCATCTGCCAGCCGATCCGCACCCGGCCGGTTTCGCTGCTGAGGCTGCCGTACTTGGCTGCGTTGATGGCGAGCTCATGAACCGCGAGGCCGATGGCTTCGGCCGCGGCGGGCAAGAGGAGGAGTTCGGGACCCTCCGCCGTATACCGCTCCTCAGCGGCCGTCAGGATCGCCGCCAACTGGCTGCTAACGATTTGATGAAGCAGGGCTCCTTGCCAATCGCGTCTCACCAGGGCGTCGTGAGTCGCCGCCATCGCCCGCAGGCGGGCACCGAAACGGTCCTCAAAGGCTTCGATCGTCGGTGCGTTCCTGGCGGTCTGGCGCGCGATCGACTGCACGACTGCCAGAAGGTTCTTCGTACGGTGGGAAAGCTCCCGCATCAGAAACGCGATCTGCTCCTCGCGGGCCTTGCGCTCGCTGACGTCGCGGACGACCGAAGCGAAGCCGGCAAAGGCTCCATCGCGGGCGCGCAACGGGCCGACGTTGATCGCCGCGGCGAACAAGTGGCCGTCCTTCCGGCGGCGCAAGGTCTCGAAGGCGACCGTCTCTCCCATCCGGACACGAAGGTACACCTTCTGACGTTCGGCGATACGATCCTCCGGTACCAGCAGGTCGACGTGCTGACCAATGGTTTCGCCCGCGGTGTAGCCGAAGAGTTGCTCGGCGGCGGGATTCCAGGTTTCGATAATGCCCTCCCGGCTCACGCTATAGATGGCTTCGCCAGACGCGAGCGTCACCGCCGAGAGACGGGCCTCGTTTGCCCGTCCCTCGGCAATGAGGCGGGACGCCGTCGCCAGCTCCCGGGTGACGTCGTTCACTTCCTGCAGTGCCGTGGATTGCTCCGTAACAACGTCGCCCGCGCCTACCCGCGCGGCAGCCGCGGCCAAGGCTCCGATCGGTCTGCTCACCAGCCGCGTCGTAAAGGCCGCCAGCAGCAGTGCCAGTACCAGGAAGGCGCCGCCGATAATCACCAACCAATTCCACGTGCGCCGGTACGGCTCTCGCAACGCCCTGACCGGCGAATATACCAGCACGGTCCAGCGGGCTTTCAGCAACAGGGAGCAGGCTGACACGAGGTCTGCGCCCGACTGGTCATGCCTCAAGATGACCGCGCCTTCGTCGCAATCCGTGACAGTTGCCGGCTCACCGACCCACTGCGGGTGGTCAGCCGAATTGGCGATGACGCGGCCCGAGCTGTCGACGACGACCGCTGTCCGCGAGCGTCCAGAAGGTTGATTCTGCAGCAGCGAGAGGATGTGATCGGCGCCGAACGACAGAACCAGGACATGTTTCAATTCGCCGGATCGTATCACCGGAACCTCGACGTTAAAGACCCAGCGTTGGGAGACGATCCCCATGAACAGATCCGACACGACGGGTATGCGATCTCGCACGACTTGTCGGGCAACATCGACCGCGCTTGTCTGTGGCAGCTCGGTACCGTAGGGAACCAAGGTATTGACGATCTGATTGAAGTTGGCTGGGTCCAGCAGAAGAATGTGACCTCCCGCGCGCTGGGCCGCCTGGGCCGCTTCCTGGTAAAACGAAGCCAAATCGGCCGTGGCAAGGGCGTGCGACTGGGCGAGAGCCTGGATGATCTGAATTGCGTTCGCCAGTTCCCGGTCCAGCGAGGACCGAAGCTCCCGTGCCTGCGCCACCAAGAGCGCGTTCTCGTTGTCCCGATGCGCCGACTGCAGCTGGAACAGCAACAGGCCCGCGAACAGCAGAATTGGCAGGCCGCTGACCAGCGTTAGGCCGGTTAGATAGACCTTCAATGGCTGTTCCCCCCATCGCCGGGCAAGCCAATCGCCCGCTCGCGCCAGCTGCTCGGCCGCCGTCTGGCGGCGACGCGTCGTTACCTCGACCATCGGTTGCCCGTCATCCCGCCACGCCCTTTCCACTGCGAAGAATCAGTCGCTATTACGCCGGTATGATGGCGCATCGCTTCGATCGTGTCGCCCCGCTGCGTCGCGACCAGGCGCTGTCGTTTAATACAAGGCTTTAGCCTCGGTTAAGCCTTCAGTTCGCAATTGCACGATGATTTGTCGGAACCCGAACACGTAGAGCGGCGTTGGTTTCGAATTCTCGGGGCGCCGACCATGCGGGTTCGGCGCGTGGGCCGGCCGTCGCCCGGCCCGCCAAACAGGGCAACGGCGCGTCGGCGCGCAGTTAACGTTGGCGCGCGATTGACATGAGCAAGGTGTGAGGACAGCTATGCAGACGATTAAACACGGCGATTTATTCGAATGGATACAGACCGGTCAGTCGATGACCCTGGTCGAGGTGCTTCCGCGCGAATGCTTCCGCGACTTCCATCTGCCGAACGCGATCAACGTGCCGTTCGACGAGCACTTCGATGAGGAGATCTTGCGAGCGGTGCCGACCAGGAGCGCTCCGGTCGTGGTCTATTGCCAGGACGCCGGCTGCCAGGCATCGGCTGCCGCCGCGCGTCGCCTCGAAGCGCTCGGCTACACGAATGTCTATCACTACGCCGCGGGAAAGTCCGATTGGAAGGACGCCGGGCTGCGGATCGAGAGCATGTCGTTCGTCGATTGAACAGATCGTGCGAGGGATGCCATGTCCAGTGAAGATTTGGCAATGAAACCTCGTGCTCTGGCGACCCGAGCTTGATACCGGCCTGGCTGTGCCGGTTGGGGCGGCATCCCCAAGCCCGAGACGCGGTACGGCTGCTGAAGGCGTTGACGGCCTGAGGCGCCACACCACGGCAGAGCCCCGGCAAGAGGAAACCATCATGCAGCGATTCAGCGTCGGACGAAGCATCGACGGCAAGAGCGACCCGGTTACCATCGAGGCGGATGATCCCCTGGATGCCGCCGTGCGCGCGCAACGCCAGGCACCTCAGGCGATAATCACTTATGTCCGAAAGTCTCGACGCCGCCCGTCGGTGGGGCGACCCAGCGGCGACGAAGATCGCCCGCAAAGGAAAAGTCCTGGCCGTGGTTGACCTCTCGCACGGCTGTGTGCAGCCGGGCCGCTTCGGGCCGGTCTGCGTGCCTGCCTTCAGATATTCTGCGTGCCTGCCTTCAGATATAGAGTCCCCCGCGGTCCCGACTGCATCGGCGGCGGTCGCGTCGATGATACCGCAGCCTATTTTATCCACCGCCCGATCGCCCTGGATTCAGGACGCGTTTATGGCGCGGTCGATCTCGACCTTGGATGGCGGGAACCGGCACGACTGTGCGGCGTTATCGGGAACGGCGGCCAGCCGGGGCGGGGTAGGCGCGGCGCGAAACCCCTCGCCAGTTAGAAGAAGCCCCGCGACCTGGCGGTCGCGAAGCGGAGGTTCAGGGTAACCCTAACGGGATCGACGATCACGGTGTTCGCGTCGGACGCACTCGCTTATCGAGCTCGGCCAGCAACTTCAGCAGCTTTTCCGGCAGAGGTTCCCGAACCGTCTCGTTGTAGACGTCCTTCAAGTGGCGGGCGATCAGGTCGGACGGCGTCGCGCCATGATCGATGGAACGCACGCGCCTCTCGGCGGCCGTGTTTACCGGTCCGCACCTTGTTTTCTTGTCGATATCGTTAGTCATGGCGCCATTCCGCTGCACTGCCGCTTCCGGCAGTTGGAACTGTTGTCTACTTAACACCGCGGATCTATCTAAGTTTCAGTCGGGCTGCATCTAAAATTCGAAACCGATTTCACAGGGAGCGCCGCAGCCGGGCGAGGAGGATCCCACAATGACGCTTTCCGATCAAATCTCATCGCGCCTGCCATATCTTAGGCGATACGCACGGGCACTCACCGGGTCGCAGTCGGGCGGCGACGCGCTGGTGGCGACGACGCTCGAAGCGCTGGTCGCGGACCCCGATCGGTTGCCCGACGCGCTCGAGCCACGGGCCGCGCTGTATCGGCTTTTTCATCAGATCTCGGCGACGGCGATCGTTGGGTCGACGGCCGGCGCCGGCGACGACGGCTCGCCGGCGGAGCGGGTTACCCAAAAGCGGCTCTCCGCGCTTGCGTCGCTGCCGCGCCAGGCGCTGCTGCTGACCGTGCTCGAGGAATTTACCGCCGAGGACGCCGCTGCGATCCTGCAGATCGATGTTGACCACGTCCGGTCTCTGGTTGCCAACGCGCTGAGTGACATCGAACGGCAGATGGCGATCTCGGTGCTGATTATCGAAGACGAGCCAATGATCGCTCTCGACCTGGAGGAGATCGTACGCTCGCTTGGGCACAGTGTGGTGGATCTGGTCGATACCCGCGATAAGGCCATCCGCGCGTCAGTGCAAACGCGCCCCGGACTGGTGCTGGCTGACATCCAGCTCGCCGACGGATCGTCGGGGATCGACGCGGTCAAGGACATCTTGGGGAAATTCGAAGTGCCGGTGATTTTCATCACCTCGTTTCCGGAACGCCTGCTTACAGGTGACAAACCTGAGCCGACGTTCCTCATCACCAAGCCTTTCAAACCCGCAACGGTTAAGGCGGCAATAAGCCAGGCCCTGTTCTTCGAACGCACGGCGCGGCTGCCGGCATGACGTTTCCGCTGCCTCCCGCCCGTTGCAACCGCTGTTAGAACAAACGGGACCGAAGTTCGTTCCCGGTTTTCTGCTGGTCGCGACGCTTGGCCGTCACTTCCAGATTGGATCCCCGAGATCGATGTCTTTCTCCTTCGTTAATCCGCCGGCGGCGGCGCCGGCTCCCGCGCCCAACAGGGCACCACCCACGATGCTGCCACCCGTCACCGCGGCACCCGCGCTGCCGACCGCGGCACCGATGCCCGCACCGCTGACCGCTCGATCGGATGTCGAGGTGCCGCATCCGGTCAACAACGCCACGCCCAGGAACAAGGCGATCATTCCGGGCCGCCGCAACAAACTGTTCCTCGTCATCATGATTCACCCCATCTCTACTCAGGAGCATGAGAACGCGCTTCGCTCGCAAAAGTTCCCGGCGGGGAAAGAGTTCCGCGTTGAGCGACGGAACCGCAGGCTTCGCAGCGTCGTTACCCTCGATCAGTCCACGACAAAGAAACCGGGAGGTATCAAGACATGCGATGGGTATCAAGAGCGGTGGCCATCGGCGCGGTGGTGGGGATGGTGATTCCGGGAGTGTTGATCGGCTCCTCCTACTTCGGCGGCAATTCCAACAAGCCGGGCACGGTCTACAGCCGGGAAGGAACGGCGTCGTGGTACGGGGCCGCATTTAGCGGCAAGAAGACCGCAAGCGGCGAGCGTTTCGATCCGAACGATCTGACCGCAGCACACCGCACTCTGCCGCTCGGCACCGAGGTGAAGGTCACCAACGTCGAAAATGGCAAATCGGTGGAGGTCGAGGTCAACGATCGCGGTCCTTACGCGGGCGGCCGCTTGATCGATTTGTCGCGGGCGGCCGCGCAAAAGCTCGACATGATCCACGACGGCACTGCGCCGGTCCGCGTGGAGGCCACCGCGGATCAGTTGCCGCCGGACGATGAGGCCAAGCAGATCCGCAGGCGCGAGGCCGGCGAAGCCGAGGAAAACAAGGCGGCCGGCAAGTGAGGCCAGCGGCCGGCTGTCGCCCGGCCACGTGAACGCCGAGCCCCTGAACGGAGGGCGGGGAATGGAGGGCAGGGTTGCGGGGCGGGTCGGATCCGCAACTTCTGGTCATCTGCGACAGTCCGGCCCCCGCGCGCCTGCACGCGAACGGGGACGTGATCACCGCCGACGTGATCACGCTCGGAAGGTGAGCCGCCGGGCCAGGGTGCCGCGAAAAATGCCGTCGCGGGGAACTGCTCCGAAGCGGGCGAGTTAACTCCCAAGATGGTGAAGAGCGCCATCTCTTCGCACCACCTTTAAGAGGAGATGTTTTATGCTCAATGCAAAGACGGCGACCGCGATCGCTCTCGCGTTCGGTCTGGTGACCGGCGCCCCGGCGATCGCCCCGGCCGGTACTGCCGAACAGCGAGACCAGCCCCAGATCGATCAGCCCGCGGGTCCCTCGACCCAGCAACGGGGCGCCACCTCCACCCCTCAAGTGCAGCGGAAGTACACCGTGAGCGAGCTGAAGACGCGGGCCGACGAGCTGGTCGGCCAGGACGTCGTCAACTTGCGGGGCAAAGCCGTTGGCGAGCTTCAGGATATTGTCGTCGAAAAGCAGAACAACGAGCCTTACGCGGTGATCGAGGTCGGCGGAGTGCTCGGCATCGGCGCTAAAGACGTCGCGCTGCCGTTCGAAGAGTTGCAGCTCGGGGAGAAGAAAATAATTCTGATGTCTCTCAGTTCTGAAGAGCAGCTGAAGGCGATGCCTGAGTACAAGGTAAGCGACTACACCTCGTTGCGCGGGGGTAGCCGCCAGGTTCCGCGTTGACGCTGTTCTCCCCTTAAGTCGCCAGACAACAAGAAGCCGGGGTGGCCGTTTTTGAGGCTCCCCGGCTCATTTGTTAATCGGACGGATCGCGATTGAGGAGATCGGTTTTGAGGACGACCAGCGGATGATCGCGGTGCACGTCACCGGCGTGATCGTTCGTGGCAACACAAGATGCGGCGCGCTACATGAAGGCGGGCGGCCGCTGCCGCCATCTCGGCCTCGATGGTCCTGATCAGATCGGCTTCCGAGCCGTATTCGACGGTTTTGCCGTCATCCTAAATCCGGCAGTTGACCTGTGAACTCGGGGTTCGGTCTGGGGCGGTTTTCGCGTTTCGCGGGTGAGATCAGGCGGGCAGGGCGGCGGGCGGCGGTCCGAGCTGACGGCCCTTGAGGTACTTGACCAGGGCCCGGCTGAGGATTCGGTACCATCGTTGGAGGTCGCTCAACTGCTCCGCTATTGGCCGCAGCGACTTGAAGAAGGTCACGACCTCGGCCAGCATGCGGCGAACATGGCCGGCCTTGCCGTGCGTGCTGGTGATGGTGATTGTGGTCTGATTGGCGTGCCGGGTCTGCCGGCCGACGGCGTGGAGCAACAGCGGCCGGCTGGTGATCGCTTCGGTCAAGCTGGTTCGGGTCGGCCAGCCGGACGAACAGTGACCACCAGTTGTAGATCAGCGCCACGATCCGCGCCATCAGACGGCAGCGTGGCAAATCCCTTGTGGTAAAGCCGCCCCAGCCCCAATGTTTCTTCAGTTCATCGAAGTTGTTCTCGCCAGTCGCGCGGTCGCGATAGAGCTGGGCCACCGTCAGGACTTCATCGGCCAGCGACGTCACCAGCACCGCATACTCGAACGCCTTGGCCGCTGGATCGGCGGTAATGTCGCCGAAATAGAGGTCGAGCTGCCGGCCCGAACCGTCGCCTGCGATCACCGCCACCGTCCGCTCGATCGGCCGTCGCAACAAGATCACCCGCCGGTGCCGGCTCCAGCCCTGAAGCCGCAAGTTCCCCTCCTTGCCCTGCCAGCCGTGGCCAGCGCTCAGCCAGCCAGGTTCCGTCATTGCGCGATTAATGAGCCGATTAGCATTGCGCGTCAGCCGCAGCTTGAACAGGTAGGGCAATCCTTCTTGTTCCGCCCGGCTCATGTTCGCTTCCGTGCCCCAGCCACAGTCGCCGCGCAGCAAACACGGCCAGTTCTCGCGACCGAGCCGCGTCAACAGCGCCCACAAGCCTGGCGCCGAATGGTTGGAGCCGTGTTTGTTGCCGGCCTGAACCTCCACCTCCAGCATCAGCCGCAATTCGGCGATCATATAGCTGTGGTA
>JBATPX010000145.1:0-1597 GCA_049291695.1 Defluviicoccus sp.
ACATCCCCGACACCGGCCACGGCCGGTTGCGCCTGGTCGAGGCGACAGCATGGCTTGCCGCTGTCGAGTTGCGACAGCATCGGCCGGAGGCGGCGCTGATCTGCGAAGCCATCGAGATCCTGGTCGACGTGCTCTCCACCCTCGCCGTCGACCGCGATCACCTACATGAGAGGGTGGCGGCCTTCGTCGCCCGCGCGCTCCGGCAGTACCAGTGCGATCCGTCGTTGCACGGGATGCTGGAGGCGGTCGCTGAGGCCGCGGACGGCTGCGATGGCGAGGCGACAGTCGTCACCCAGGCAGCTTGAGCGCAACCATGACAAGTCATCGCGAACAGGTGCTGTCGGCGCTGTTTGCGCGGATCGAACGGCAGACAGGGCATCGCAAACGATCATGCCAAGCGCGTGGGAGCGGATCCGGCCGAGCCGCAGCGAGTGCCAAAAATCGGGCGTAACGAGGTTCAGCCGAACAGATCGGCATGCGTTCCGGTGCGAACGAGGCTGACCGCCGTCTCGGTATCCTCCCAGATCAGCAACCAGTCGGGCTCGATGTGGCATTCCCAGAAGCGGTTCCACTCACCGGAGAGCCGATGTGGCCGGTGACGAGCCGAGAGTGGCTCGCCACGGCTCAAGCGATCGACGATGTCCCACAGCTTTTCAAGGTCCTTGGAACGTTTGCCGGCCCTCTTGACGTCGCGCTCAAACGCACGGGTGGTCTTGATCGACCGCATTAGCGGTTCGCAGCTTTCAACGCTTCAAGATCCTCCCATTCCGTCAGGTTGCGCCCATCGATCGCGTCCTGCATCGCCGCTCTCGTCTCGGCATTGGGCAGTTCCACCGCAAACGGCAGTCCATGTTTCAGCGTCACCTGCTTGTAGAACAGCGTGATCGCCTCGGTCGGCGTCAACCCCAGCTCCTTGAGCACGGACTCCGCGGCCTGCTTGAGCTCGGGCTCGACGCGCGCCCGGATCATCTCGGTTTTTGCCATGGTCACCACCTCCTACCGACACTGTATCACAATTGTGGAACGTTGCCATGGCAAGTCATCGCGAACAGGTTCTCTCGGCGCTGTTCGCGCGACTGCAGGGTGTGCCGGATGCGACCGTGCATCGCAACGAGGCGTTGCCGGTGAGCGTGCCGGCGGGCGGTCTCATCATCCTGCGCGATGGCGACCCGGGCGAGCCGGTCATGACGCTCAACCCGAGGACTGAATATTACACTCACCGCGCGGAGGTCGAGGTGTTCATGACACAGCCGGCCGGCGGTGGTGGCGAAGAGGAGTTGGATGCGCTGCTATCGTGGCTCAGCGCCAAGTTGAACATCAACCGCAGTCTCGGCGGCTTGGCCGAAAACCTCACCTGGAGCGCGCCGGAGACTTCCGTTCTCGCCATCGAGGGTGCGGCACCGATGCTGACCGCCCGCATCACCGTCACCATCGAGTATCTGGTCAGCGATCCGCTGGCTGCCTGACCTACCCACCACCGGAGAACCGACCATGAAAGTCCGCGCCTACGGCGCCGACGCGACGCTGAAAGTGTGTCGCGAGACCAGCTACGGCGTCGCGCCGTCAAGCGGCTACCGCTCCCTCGACTTCAAGTCGA
>JBATPX010000146.1:0-21312 GCA_049291695.1 Defluviicoccus sp.
GCACGGAAGAAGGCGGCAACCTCAGCCATGTGGGCCTGCGCCGCCGCCCGCGCGGCTTCGGCGTCGCGTGCCATGATTGCGGTGTAGATGGCCTGGTGCTGGCGCAGCAGGATGTCGCGCGCATCCGGCCGCTTGTATAGCCGCATGCGGTTGAAAACGACGTCCCGGCGCAACAGGTCGAGGAGGCCGCGCATCACATGCATCAGCACGGTGTTGTGCGACGCTTCGGCGATGGCGTAGTGGAAGTCGGCATCGCGCTCCGCCTCCTCGGTCGGATCCTCCTTGGCGTGCGCCCGTTCCATCGCCGCGACGTGCTCGCTCAAGGTCTCGCGGTCCGCATCGGTGCCGCGCAGCGCCGCGTGATAGGCACTCATGCCCTCAAGCGTGGCGCGCAACTCGATAAAATCGAACGCAGCCTGCGGATGGTCGCGGAAGAGCTGCAAAAGGGGATCGGTGAGCGCGGCGCCGAACGTGTTGCGGACGAAGGTGCCGCCGCCGTGGCGGGTCTCCACCAGCCCGGCCGCTTCCAGCTTCTGCAACGCTTCGCGCAGGCTCGGCCGCGAGACGTTGAGCTCGACAGCCAGCGTGCGTTCCGCCGGCAGCCGGTCGCCGGCGCGCAGCGTCCCCTCCAGCACCAGCTTTTCGAGGTAACGGGCGACCGAGTCGGAGAGCCGCTCAGGCCTGAGATCCACGTCCCCCATCAGCCGCATCCTTGCCGCCCAGCAGCATCCCACGGAATGTTGGTTAACAGTTCAGGTCACTTGACCACTTTGCCGCTCTGGGCGTCAGCGTATACCGCCAAATTGCCCCTGGCGGAAGGCTGTTCCGCTCGTGCGCCGCCATGGACAAGTGGCCAGGTCACTTGACCTCTTGACCACTTGCGCGTGGTCGGCTAGGGTGATGGTATATTTAGGGCGGCAAGCGCACGCCGACGGACCGGGGAATGAACACCCGGCGCACCAACGAATGACCAGGGAGGAACCGGTGAACAGCATGCCGCCATCGACCGCGAGCCGGCCGCATCAGGCACTGGCAGCAGCACTCGCGAGCGTGTTGCCGCCACAGCGGTTGATCCGCGACCCGCTGCGCACGCTAGCCTATGGCACCGATGCCAGCTTCTACCGCCTGATCCCGGAGATCGTGGTGATCGTCGAAACCGAAGCCGAGGTTGCAGCGCTGTTGCGCCTGTGCGGAGAGCACGAAACGCCGGTAACATTCCGCGCCGCCGGCACCAGCCTGTCGGGCCAAGCGGTCAGCGACTCCGTGCTCGCCGTGCTGGGGGACGGCTGGGGCGGCATTGAGATTGCGCCGGATGCGGCGACGGTGCTCCTCAAGCCGGGCGTGATCGGCAGCGATGCCAACCGCGCGCTCGCCCCCTTCGGTCGCAAGATCGGACCCGATCCGGCCTCGATCAACGCCTGCAAGGTCGGCGGCATCGCCGCCAACAATGCGAGCGGGATGTGCTGCGGCACGGCGCAGAACAGCTACCGCACGCTGGTCTCGATGCGCGTCATGCTGGCCGACGGCACGCTCTTGGATACCGGCGATGCCGCCAGTCGCGAAGCCTTCGCGCGGACGCACGCGGCGCTCTTGGGCCGCTTGAACGATCTCGCCGCCCGCACCCGCGCTAACACGTCATTGGCCGAACGCATCCGCCGCAAGTTCGCGCTCAAGAATACCACCGGCTACAGCCTGAACGCGCTGATCGACTTCACCGACCCGATCGACATACTTCAGCACCTGATGATCGGCTCGGAGGGCACGCTCGGCTTCATCGCCGGGATCACCTACGCGACAGTGCCGGAGCACCCGTTCAAGGCCAGCGCCCTCATGCTGTTCCCCGGCGTCGTCGAGGCGTGCGAGGCCGTGATCCGCTTGAAGCCGACGCCGGTCTCGGCGGTCGAGCTGATGGACCGGGCCAGCCTGCGCTCGGTCGAGGACAAGCCCGGGATGCCCGCCTTCATCCAGGGCCTGCCCGATGGCGCCACGGCGCTTCTGGTCGAGACACGCGGTGCCGACGGTGCGGCGCTTGAAGCCAACATCGCTGCCGTCGTCGCGGCGCTCGGCGGCGCAACCACGCTGGCACCAATCGCGTTCACCGCCGAGCCGGCCGAGTACGAGCGGTTTTGGAACATTCGCAAAGGGCTGTTCCCCTCGATCGGGGCGATGCGGCAGACCGGGACGACCGTGCTGATCGAAGACATCGCCTTTCCGATCGAGCGACTGGCGGCCGCCACCGCCGAGCTGCAGCAGTTGCTGCACGACCACGGCTACACGGAAGCCATCCTGTTCGGCCACGCGCTCGAAGGCAACCTGCACTTCGTCTTCACGCCGGACTTCGGCAAGGCGAGCGAGGTGGAGCGCTACGGCCGGTTCATGGATGCGGTCAGCCGCATGGTCGTTGACCGCTATGACGGCTCGCTCAAGGCCGAGCACGGCACCGGGCGCAACATGGCGCCGTTCGTCGAGCTTGAATGGGGTGCCGCAGCGTACACCCTGATGCACGACATCAAGGCCCTGTTCGACCCTGCGGGCCTCCTCAATCCCGGCGTCATCCTGAATGCCGACCCGCAGGTGCACCTGAAGAACCTCAAGCCGTTGCCGGCGGCGAGCCCAATCGTCGACGCCTGCATGGAATGCGGCTTCTGCGAGCGGATGTGCCCGTCGCAGGGCCTCACGCTCACGCCGCGCCAGCGCATCGTCGGCTGGCGGGAAATCTCCCGCCTGAATGCGCTCGGCGATCAGGACCACGCAAACGAGATGCGCGCGCTGTATGCCTACCAGGGGCTCGACACCTGCGCCGCCTGCGGGCTGTGCGCGACCGCGTGCCCGGTCGGCATCGAGACCGGCATCCTGACCAAACACCTGCGCGGCGAGGGCCAGGGGCCGGTCGCGCGCCGGATCGCCGCCGCGATCGGCGATCACTACGCACTGGCGCTGGCGGCGACGCGCACGGGCTTGGGCCTCGCCGATCTCGCCAGCCGCGCGCTGGGCGCCGAGGCGCTGGAAAAGCTCTCCGCTGGCGTGCGGCGCTTGAGCGGCAATCGTGTGCCAGCATGGACCAGGGTGATGCCGACGGCGGTTGCATTCAAGCCCGCAAACGGCACCGAGGCGCGGGCAGATGCGCCCAAGGTCGTCTACCTGCCAAGCTGTGCGTCGCGCACCATGGGCCCCGCCCGCGGCGATAAGGAGCGCGACGCGCTGCCGCTGCGGACCGAGGCGCTCCTGCGCAAGGCTGGCTATCAGGTGATCTATCCGAAAGGCCTCGAGGGGCTCTGCTGCGGCCAGCCGTTCGAGAGCAAGGGGCTCGCTGACACCGCGGCCGAGAAAACCCGCGCAGTCGAACGCGCGCTGGCGGAAGCGAGTGAGGACGGCGCGATCCCAATCGTCAGTGACACCAGCCCCTGCTCGTACCGGCTGAAGAACCAGCTGCCTGAGCGATTACGGCCGCTTGATATCGTCGAGTTCATTCACGATCGGCTGATGGATCGGCTCGATTTCCGCCGGCGGGAGGAGGCCGTGGCGCTGCACCTGACCTGCAGTGGCCGCAAGATGGGCCTGGAAGGCAAACTGAAAGCGATCGGCGCGGCGTGCGCGGCGACGGCCGTGCTGCCGGAGAGCGTCGGCTGCTGCGGCTGGGCCGGGGACAAGGGCTTCACCACGCCCGAGCTCAACGCGCACGCGCTGCGCACGCTCAAAGAGTCGCTGCCCGAAGGCTGCACCGCCGGCTACTCGCACAGCCGCACGTGCGAGATTGGCCTGAGCCTGCACGCCGGCTTTCCCTACCGCTCGATCGTCTATCTCGTCGATCAGTGCACGCAGCCGAAGGACGCCGCGCCGTAGCGGCCGGGATCGCGATCGCCGGCGCCGCGCCCACCGGCGGCATTGCCCCAGCGCGCCCAGGCCATTTCGTGGAAATGGTAGGCGACCGTGTTGCACAGCGGCTCGACCAGCGCGACCAGGCCGCCGATGACGAGGCTCCCCGTCAGGATGTATGCGACGGTGAACGCCACGCTGAAATGGATGCAGGCAAAGCTCAGTGTTTTCAGCATCGCTTGTCTCTCCGTTTCGCCGCCGCACCGACCCCGCGGCCGTAGCTCCTTAATTAGAGGATCTATACCAACGCTCACGATCGCTCAAATGAATTAAAAAGATCTATTTGATCTGTTTTACCGATGATGCCGCGGCGATCGTTTCGCTGCAGGGGGTGCCGCGGCTTAACGGTTGCTACACTGCACGACTTGCAGTAGCGGAGGTGGGGATGAATCTGTTCCGCATCGAGGTCGCAGACGCGCTCATCAGTCTTGGCTCAGGGCCGGACGGACTGCCGGCGGCGGAAGCGCGAGGTGCGGATATAAGCGAGTCTGCTCCACGCCTTTCTTGCTTATCGTTAAGTGGTCAGATGCACATTTAACAATAAAACTAACACGGTGTTGAATTATAATGAATATGTTATCTTCGAAGATCTCTGAGACGATGGAATACCTGCGGCGCAGTAGCCCAGCGCAGGCTGAATTCTACCAGGCGGCAGAGGATGTGCTTGGTTCATTGAATTCGCTCCTCGAGCACGACAAAAAGTACGAACAACATAACATCATTCAGCGGCTCGTTGAGCCCGAGCGGCAGATTTTCTTTCGCATCGCCTGGGTTGATGACCGCGGCAGCGTCCAGGTCAACAAGGGCTATCGCGTCGAGTTCAATTCCGCGCTCGGCCCCTACAAGGGCGGCTTGCGGTTTCATCCGAACGTGACGGCCGGCGTCGTCAAGTTTCTCGGCTTCGAGCAGATCTTCAAGAATGCGTTAACCGGCCTTCCCATCGGTGGCGCCAAGGGCGGCGCCAACTTCGATCCGAAGGGGAAGTCGGACAACGAGATCATGCGCTTCTGCCAGTCCTTCATGAACGAGCTGTTCCGCCACATCGGCGCCACCATCGACGTTCCGGCCGGTGACATCGGCGTCGGCCGCCGCGAGATCGGCTATCTCTACGGCCAGTACACGCGCCTGACCGGCCGCCACGAAGGGGCGTTGACCGGCAAGGGGCTGAACTGGGGCGGCTCGCGCGGCCGCACCGAGGCCACCGGCTACGGCGTCGCTTACTTTGCCGAGAACATGCTGGCCGAACGCGGCGACACCCTTGCAGGCAAGATCTGCACGGTATCCGGCGCCGGCAAGGTCTCAATCTACGCGGTTGAGAAACTCTATCAGATGGGCGCCAAGCCGGTCACCGTCAGCGATTCCAACGGCATGATTTACGACGCGCGCGGCATCGACCTCGACCTCTTAAAGCGCATCAAGGAAGTCGAGCGCGGCCGGCTCGCCCGCTATGTCGATGAGCATCGCAGCGCCGTTTACACGCCGGTCGAGGACTATCCCTTGGGTCGCAACAGTGTCTGGTCGGTGCCGTGCCAGTGCGCCTTCCCGTGCGCCACGGAGAACGAATTGAGCGGCGAGGACGCGCGCGCACTGTTGAACAACGGCTGCCTGTGCGTTTGTGAGGGTGCCAACATGCCGTCGACTCAAGAAGCGGCCGATGCCTTCCTCGCCGCTGGCATCGCCTACGGACCCGCCAAAGCGGCGAATGCCGGCGGTGTCGCCGCGAGCCAGCTCGAAATGGCGCAGAACGCGAGCATGCTGCAGTGGAGCTTCGAGGAGGTCGACAGCCGCTTGAAAAGCATCATGCAGACCATCTTCCGCACCGCCAGCGAGACAGCCAGGGAGTACGGCGCGCCAGGCAACCTCGTGCTGGGCGCCAACATCGCCGGCTTTCGCAAGGTCGCCGATGCGATGATCGACCAGGGCGTGGTGTAGCCGATTGTGGCGACGGCACCGTGCCGCGCCCGCGGTCGGCGGCACGGTTCGCCCGGCGTTCGCAGCCGAGGAAACGCGCCGCCGATGGTGCGTCAGACGAGCAGGGCTTGCGGGTCGGCCCCCAAGACCTGGATCTCGGCCAAACCGATGTTGGCGGTCGTCGCCGCCACCTGATCGAAGGTGATGCGCAGGCTGTTGGTCGTCACTGGCGCAAAGCCGCCGATCGTCGTCGCCCCGCCGTCGTTGTCAAGCGCGGTGACCGGAACGACCGTACCATCACCGAAGCGCAAGCTCGCGGCAAGGACGTGATCGTTCGGGTTTGGGCGGTCGAACAGCGTCACCTGATCGATGACCTTGGCGCTGGGCCACGTCAGCTGCAGCCAGGCGCCTGAGCCCTCGCCCAGTGTCGCCCATTCCTTGGTGTAGTCGCCGGGATAACCGTCGGCGATGCCGTCGACCGCCTTCACTGCCAGCTGCTCGGTGCCGGCGTTCTGCGATGATGCCGTAACGGTGGCCAGTGCGGCGATGTTGGGGCTGCTTGGCAGGGCCTCGGTACCGGACACTTTGATTTCCGACAGCCCGGCGTTGGCGGTCGTCGCCGCCACCTGATCGAAGGTGATGCGCAGGCTGTTGGTCGTCACCGGCGCAAAGCCGCCGATCGTCGTCGCCCCGCCGTCGTTGTCGAGCGCGGTGACCGGAACGACCGTGCCGTCGCCGAAGCGCAAGCTCGCGGCAAGGACGTGGTCGTTCGGGTTCGGGCGATCGAACAGCGTCACCTGGTCGATGATCTTGGCGGTGGGCCACGTCAGCTGCAGCCAGGCGCCTGAGCCCTGGCCCAGTGTCGCCCATTCCTTGGTGTGGTCGCCGGGATAGCCGTCGGCAATGCCGTCGACCGCCTTCACTGCCTGCTGCTCGGTGCCGGCGTTCTGCGAAGATGCCGTAACGGTGGCCAGTGCGGCGATGTTGGAGCTGCTTGGCGGGGCGGCCATGCCGAACACCTCGACTTCGGCAAGACCGATGCTGGCCGTCGTCGCCGCCACCTGATCGAAGGTGACGCGCAAGCTGTCGGTGGTCACCGGCGCAAAACCGCTGATCGAGGTGCCGCCCCCGAGATTGTCGAGCGCGGTGAAGGGGAGGATGGTCCCATCGCCGAAGGTCAACGTCCCTGCGAGGGCGTGGTCATCGAGGTTCGGCCGGTCGTGCAGGATCACCTCCTCGATGATCTTTGCTTCCGGCCAAGTCAGTTGCAGCCAAGCACCCTGCTCTTCGCCGTTCGTCGCCCACTCCTTGGTGGAATCCTTTGGGTAGCCGTCGACGAAACCATCCACCGCACTCGCCGCCAACTGCCCATCGGCCGTGTTCTGGGATGATGCGGTCGCCGTCGCCTGGCCTGCGATATTGGTTATCACGACGCTGCCGCTTGGCTTCGTCGTCACCAGCAGCGAGTCGGTGGCCGAGACGAAGGTGCCGTCGCTGATCTTGAGCTCGAAGCGCAGCACGGTATCCCTTGTAACATTCGGTGCGACGAAGCTGGGGGACACCGTGCTGGCGCCATTCAGTTGCACGGCAGGTCCCGAGGCTTGGCGCCAGGAATACTGCAGCGGATCGCCGTCAGGATCGGTGCTGGCGGCGGCACTCAGCGTAACCGTGGCACCGGCAACGACGGTCTGATCCACCCCCGCCTCACCATGCGGCGGCTCGTTGGTGCCGCGCGCCGGCTCAACCCAGAAGAATTCATCCTTGTGCACAAACGACTGCAGGTAGCCCTCCGGCTCCTGGCCGCCCTGCGAGTCATGCGAATAGAGGGCGCGGACCTTGAGGTTATCGAAAAAGTCGGGGTCCTGAAGCTGCTCGGCGACGTTGAGGCTCACCCGTTCGAGCCAGCTGAGCGTCGGCAGCAGATTCATGTTGGGCGGCACCGGCGTCAGCCCCTGCGGATCGGCCTCGGTCCATCCGGCATCGGGCGCCTGTTCGCCCTCGACATGAACAAGGGTCTTGTACACGGCCGGCAGATACGCTGGGGCCTGCGTTGCGAGCTGGCCGAGCGCGTCTTGCAGAAACCGGTAGCTGTAGGCGTGGTCGAGGTGAATATCCTCTTCGGCAGTGACGAAGATCTGGTCGGGTTGATAGGTCGCAAGGATATGCACCAAGTCGGTGACGACGTTGGACGCGTTGTACGTGGCATGGGTGCCGAAGGCGTAGTTGTGATAATCGGTATTGCCAAGGCCTCGATTGGCATAAGTCTGGGAGATGCCATTCGGTGATGTATAAACCGCGTCCGGTGCCTGATACGTTGTATGGAGGATATCCAGCGCCCCATCGGGATAGCCCAGGAAAATCAGATTAGGCTCCGCAAGGCCCAACTGGGCGACGCTCGCGACCGTTTCCTGCTGACGCAGGTCTCCCTTCGAGGAGCCGCCGTACAAATCGCCATTGGTCATGTAGACGATCTTGACGTCATCGCCCCGGGCCACGGCGGCGTGAATGATGCCGGCCGAAGTGATCACATCGTCGTCCGGGTGCGGGGCGATGATGAGTAGATCTTGAGTGCTGGAAAGACTGGAGGTCATTGGTCAACAAATCTCCCTGGCGAGCCGTGGTCCCATGTCAGTTCCAGCACGCTGCACTGCGCAATGCGCCCTGCTTCTTATTGATTGCTCCGTGAATTTTTATTAATCGTTCTGCATCGGGTTCTTCGACCCCACAGCACGCCGGAGAGCCGCGTTGCTCTCTTCTGCGGCTGCCCCCCCGCCTTGCCTGCGCCTGCAGCGGAGGGACATCACCGCCCGTCGCTGCGGGATTTCGGCGATTTACCCCCGCGCCCCCCTGTCCCCTGCCTCCGACCGGCACCTTGCCGATCAGGATTAAGGCGGCGACCTTAGGAGCCGGGATGCTGCGAACAAACACCCATGCGGGTCGGTTGTCGTCATTTTGCCGGCAAATCGGGATATTCTTTCAGGGAGCGCTGCACGAGCAGGAGAAGGGCTCCCGCGTTCACCGTCGAACCGGCGCAAATGGCGATCATGACGCCAAGCGCACCGAACGGTGGGATGAGGATCAGCGCCAGGGCGACCGATCCGGCCGCCGCCAGGACCGAGGCGAGGAAGATGCCGCGGGCGTGCCCCAGCGAGCGCAGCACGAACGACGCCATAACCTGGACGAACAGTGGCACAAAATTGACCGCCGCGAACACGAGGATGGCGGCGTTGCCGGCGAACTGCGCGCCGTAGACAAGCTGCAGCCAGAAGTCCGCCGCTCCGGCAAAGACGGCGGCAAGCGCGAAGATGCACGCACCGCTGACAAGACCCGTTCGCAGCATGTACCGGCGCAGCGCTGCGCTTCCCCCCTGCACGAGCCTGGCGCTGGCCTGATGCGGAACCAGATTCTCGAGCGCCTGCAGAATGACCAGAAGGACGCCGACCAGATTCTGCGCGGCGCGGATCACGCCCAGCGGGCCGGTGCCGATCCAGTTGCCGGCCAGCACCAGGAGGCCGGAACTCACCACCCAGGACATGATGTTGGCGCCGAGCAGCCACTTGCCGAGGTGCCATTGCTGCACGGAAACCCAGGCCGAACGGATGAGCAACTGCAGCGCCGCGAGCGGTCGCGGCAGCGCAAGCCATTTCAGCGCGAGGGCGATCGCAAGCGCGGACGCGCCGCCGATCACCCACAGGGCGGCTGCGACGCTGAGCACACCGGCGAGGCTCAAGCCGGCGAGGACGAACAGCCGCAAGGTACAGTTGACGCCGTCGATGGCGAGTGCATGCACAGTTTGGCCATCCGTGAAGAACAGCCTGCGGATGAAGTCATGCAAGACAAAGCCCACACTGCAGAACACGAATGCCCATCGCGTCTCGACAAAGCCGCCTTCATCGATGATCGTCTGCAAGATGTCCGGACAAAAGACCGCGCCGCCGGCGATGAGAAGTGCAAACAGCAGGGCGTGCAGCGTCACCACGCTCAAGTACGTTCGCTTTTCCGCACCTTCGAACTTTGCGCCGAGGCTCATCATCGGCGCAATGATGAGGCCGAGCTGCACAGCGACAGCAAACAGGAGAACGGTGTAGAGGAGGGCGAAGCGGCCAAAGTCATCGAGCGGCATGGAGCGCGCGAGGATGACGTTGGTGAGGAAGTTGGTGGCGCTGACGAGCGCCTGGTCGGCCACCGTGACCGGCATTCCGCGCAGCCGGGGCACCACTCTCAGCATGGGTCAGCCCCCCTCGGCAGCGGCTGCATGCGCATCAAGCCGGCGATCGCTGCCGGCTCAGCCGACGCTACACCGCGCGCCGCGTTCCGTTCAAACGCGACCCGCCCAAACGTCATGCCGCTTGCGGACCGTGGCTGCCGGATCACCGCGCCGGATTACCGCACCGGACCGGGCCGCGCCTTCACGTCAGCCGCGACTTACCCGCGCGAAAGGCTGCCGGCGGCTCATCCCGCCGCAGGCCCAACGCGTCGATGGTTGCTCTTGGATCCTTGAGCAGGCGTCCGCTGGCGCCGCCGCCCTTCCACAGATCGCAGGCGATGTAGGTAAGCCCGCGGACGAACAGGACAAACGGCCACAGCCACGGGAACCAGCGACGGTAGAAGGTGACGACGCCGGCAAGATCGAAGGTGCGGACGCGATCGGACACGGTCCAATCGACCGCGCGTGAGATGTGGCGGATGACGCTGGCGGTCACGACTGCACATCGCCTGCCGGTCGATGCCCGCAGCAAAAAGGACAGATCGACGTCCCCCCAGTAAACGAAATAACTTTCACAGAAGCCGCCCACGCGCATGAAGTCGCGAATGGAGACCAACACCGAGGCGCCGCACACCCAGTCGGTGGGCAAAACAGGCGCCAGCGCCTGAACCGCCTTGATCGCCTCCCCGCGGTGGAGCGGCCGGCACCAGCCCACGGATCGGACGAGCTCGCCGCCGGCCTCCTGGACGACCGTGGGCCGTGCCATTTCGGCGATCAGCGAGCCGACGAGGCAAAGATCATCCCGGCTGGCAAGCGTATCGACGAGCGCGTTGAGGCTGCCCGGCTCGGCAATAACGTCGTTGTTGAGGATCCAGAAGTAGCCGTCATCGGTGTTGGCGGCAACGAAGCGTGCCAACACGTTGATCGCGCGCCCGAAACCGATGTTGGTCTCGTTGCGGACGAGGAGAATCTGAAAGCCTTCCGCAAACACCGCCGGATCGAGCGCATCGGTCGCTGCGGTCTTCAGCCCCCCCGCCGGCACGTAGGCCTCAAGCCCGGCACGAATGACCTCGAACGAGTTATCCGGCGAGCCGTTCTCGATGATCAGGATCCGCACGCGGTCACTGCAAAGCGGGAGCAGAGAGGTGACGCATTCGATTGTTGTTCGTGGCAAACGGTATGTGACGACGAGAATGTATACGTTTTCGCTTGCCATGATTGGAAGGGATGCCTTGCTGACCCGACTTTCCATCTTCTGCTCGTCACTCTAAGCCCATGACGAAGAGCGCACCAGACCCAAAAGGGCCAGTAACTTCTGGTCTCTTCTCTGTGACTTCACTATCAGCGCTGCCAGCGCACGTGTCCGAGACGAATGGCTTCGAAAAAATCTTGGACGCCGTCATTGCGAGGAGCGAAAGCGACAAAGCAATCCACTAATTGCGATAGGGTGAGGTGCCAGAATTGCAGAACGTGCAGTCGCAATGACGGCTGTGTTGAGTTCTTCAAACGGCGGTCAAAAAAAGCGTTGTTTGATTTCGATAGTATCGCCGGGGCGGATGCGAGTCGCCTGGCTCGCGGCCGACGTGCGGCCGTCTTCGCCAGTGATGACGAGCTCGTTCTGCAAGGCGCGGTACGTGTAGCCGCCGGCAAAGGCAATCGCTTTTGCGGCCGTCATGCCGTAGACGTACTCGAAACATCCCGGATTATTGACTTCGCCGAAGACGCAGAACGGTCGTGACTTGACCAGGTCGATGCTGACCCTCGGTTCGGCGATGTATTTTTCGGCAAGCTTCTTCGTGATGTCGCTTTCGAGTTGCGCCAGCGTAAGGCCGGCGGCATCGACACGCGCAATCAGCGGCATCGCAATCCGGCCTGCGCTGTCGACCTCGAACGGCCCGGAAAGCTGCTCATGCCCCAGCACCGTGATGCGCAGCTTGTCGCCGGGGCCGAGCGTGTAGACGGCCACCGGTGCCTCCGGCGCCGTTGCGTCCGCTTTCTCAGGCGTCGTTTCGCTCCCCGTCGCACAGCCGCCAACGAGGAATGCGAGGACCAGCGCGCGGCCCGCCCGCCGCCAGGGCGCAGACGAACGCCAGGGCGTAGGCGCACGATGGCCGGCAAGGCCGCACCGCGGGCGTCTGGTCGAATGCTGAAGGGCATCGCTCATCGGTTCGATTGTCCTGCATGGTGAAGGATCGCTGCGACCCCCCAGCGGGGCAGACTTCGGGGCACACTTCGGAGCAGTCTGCCAGTTCGGTCTCATCTTTGCCAGTTGGGCTTTGCCAACGGGGCCACAACGCCGACGATGAAAGGCGCCGGAAGCACAACCGCGCGCGGGCTGAAGCTGCCGTGGTGGCTTCCCTATGCGGGGGTTCCGAGCACCGCAGCGTGCGTGGTACATCCCAACTCGTGTTCAACCGGAGCCAGCGCGTTCGCGCGCGGGCTCGACGAGAGCCCGCACGCGGAGGGCTCGGCAGCCGTCGGTAGGGGACGCCGCAGTTCAAGCCCGAACGGCTTCGGGCGCCGCTTAGTCGCGGGTGGAGCGAAACACCAGGGGGACGATCGGGGGTTTAAGGGAACCAATGAGACCCTTGCTTGACGACAGCATTCTCCGCGCCGAGCACGCGCCGGCAATGACTCTCATGCCCCGACGGGAGCGCGCTTTGATCGATGTTCTGGCAGCCATGTGGCGGCGCCGCGGGCTGGTTCTCGGTTTCGTTGCCGCCGGCCTGGTGCTGGCGCTTGTCGCCCTCATGCTCATCCGGCCGCTCTACCAGGCCGAAAGCGTCGTCCAACTCGACCTGCGGACGGTCGAACTCGGCGAGCTCAAACCGGTCTTTTTGAGTCCGCTCGCCGACCAGCCGAACGTCCGCCTGCGCAGCGAGGTCGATCTGATCCGCTCGGCGGCCATCGCCCGCGACGTTGTCGCCCATCTCGACCTCGCCGCCGATCCCGAGTTCAATCCCTTCCTCGGGGCCCGCGTCGTCTCGTTCGACGGCCTGTCGCGGTTCCTGCACCGGCTGCAGTCGCTGAGGCGCGCCGAAAGCGGGCAAGCGACCGCCGGCGTCGACAGCCCCAACCCGCAACAGGTCGAAGCGGCAGTCGTGAAGGCAGTGCTGCGCCGGCTGGAGGTGGAGAATGACGGCAAGTCATACACCATCTTCATCCGCTTCGCCTCCGCCGACGCGGCGAAGGCAGCAACGATCGCCAATGCCTTCGCCCAGCGTTACCTCGAACAGCAGGTGCAGGCGAACACCCGGACCAGTCAGGATGTGAGTGAGTGGCTGCGCCGGCAGCTGTTCAGCGCGCGCGAGCAGGTCCGCGAGGCCGAAGCCGCGATCCAGGCTTACCGGACCGAGCACGGCCTCGTTGGCCCCGCGGGCACCGATTTGGGGGATGCCGGCTCGCGGCTGAGCGAGATCAACCGTCAGCTTGCGGACGCGGCCGCTGCCCGCGTGGCGCTGGAAGCGCGCGTCAAGCTGGTCAACGAGAGGGCGGCCGCCGGCACCGACGGCGCGATTTCGGAGGTGCTGGCATCGCCCGCGATCCAGAACCTGCAGCAGGCACAGGTTGCGCTGATGCGCCAGCGGGCGGAGATCGGCGTCCTTTACGCCGACGGCCATCCCGCGCTCAAACGGCTCGATGCCGAAGCACGGGAGATCGACCGCCGCATTCGCCAGGAGACGCAGCGGATCAACGGCGCGATCACCGGCGAACTGCGTATCGCCGTCGAGCGCGAGCGGCGGCTGAAGACGCAACTGGAAAACCTGCGCGCCAGTGTCGACGACATGGACCGCCGTCAGGCGCGCCTGCGCGAGCTTGAGCTCGAAGCGGAATCGAAGCGGACGCTGTTCCGCAGCATCGCGACCAGCCATCAGCAGACCCAGGCGATGCTCGACATCAACCGGGTGAGCGGGCGGTTGGTCGCTGAGGCGACAGTGCCTCTCTATCCGGACTCACCGATGCCTGCGGTCGTGCTGATGATCGCGCTCGCGGGCGCGTTGCTGGCCGCCGCGGTCGCGGCTGCGCGGCTCGAACGCGACGACGGCTTTGCCTCGGCGCGCGACGTCGAGACCCTGCTCGAAGTGCCGTGCCTAGCGACCGTGCCCAGCGTCGGCTGCAGCGACCGGCGGGTGAGCTTCGGCCGGCGCCCCCAGGCCGATCATGTGCGGGCCCTGTTTGCAGAGGCTATGCGCACGGCCTGCACCCGCATCCTCACGCTGATGCCGTCGCAGCAGCCGCGCCTGCTGACGGTCACGTCGTCGCTGGGTGACGAGGGCAAGTCGGTCTGCGCCGTCTCGCTCGCCTGCGCGTTCGCCGGCCTCGGCATGAAAACGCTCGTCATCGATGCCGACTTCCGCCGCCCGACCGTAAGCAAGCTGATCGGCAGCGGCAACGGTCCGTCGCTTGCCGAGGCCTTGAGCGAAAAGGTCTCGTTTGCGAGCGCGCTGCAGCCCGCTGCGGAGAAAAACCTCTACGTCCTCGGCAACCGGCGGCCGATCGAGAACGGCAGCGGCCTGCTCGCCTCGGCGGCGATCGAACGCTTGATGCGCTGGGCCGGCGAGGCCTTTGACATCGTGATCGTCGACACGCCGCCGGTCATGCTGGCAGCGGATGCCTTGGCGTTCGCCCCCCTCAGTGGCGCCGTTTTGTATGCGGTGCACTGGAAAAAGACACCGAAGGAAGCGGTGCGCGCCGGCTTCTTGCGGCTCGACGATGCCAACGCCCGCGTGCTCGGCGTGATGCTGACACGCGTCGATGTCGGCCACGCTGCCGATCCGATCCAGCCGCCCAACCGTGCCATCGACCTGATCCCGCAACCGGAGCGGCGGGCGGCATGAGCCCGGACGGAAGGCATCACCGGGCCGGCCGGCGGCGGTGCAGCGCGCGCCGTTGCACTCTGCGATGACAAACGTCGGGCTCGCCGCCCGCGGCCACTGGCCCACGCGCGACCTGAACGACAACTACCTGGCGTTATTGCTGTTCGCCCTGTGGGGTTACGCGCTGATGGGCCGCGGCTTCGCCTATACCGGCATTCCGCCAGTTTTCATCGGCGAGGTCGTTCTGGTTCTGGGCGCGCTTGCGGCCTTGCGCTCCGGCGCGCTGCCGAGCGCGCTCTTAAACCTGCCGAGCCTGACACTGGCAGCCTTCATTGCCTGGGTCGGGATCCGCACCCTGCCCTACCTGCCGGCCTACGGCGTCGACGCGCTGCGCGACTCGGTGGTCGCGATGTATGGCGTCTTCGCGTTCATCGTCGCCGCCCTGCTGGTCGAACGCCGCCAGCGCCTGATCGCGTTCATCAAAAGCTACCACGGCTTGAGCGCGGTATTTCCATACTTCTTTTTGATCGCTTTCCCCATGTCCCGCCTGCTGGAGGAGAAGTTGCCGGCTTGGCCGGTCTCCGATATACCGGTCATCGCCATGCGCGCGGGGGACTCGTGCGTCCACATGGCAGGCGTCGCCATCTTCGCCCTCCTTGGCTTTCGCCGCGCCCGACCGCTGTGGACGTTGCTCCTTCTCTTCGGCGTCATGATGGCGTTCTCGCAGAACCGCGGCGGCATGCTGAGCGCCTCGGTCGCATGCGGCGTCGTTATTTTACTGATGCCGCTGTCGCGAAAGCTGATCACGCTGGGCTGTGCCGCGGTCGTCTTCGTTGTCGTCGGCCTCGCCACCGACGTCAGCTTTCCTGTTGGCACCGAACGCGATCTGTCCTTCCGCCAGGTGGCGAGCAATGTCATGACGATCGTCACGCCGACCGACGATCCGCGCGAACAGGGCACCAAGGAATGGCGCCTGCAGTGGTGGCGCGACATTATTGACTACACCCTGCACGGCCCCTATTTCTGGACCGGCAAAGGGTTCGGGCTCAATCTCGCCATCGACGACGGCTATCAGGTCAACGATCCCGACCTGCCGCCGCTGCGCAGCCCGCACAATGGCCACTTGACCGTTCTGGCGCGCGGCGGCGTGCCGGGCCTGGTGCTGTGGTTCGCCGTTTGCGCCTCCTGGGCGGCGATGGTGCTGCGGCTGTTTTTTATCGGCAGCGCCCGCGGCGATCGCGCCTGGTCGCGCCTGTTTCTGTTCCTGTTCGCCTACTGGCTCGCCATCCTGATCAATTCCAGCTTCGACGTCGCCCTCGAAGGACCCATGCTCGGCATCTGGTTCTGGACCCTGCACGGCCTCGGCATCGGCGCAGCGATCCTCTACCGCGCCGAACTGAAATCCCTGCCGCCACCCCTCGCGGGCTGATACCCGCCCATTAGGTTCCGTGCCCTTCACCGAACGGGACGACCTTGTTGTCGATGTCGTGGCCGATGTCGGCACGGCCGAGATAGGGGATGCCGGCGCGGGTGCACCAGGTGCGGGCCACTTCCTCCTCCGTCTCCGCGAAATCGGGCACGTTGGCGGGGATGTTGCTGCAGCGGCCGAGCCGGATGCCGGCAACGCGGCGAATGCCGGGATTGCTGGTGATGTGGAAGAAGAAGCGGTCGATGCGGTACATGTGCTCGCAGTCTTCTTCCAGCATGAGGACATGACCGGTGAGATCGGGTTCGATCGCCGTGCCGAGCATCTGGCTCAAGATCGTGAGGTTGAACGCCGCCGCTTTCGTGCCCGGCGCCACATGGGGCTCGACGGCCGAAGGGGCGCGCTCGATCAGGTAGGCAAGTGCACGGGCCACCGCCGCTTCACCGCCGGGGCGCAGGATATCGGCCGGCATCGGCCCGTGCGCGACGCGAAAGCCGTGCCGGTAAAGCGCCGCCAGCAAGCTGCCGGCATCGCTGTAGCCCATGTAGAGCTTATCGCGCGCCGGTGCGTCGAGCTGCGCAATCACCGCTTCGGCGATGCGGCACGACCCGTAGCCGCCACGGCCGATCCACACCGCATCGAAGCGTGCATCGTTGGCGACCGCGATGAACGCTTTGCTGCGGGCCGCATCGTCGCCGGCAAAATGGCCGGACGTCAGAAAGCACTGCGGGTGAAAGCAAGGTTCCGCCAACCGCTGCGGATACAGCTGCGTTGCGAGCGCGCACACTCGCGACGCGATGTCGTCGCTGATACGTGACGCCGGCGCGACGACGGCTATTCTCAAGCGTTTGTCCGGCAATCGGTCGGTCCTTGTTTCAGGCGGCTTGCCAGATCCGAAACACCGCTTTACGGATCCGGCGATGGCAAGCGACGACGATTATTTTTTCTGCGGCATCGGCGGCAGCGGCATGATGCCGCTGGCGTTGCTGCTGCATGCCCGCGGCTCGACCGTCGCCGGCTCGGACCGCAGCTTAGACCAGGGGCGGACGGCGGAGAAGTTCCGCTTTCTCGCCGCCCAGGGCATCGCCCTGCATCCGCAGGACGGCAGCGGCGTGACGCGCGCGCGGCAGATCCTGGTCACCTCGGCGGCGGTCGAGGAGACCGTGCCGGACGTGCAGGCGGCGCGCCGGCTGGGTGCGCGGCAGATGACGCGGGCAGCACTGCTGGCCGACCTCTTCAATGGCACGCGGTGCAGCATCGGCGTCGGCGGCACCAGCGGCAAATCGACGACGACGGCAATGATCGGCTGGATTCTGCACGCCGCCGGCCAAACCCCCAGCATCGTCAACGGCGCGGTCATGAAGAATTTCATCGCTGCCGAGACGCCGTTCGCCAGCGCCGTGGTCGGCGATCCGCAGCTGTTGGTGAGCGAGGTCGACGAGAGCGATGGCTCGATCGCGCTGTACACGGCGGCCGTGGCCGTGCTGACCAACGTCGCGCTCGACCACAAGGCGCTGCCGGAGCTCCGCGCGCTATTCGGCTCCTTCCTCGCGCGGGCAGCCAGGGCCGTCGTCAACATCGATAACGATGAGGCGGCGGCGCTCGCGGCCGACGTGGCGCTGCGACGGCGCGTGACCGTCGGCATCGGTAATGGTGCCGCGGATCTTTGCGCCGATGAGCTGGCATTGGCGCCGGACGGCGTTCGGTTCGACGTCAGCGAACGGGCGGGCGGCGCGCGCGCCGCCCGCGTGCACGTGCAGTTGCCGCTGCCCGGCCGGTACAATGTCGAGAACGCGCTCTGTGCCCTGGGCGCGGCACGGGCCGCGGGCGTGCCGCTGGCAACGGCGGCGGCGGCGCTCGCGCGCTTTCAAGGCCTCAGGCGCCGGCTGGAGGTCATCGGCAGTGCCGACGGCATCACCGTCATCGACGACTTCGCCCACAACCCGGACAAGATCGCCGCCACGCTGACAACCCTCAAGGCCGTGCCCGGCCGGCTCCTGGTCCTGTTTCAGCCGCACGGCTTTGGTCCCTTGCGGCTGCTCAAGAACGCGCTGATCGCCTGCTTCACCCGCCATCTCGGGCCGGACGACCACCTCGTCATGCCGGATCCGGTGTACTTCGGCGGCACCGTCGAGCGCAGCGTTTCGAGCCGCGACATCGTCGATGCACTCAAGGCGCACGGCCGCCGCGCCGACACCTGGGCCGAGCGTGCCGCTTGCGGCGATCATCTCGTCCGTTTGGCCCGGCCGGGTGATCGGATCGTCGTCATGGGTGCGCGTGACGACACGCTTGCTGATTTTGCCGCCGAGTTGCTTGCACGGCTGCGGCAGCGCGCCGCCGAAACCGTGCCGCTGTAGAAAAGCGCCGGCGCAGATTTTGTCTGGCACGGAGGCCATTGAAGGGTGTTGCCGGGCCTCGCTTTGGTGTATCATGAAAGAACAAATCGTGATCGCGCGCGGCCGCCGGAGATGCGCCGCACGGCAAAACGGGAGAGGGAGCGAGCCATGCCCAAGCCAAGAATCAGCATCGACGAGCTGGAGCGGAGGTTCTCCGATCCGGACGTGCCGGAAGCTGATCTGGTGCCGTATCTCGACTTCGACCGCGATACCTCGCGCGCCTTCGCGCCCGCCGTCGTCCCCGACCCGGACATGGTCGAACGGGCGGACGAAACGCGCGGCGTGATGGACTGGGCGAACGGTCTGGCGCGCACGCGGCGGCATCTGCGCTTCAACCGCCGCCTCAACAGCGGCGTGGCGCTTCCCGTGCTCGTTTCCGAAGGCGACTCGTGGTTCCAGTTTCCCGTCTTTCTTGAAGACGTGATCGACTGCCTGGGCGACGACTACCTGATCTGGAGCGTCGACGCCGCCGGCGACACGCTGCAGAACATGGTCAAAGACAATCCGGAGTACTTAAGCGCCCTGGAAACTCAGGGAGATCGGGTGCGGGTTTTCCTGTTCTCCGGCGCCGGCAACGACATTGTCGGTGAGGATCGCGACGGCGTGCCGGTGATCGAGAAGATCGTGCGCGAGTTCTCGCCCGGCCAGCCGCCGGAATGGTATGTCGACACGCCGGAGTTCGCCGCGCAGATCGCCTTCATCGACGCCGCTTATCAAGAGGTGTTTACCGCCGTCGCGGAGGATTTTCCGACGCTGCCGATCGTCATCCACGGCTACGACTACAGCCTTCCGGGCGGCCAGCCGGGTGACGGCCGGCACCCGCAATGGGCGGATCAGGACGAGTGGCTGGGCGGGCCGTTGCGCAAGAAGGGCATCGTCGATTTCGATCTGCAGTGCGCGATCGTCCAGGTGATGGTCGATCGCCTCAACAGCCTGCAGAAGTCGCTTGCCGGCGGCAACAATCCGGCCGGTGCGTTCGCCAATGTCCATCATGTCGACGTCCGCGGTCTGTTGCAGACCGACGAATGGGCAGATGAACTGCACCCGACCAACCGGGGCTATCGCAAGGTCGCCCGCCTATTCGCCGCAACCTTGCGGCAAGCCCTGCCGAGCGTCTGAGGCAGGGGCGATCGCAAGCGGAGGCGTCTTTGCTGGCGGCGCGGGAAACGCCCGACAGGCGGGGAGGGAGGATCGATGAAGACGCTCGGAGCCTTCGGAACACCGGATGCCGCGCTGCGTGATGCGCCGATCTTAAGCGCGCCGTTCGCGGGCGTTTTTGCGGACGCGGCGATTGCGCCGAGGGTCGAAAGCGCGCTCCTGCTCGGCCGTTCCCGCGCTGCCGCCAAGCCGGTGCCGATCGAGATCGCCGGCAAGATCGCCGAGATCGTGCTCGAAGGCGGGGTGACGCTGTATCTGCCGGGCGAGGACCTGCCGACGCTCGCGCACGCGGCGCGCGGCGAGCTGGGCGACGGTCCGGATCTGGAGCTGGCGGCGGGCCTGCCGGAGCGCGATGCCGAGCGTGGGCTCGGCGAATGGCTGTTTCGCAGCCTGCGCACCATCGACATCGACCTCGGTGCGTTGACGGCACGCGACATTGCCGAACGGCTCGAGGGCCGCGCCGTTGCGCAGCCGGGCCTGTATCGCGTCGCCAGGGATGGCGAGACGCTCGATGAGCCGTTCAGCCCACGCGCGGCCGACGGCCCCGCGCCGTACCTCCTTTTCATCCACGGCACCTTCTCGAACAGCAAGGGCAGCTTCGGTGCCCTGTGGCGGCCGGAGCGGCAGGCGGAATGGCGCCGGCTGCGCGCCCTCTATGACGACCGCATCCTCGCGTTTGAGCATCCGACGCTGACACGGAGCCCAATCGCCAACGCGATCGATCTGCTCGAAGCGCTGAAGGCGCCCGCGCGCGAGATCCATCTCGTCACCCACAGCCGCGGCGGCCTGGTGGGCGAACTGTTGAGCCGCGGCATGCGCGCGGACGGCAAGGCTCCCTTCGACGCCCGCGATCTTGCCCTCTGCGCGCAGGATGCCAGCGGTGCGAGCGGCGATCTTGAGCACCTGAACGCGCTCCTCAAGGAGATCCGCCCGCACATCACCCGCTTCGTCCGCGTTGCCTGCCCGGCGCGCGGCACGACCTTGGCGTCTGACCGGCTCGATAAGTACCTGAACGTCGTCCTCAACGGTATCGGCCTCCTCCTCGGCGCGGCGCACTGGCCGGTGCTGGGTGAGATCTACGATTTCGTCAAGGCGCTGCTGCTCGCCGTCGTTGCCGAGCGGAAAAAACAGGGCGGCGCCTCGGCGCTGCCGGGTCTGGAAGCGATGCGGCCCGAACGCCCTTTGATCCGGATGCTGAACCGGGCCGACGTAACGAGCCGGGCGCCGCTTGCCGTCATCCGCGGCGATGTCGCGGCGGCGGGCGTCATTCGCCGCCTGCAGGTGTGGGCGGCGGACGCGTTCTACACCGAGGACCACGACTTCGTCGTCAACAGCGCCGCGATGGCGGGCGGCGTCGTACGCGCGGGCGCCGTTGCCGATTGCTTTGATCGGGGCCCGGACGTCAACCATTTCAGCTACTTCCGCAACGAGTTGACGGCGCAACAGGTGATCGCCGGGCTCACCGCCGCCGCCCCGCAGCAGCCGCCCGCAGCAGCCAGCCGCGGACCGGCAGCCGAAGCG
>JBATPX010000147.1:0-2411 GCA_049291695.1 Defluviicoccus sp.
GGGTGGAGCGGCCGGGAACCGGAAAACACGGGTTACCAAGCCCGCCGCACCCGCGGCCAGTGCCGCCCGCGTTCGCTCGCAGGCGGAAAAGAACCTCCTGGCTGCCCTTGGCATGCAGGGGCTCAACCGATGAGCCGGGGGAGATGACGCCGCATGCCGTCTGTTCTGCGCTGGTTTCGCATCCTGCCGCTGACCGTGCTGGTCGCGTCGGTGTTCCTCACGGTCAAGATCGGCGCGATCTGGCACGGCATGAACGAGGTGTTTCGCAACAGCGTCGCCGTGTCGCACGCCGAAGCCGCCAGCCATGCCGCAACCCCGTCGGCAGTGCCCGAAAAAAGGTCTGAGGAGCAACAACCCAACGCGGATGCACCCGCGACCGCGACCCCCGCCGCGCCTGCGGCACCGACCGCCGGACCGGCATCACCGTTGCCTCCGCTCACGGAGGCGGCGAGTGCCGCGCCGACGGCCCTAGCCAAGGCCGCGGGCTGGCAGTCGACATCGGAGTTCACGCCGTCTGAGGTTGAAGTCCTGCAGCAGCTGGCGCGCCGCCGCGAGGCACTTGCCGAACGCAGCAACCAAATCGAACGGCGCGAAATCGTCCTGAAGGCGGCGGAGCAACGGATCGGCCAGAAACTCGACGAGTTGAAGACGATGCAGGCGACCCTGGAGAAACTGCTGAAATCTTACGATCAGCAGAAGAAAGGCCAGATCGAGTCGCTGATCAAGATCTACGAAAATCTCAAGCCCAAGGATGCGGCACAGATCTTTGAAGAGCTGGAAATGGAAACTCTGCTCATGGTTGCGGAGGGAATGAAGGAGCGCAAGCTGGCGCCGGTTCTCGCGCAACTGAGCCCCGGCCGTGCCAAGGACATCACGGAAGAACTGGCGCACCAGCGCTCGCTCGTCCGACCGGCCAGAATGATCGACAAGCAGCAACCGTGAGCACGGCCAAGTTTGGAGCGCGTGACAGGCTGTTTTCTCTGCAGTTACAGCTATCTTCTGAAGACTATGACCTTGCCTTCGAGGGAAATGAAGCATGAGCGTCGATTACAACATGAGTATCCTTATCGTCGACGATTACAAGACGATGCTAAGGATCATTCGCAACCTTCTCCGTCAGCTCAACTTCACGAACGTCGAAGAAGCGATGGACGGAACCGAAGCCCTGCAAATGCTGGGGCAGAGGGACATCCAGCTCATCATCTCCGACTGGAACATGGAGCCGATGACTGGTCTGCAGCTCTTGCGGGAGGTGCGCAAGAGCGACAAGTTCAAGCATATCCCCTTCATCATGATTACAGCCGAGAGCAAGGCGGAAAACGTTGTCGCCGCCAAGCAAGCCGGTGTATCCAACTACATCGTCAAGCCGTTCAATGCCGAGACGCTGAAGGCAAAACTCTCGAGCGTGCTTGGCCCGCTTTGAGCCGCCGTCCGGTCCTAAGGACCCGCTGCCGATGCGATTGCCCTTCCTCTGGTTCAAGGCTCGGCATCGGCTGCCGGTACAGCTGCCGGGGGAACGGCGGCCAGGGGTAAGGGAGTGCCGGCGAGGTCGCCCGTCGATGCGGACTCTCATCTCCGCGGCTGCCGCATGCTCCCTCTATTGCGTGCTCGACCTCAAGCCGGCGCAAGCCGATACGGTCGCCGTCGAGGCTAATCCCCAGGACGCCGGCGCGCGCTTCGTGATGACTTGGCCCAGCCCGGTCGTCTTCGAGGCCACGGCTGCCGGTGGTCGTCTCCACCTGCGCTTTGAGCGGCCGATCGAGGCCGACTTTGCCCCGTTGCGGCGCCTTTCGCGCTGGATTGGCGTGGCGACGCTCATCGGCGACGGCCGCATCGTCACCTTTCCGCTTGCCGCCGACGCCAGCGTCATCGGTCACACCGACGGCAACAAGGTCATCGTCGATCTTTTCGAAAAGGACGCACGACCGCGTACCGACGCCAAGGCCGCGGCCCCGGCGGACGACCTTTCGAGCGTTGCCGTGGCGCCTGCCGGTAGCCAAGCGCCTGCCGGTAGCCAAACGCCCGCCGGTAGCCAAACGCCTGCCGTCCGGGTGCGCGCGGCCGATCACGGCGGCTACAGCCGGGTCGTGTTCGACTGGCCGGACGATGTCGGCTATCGGGTCGAACAGCACGAGGACGGCGCCGCGATCGTTTTCGAACGCCTGGCGCGGATCGATCCCTCCGTTCTCAACAAGCGCCGCCTCAAGTTCGTCCGGGGCCTTGGCGTGAGCAACGAAGGCGGCCAGACGTCCGCGCGCTTGCAGCTTGCCCCCGGTGCCGAGGTCGCCGTCAGCCGTGCCGGAACCAAGGTTGTCGTCGACGTTCGGCCAGCGCCGAAGCAAGCCGCGCCCCAGCAGGCGGCGCCATGGCCGGGCACCGTGCCGCCGACACCGCCTGCCGCGGCCAAGGCC
>JBATPX010000148.1:0-1660 GCA_049291695.1 Defluviicoccus sp.
CCGTCGTAGTCGACCAAATAGGGAGGATCGGTTGCAAACAAGATCGCCTTATGGTTGTGCATCACTCGGATGACGTCGTCCGCCTTGGTCGAGTCTCCGCACAGCAACCGATGATCGCCCAGGAGCCACAAATCGCCCGGCCGCGACACGGGATTGGCCGGCGGCTCGGGGATGACGTCGTCGCCGGCAAGGCCTTCGCCCTCGTCCAGCGGCGCCAGCAGCCGCGCCAGGTCTTCGCCCGCGAAGCCGGTGAGATCGAGATCGAAGCCTAGCGCGTTCAGCGCATGCAGCTCGGCGGCGAGCAGTTCGTCATTCCATTCCGAAAGCTCGGCGAGCCGGTTGTCGGCGATGCGATAGGCGCGCACCTGTTCCGGCGTCAACTGCGACAACCGGATCACCGGCACTTCCCCAAGCCCCAGATGCTGCGCTGCCAACAGCCGGCCGTGGCCGGCGACGATCTCGCCGTCATCGGCGATCAGGAGCGGCGAGGTGAAGCCATACTCCACCAGCGAGGCGGCGATTTTGGCGATCTGATCGTCGGAATGCGTGCGTGCATTGTTCGCATACGGCTTCAAGCGCGCGATCGGCCACTGCTCGATCTGCTCGGGACAGAAGCGAAGCGTCGTCACGGGCGATGTCCTTGGCACGAATGGGAGCATGAAAAAACCGGCTCCAGGACTGGATGCCGGTGCTGGATCCTGGCTGGCTTCCGGATTGGCTACCGGGATCCACCGCTCGGATCGTCTAACGCGTTGAAATGTGCAGGGTAATTTCAGTGCAGAGGGTGGCTTCTGGCTTGGCTGGCTTCCGTGGCTTCCCGGTTTTTACGGCTCACGCTGGCAACCTTGCGGGCTACTGCCACCAGCAGTTGTAGTCTCGGGGAAGGACCCAAGATATCAACCACTTACGACCACCCGGAGAATTTCCGTTGTCCCTTTCGCCTGCCGTTCTGAAGCCCTAAACCATGCTCTGTTGCACCTTTCAGTTGTGCCGCCGGTCGTGTCAGCGGCGAATCTCGAATCGATGATCACGCATACTACATGTTGTGCGCCGCTTTGTCAATAGCGCAAAATGTTGAGGGTGGGAAACTCGTCTGCGCCTCGCCGATCGCCCGCGACAGCAACGCCAGCGGCCGAAGCGAGCGAACGGCAGGGCCTCCATCTTCGTGCTGCACAAGATTGTCGGTGAAGGCGGAACGCCGCTACGGGAGCGCTTGACCCCCAATGCGAAGCATCACCACTTTCTACATCTTGTGACGGACGGTGTCAATATGTCAAAATGTAGTTCTTCCAGTGACTGATCTCATGCGTGATCCGATCACGGCCGGCCCAAGACGGAAGCACGGCCATGCCGGCCCCTCGTAGTGCCCACCTTCTCGTACGGGCAGCCGATGATGCCGTCGGTCATTACCACCGACTTCACTTCATGCTGAAGCAAGCCGGCTGGAACCCGACGCAGATTGCCATTTCCGGACTCGACCGCTATTGCCGGACGTGGCCGCTTTCGCTCCGAGAGCGTCACTCGGAAGCAAAACCACAAAGAGCGCGAAGAGCCAAGGGCCGACTTCACCGCTGAGCCGGACGACCGGGTTCCCACATTGCGCCCTGCAACAGCCCCGATTTCAACCGCGGCGCCGCAAAATCGAGGAAGGCGCGCAGCT
>JBATPX010000149.1:0-6392 GCA_049291695.1 Defluviicoccus sp.
GATCGGGACGCGACACCAACCGCGCCACCGCCTCTAGCGCGCCGCGGACGAAGCGGTTGCGCGGCGTGTCGACGCTGAGCTCGACGAAGCGGCACGCCACAACGCCGCGCGCGAGCAGCTGTCGACGCTCGGTCCGCAGGACGTCGATCGGACCACGCACCCGCGACAGGTCCGCGCTGCGCGGTCGGTAGCCGAGGCTCAGCTGTCGGCGCTGACGCTCCTCCACCGCCTGCGCCAACAGTTCGGCGACGAGATCGGCGATCTCGTCAGGGTTCCGCTCGACGTCGACCAGAGCGCGCTCCGCCGTCCGCAACAGGTCAGAGGCGTAGAGCATCAGCAGCCAGATGTTGCGCACCGGGATGCGGCCGATGAAGCCCGCGGCGGCGGTCTCGCTCATCCCGGCGTCGGCGATCACCATCCCTGCAGCAGTCTGTCGAGGGCCTCGCGCGCTGATTTCGGCGCGTCGAACCAGTATTCGTCGAGCAGCGGGCCGATTTCAGTCTCGGCAACTTGGCGAAACCACTCCCGCGTCGCACCCGGTTCGAGCTTCGTGGTCGGCGTGACATAGCTGTGCCCGATCTCGAACTGGCGGCCGAAGGCCTCGGCGATCTGTGCATTTAGCGCGAGGATGCGCCGCTCTATGTCGTCCGCGAGGGCTGGCTCGACGCCGCCCTTCTCGGTCACCCAGCGCCGCCAAGCGGGACCGAGGCGCGGCACGAGCCCGACGAATGCGAAGCGCCTGCGGAACGCGAGGTCGACGAGCGCGAGCGAACGATCGGCGATGTTCATGGTGCCGATCACGAACAGGTTCTCCGGTACGTGCACCGGGCGGCGCACGCCGTCGGCATCCGGATAGCAGAGCTCCAGCGCCTCGCGCGGCGTGCGCTTGCCCGCCTCCAGCAGGGTCAGGAGCTCGCCGAAGATCTGCGCCGGGTTCCCGCGGTTGATCTCCTCGATGATCACGACGAAGCGGGCCTCCGGGCGGCTCAGCGCCGCGCGGATCGCCTCCATGAAGACGCCGTCCGCCAGCGTCAGTTTTCCGTCGCCGCGCGGCCGCCAGCCGCGAACGAAATCCTCGTAGGAGAGATTGGGGTGGAACTGGACGGCGCGGACCCGTCCCTCGTCGTGCTCGCCCATCAGCGCGAAGGCGAGGCGCTTGGCGATCCACGTCTTTCCGGTTCCCGGCGCCCCCTGCAGTATCAGGTTCTTACGGGTGCGCAGGCGTTCCAGCAGACGCTCGATCTCCCCGCGTTCCAGAAAACAGCCGTCGCGCAGGATGTCGTCGACATCGTAAGGTTCCGAGGGCGCAAGCGCCTGGACTGGATCTGCGGCAGCAGACTCCTCCTCATCCTCAGTCGACGCCGGGTCGGCTGCGCCGCGCTCGGTCTGCACCTCTTCGGGCGCCTTGTAGCGCCAGGATGCGACCGACAGCTCCGGGAAGCTGTGCACCGGATAGCTGTCCTCGCCGAAGCGCGCCTTCAGGTCGTCCACGAGCTTGAGGTAGGTCGCGCCGCTGCAGGGCTTCTGCGGTCCGATCGTCGGGATCCGCATCTGCAGCCGTCCTGTCAGGAAAGCGCGGGTATTGCTGTCGAGGGTCGGGAATTCCCAGGGATGCGACCAGTAGAGACCGGTCGAGATGTTCCATGAGGCGCCCCACACATCGATCACGGCGTCGTAGGCGGCGATGAACGACTTGCGCTGCTCTAGCTCATCGGCCTCGACGAGCGCTGCGGCGGCGGCGAACACATCCCAAAGCTTGTCGATGTCGCCTTCGCCACGCTTGTCGCCGTATCCAAAGAACCACGACCGCTGATTGTTGAGCACCGGGATGCCTTCGAAGGAGATCGGCGCGTCTTCCTCGACGCCGATCCGCTTCGCCAGCGCAAGTGCAATGTTGCGCCGGTTCGCGTCCGTCATCGAACGGTTGAACATCCCCATCGTGGTGAACGGGCAGATATCCAGCAATGGCCCTCTCTCGCCGCCCGGGTAGCGATCATTGAGGTAGATGCTCAAGCCCGGGAGGTCTCCAGCAATCGACTGTATCTCTTGCAGAAGTTGTCTCCGGTCATCGCGATAATCGAGCAACCGTGCTGCAAAGCCGCTGTAGAATGCGGTCCAGCGGAAGCGGTGCTCGCCGTCAGCATCGCCGAACCGCTCGCGCCAGAATGGCTCGTTCCGGAACCGGTCGATGTCTTGGGGCTGACTCTCGAAGGCGAAGGCCAGCAGCCCGTCCTCCATCCAGCCGCCCGGTGCGACGCGCCAGACCGTCGCGCGATTGGTGTAGAAGTACCATTCGCGCGGTGGTGACACGGGTGTCCAGTCGACCCGCACATGCTTGCCGTCATCGAGGTTCGCGGTGATCGTGCCGACCGCCTTGATCGCCATCACCGAAACTGTGGCGCCGCGGTTGTTGAACGGAAGATCGTGCTTGCGCGTGTAAGACGACTTGATTGCGATTCTGTCTCCCGGCCTCATCGTGCGCACGAGATCGCCATACTTCCCGTCGTCGTAGCCGTTCTCCCAGATACCATCGGCCAGAAACCGTGGCGTCTGGTCCTCGGTGCGGTTGTAGGCGGCTCCTACAAACCAACTGGGCCTCGCGCTCGACTCTCCCACCATCACGAATTCTCCACCGCGCGGCTAAGCCAGCCGCACGATCTTCAGCAACGCTTCGAAGGTGCGGTCGATCACGACGTAATCGTGCAGCTGCACGCCGACGCCTTCAAGCGCATTCCTGAACTGCACCGCTGCGCTGGCTGTTCATCGCGCTGGCGCTGGGCGTGATTGCCGTGGCGATCTGGGCCCGCCTCGACGATTGGCGCAAGAGGCTGCGCTGATGTGGGGCAGCCTGCTGGCCAGGATCCTCGCCCGGCCAGGAGCACGGCGGGCGGGGGCCATCGCCCTCGTCGCGCTCACCATCGCCCTGCTTATCCTCAATCTCTGCCGCACGGCCGAGCGCGCCGGTCGTCTCGCCGAACGCCTCGAAACCTCGGAGAAAGTGAATGATGTCCAACGACAGATGCTGGAGGCGGCGGCTCACCGCCCTCGCGATCGCAGCGATCTCGCTGACCGGCTGCGCGACGGGCGGTTCTGAGGCACCCGCCGTCGCGATCTGCCCGCCGGTGGTCGAATACAGCCGCGAGCTCCAGGCGCGCGGCGGAGGAACTCGATCTGCTGCCGGAGAGTTCGGCAATCACCGAGATGCTGAGCGACTACGCCGTCATGCGGGATCAAGCGCGGGCGTGCAGCCGTCAGTAACGGTTAGCTCCGCTATGAAGCGGTGGCACCCGGTATGCTGGATGACGGCGGCGCCAGTCTCGATAGGCTTCGAGGCCCTGCTCCAAGTCGAAGGGGCGCAGGGTATTGCCACTTTCATCGATGGTGCCCGCCTCGATTTCGGCAGCGACGCAGTGCCAGTAGCGATCCACAGCAGACGGAATTTCGTCCGGAGGTGTCCCGACGGACAACAGTCGCCGTTCGCATATGTCACGCGCGACGGCTTCGATGTTGCTCCAGGCTGCCTGCATGGCTTCACGATAGCAGCGAATGCGTCACCTCGCGACTGCCTCGTTCAGCTATGAGACCAGCTTGATCCCAATAGAGTTACCGTCCCCACGATCGCGGTGAGCTTGCTCGCCGCCTGCGCGACAGAACGTTCTACCGGCGGCGGAAGATCAGCGATAAATTATTGGCCGGCATCGGCTCCTGCTTCTCCAGCGTCAGCCCGTTCAACGCCGCTTCCGCCGCAACGGCGGCAACGTCGCGGACGCCGAACCGCCGGTCCATCGCCTTCAGACTGTCGTCGAAGGCGGCATTGGACGGTGCAGTGTGGCGACTGCCGATCATGAACGGGCCATACAGATAGAGAACGCCGCCGCGCTTCAGAACGCGTGCCGCGCCGGCCATCAGGCATCGGCAGGCCTCCCACGGCGCGATGTGGACCATGTTGATGCTGACCACGGCGTCGAAGCCCCGAACTGCAACGGCAGGCCAGGCAGGAGTCTGGGCGTCGAGGTGCAAAGGCGCCTGCAGATTGGGCAGGTTGGCGTCTGCCATCCAAGCGGCGATGCTGGCGAGACATTCAGGATCGGCGTCGGTGGGATGCCAAGTGATCGTCGGAAACGACGATGCGAAGAAGACGGCGTGTTCGCCGCTGCCTGAGCCGATTTCGAGGACGCTGCCTCGGGCCGGCAACACCTGCCGAAGCACGTCTCGGATCGGCTCGCGATTACGCAGCGTTGCCGGAGCGTAGCGTTTCGCGCTGTCGTTGGGCATGGGCCTTACCGTGAAGCCTAGGGTTCGAGCGTTGCGGCACGCAATCAATCTACCCGGCGTTAACGGCATCCACTGCATGCTCAGTGCGCAGATTAGCGGTGCCCGTCATCGAAACCACCGCAAGACAAGGACACCAGGATGAGCTCTCGAAATCGGATCAAGATCGTTGAGGACGTCGTCGCCGACAACGCATCGGCCCGGGTGGTTGATCATCTCGTCGACGTGTTTGGCTACGCCGTCGAGCGGATCGCGCCCACGCTCGCGCGCAGCGCCGCCTTTCGCCTCGAGGACTTTGCGACGGCCCACAAGCGTGGCATCGCTGGATTTACCCTGGAGCTACGCCGGGAGCGGGCGGATGACCGTGAGATCTGGATCGGCGAGTTCGAAAAGCCGGGACAGCGCGTGCGCATCCGTGCGGCGCTGGGTTAGCACCCGACTCTACGCTTCCCTCGGCACATCCCAATCGGCCAGCTTCGCCTTGCCGGTCTGATAGAATTGGCAGACGAGGCTGACGAAATCCTGAAAATCGGCGTTCTCCGAGGCGAGCCGGTTGCAACTGGCCCAGTCGATCTCCTGCCGTTCCCGTGCCGGAATCAGGATCTGGCTCTCGGCGGGGTTTTCGGCATCGAGCTGAATGAAGCCGATGCCGTGCAGCCCGGACAGCATCCGCAGCTCTTTCATCGTCGCCGCGCCCTCGATTTCCCCCGCCACCAGATACCCAAAATTCGCCCACGACGAATTGGACACCGCCTGGAAAAACGCCGAGCGGACGTTCGACCGATTGACCAGTAGCTTCACCTCGAACGACCACAGCTTGGTTTTCTTGTCGGCATACTCCTTCACGCACGCCTTGATGTCGGGGTGCCAGTCTTCGGCGAGGTTCTCCATCCCGACGACATCGGGAAAGAGCCACTTGTTGCCCTGTGCGCCCTGCTTGTTCGACGAGCGCTTCTCGTCGATGCGTTTCGAATAGATCTTGAACTCATCCCAGAGGTATTTGGCGAGCAGCGGATACAGGTCATGCTCCTTCAGCGAAGCCCCTGCGCCGGGCCCCACCGCGGCTTCCGGTTCCTCGCTCTCCGCTTCGCTGACCTCAACCTGCTCGCTCTTGTCGCTCCAGTAATACTGCCGCGGCCGGCCCTCCGTCGTTTTGATCTGCGGATGCTTCCTCTGCACCTGCGGGCGTTGTGAGCCGATCTCGGCGACCAGCTGTTGTAGGAGTTCGCTATCCGACTTTATGGCGGTGCTCTTCGCCATCTTCTCCTGACACTCGGCCGGGTAGGTCTCGAACACCCACTGAGCGATTTGCCGCGCAGTGAATTTCTGCTCCGCCCGCTGCTTCAGATAGTCCGCGACCGTTTTGGAAAGATTGAGCGCCAAGGCCGATCCCCGCTGTCTGCGCACAGAGTACCGCGATTTCGCGCAAACACAATCGATCGGGCCAGCGGGCGCAAGCTGAGGGAGCTGGTGCGGCGGCGGGAGGCGGAAGCGAGCCTGTATTGCACGGGCTGAAGGGGTTTCCTATGGCAGAGAACCGGAGGCTTGGGAGGCGACGCAGAGATACGCCGCAGAAGTCGATGGCCCCCGAGCCAGCCTACGCCTGAAACACCGTCGCTCGATGGATGGCCAAGTACGGCAAATGGGCGGGCTTGAGGCCTGCGAGGGGCGGCATACCATCGACGGCGAGGCGGGTGCGGTCGGCCGGCGGCAATGCGGGCGAGACGAGCATGTCGCCGGCGTCGGTGAAGCTTATTAGGCCGGCATCGAACGCGGCATCGAGGTGGGCGGAGAGGAGGAGGCCGTTGTACACGTCAAGCCGCTCGGCGTCGGTCGCGCAAACACCCCAGGGCTTCATGTGGCTCGCGCGCAGAAGACGGGGGTGAGAAATGCCGATCAGCGGACAGACGCCGCCCCAATAGTCTAGTAGCGCAGCGCGGAAGATGTCCTGGCCGACGCGCTGCACCACGAGGCGTTCCGCCTCGGTTGTGCGCGGCAGGGTGCGGATCTTGGCGACGAAGCTGTCGAAGGGCGCAGTCGGCAGGCTGCGGGCGAGGCGGAACAGGCGGCGGATGATGGGCCCGAGGGCGTCGACCGTGACCGCCGGCCCGCCGTCCGGC
>JBATPX010000150.1:0-6764 GCA_049291695.1 Defluviicoccus sp.
CTCGCTGCCTTCGTCCGCTCGTGCGCGAAGCCTGCGCCGGCGCGACTGACCGAGGCAGGACTGCGGCGGCCAGTCGAGCTCGCTGCCCCGACTTACGACTGGTCGCAGGCGTGCGCCGCGGCACGCGCGGTGCCTGCAGGCGACGCCGCGCGCGCGCGCGCCTTCTTCGAAAGCGCGTTCACACCCTACGCGGGGGCGGACAGTGGCGGCGGCAGCGCGCTGGTCACCGGCTATTATGAGCCGATCGTTCAAGGCGCGCTGAAACCGGGCGGCCGCTATCGCACGCCGTTGTATCGGCCGCCGCCGGAGCTCGTCAGCATCGATCTCGGCCTGTTCCGCGCAGATCTCGCGGGCGAGCGGCTGGTCGGCCGGCTCGACAACGGCCGCGTCGTCCCGATGCCAAGCCGGGCCGAGATCGAAGCCGGTGCGCTTAAGGATCGCGGTCTCGAAATCGCCTGGCTCGCCGATCCGATCGATGCCTTCTTCCTCCACATCCAGGGCTCGGGCCGGCTCAAGCTCGACGATGGCCGGACCATCGGCATCGGCTATGCCGGGAAAAACGGCCACAGCTATACCGCCATCGGCCGCGAGCTGGTGCGCCGTGGCGCGCTCGGCGCCGACGAGGTTTCGATGCAGACGATCCGCGCCTGGCTGAAGCGCAACCCGGCCGAAGCCCCGGCGCTGATGGCCGGGAACGCTTCGTTCGTGTTCTTCCGCTTGAGCGACGGCGAAGGCCCGGTCGGCAGCCAGGGCGTGGTGCTGATGCCCGGCCGCAGCCTTGCCGTCGATCCGGCCTACCTGCCGTTCGGGCTGCCGGTGTGGGTCGAGACCACCGACCCGCTTGCCCCCGCCCGCCCGTTCAACCGGCTCGCCATCGCCCAGGACACCGGCGGCGCGATCAAGGGCCCGCTGCGCTTCGATCTGTTCTGGGGCGCCGGGCCGCAGGCCGAAGCCGCCGCCGGGGCAATGAAATCCCGCGGCCGCGCGGTGCTGCTGGCACCAAAGCCGAGGGTGAGCTAGGCGCGCTTGCGGCAGATGCCGCCCGAAGGCGCTGCTGGCCTGAACACGCGCAGCCGCTGCTCACGCGGCCGGTTGTGCGAGCAGGTCCGGGCCGTAGCGGTTGGCGCCCACAGTGCCGCGCAGGAAGCCGAGCTCGACCAGCGCCCAGATGCTGATCGCGAGGCCGGCAAGGCCGAAGATCATGGCGCCGATGCCGTCCCCGCCGTCCCCGCTCTCGGCCAGGACGTTGAGCACGGTCGGCACGACATAGAACACCACCAGCCACCAGGCGGATTTGCCGCGGTCATGCAGGCGCTTGACGCCGATCGCGAGCGTCGGCCACAGCAACACCAGATAAAGGATGGCGATCGCGGCATAGCCGCCGGCGCCGCCGGCGAGGAAGACCAGGCCAAGCACGGCCACGACGATCACGCCAATGATCGCCAGCGTGCCGAGCCAGTACGGCTTGCGGTTCAGCCGGCCTTGAAACGACAGAAAAATGAACTTCCAGTCCATCACGCAACCTCCCCTTGGCTCTGGCTCCATCGACCGCGGCGGCGCTTGCCTTATGCCCGCGCGGAACGCTCCCCCGTTTCCCGCATCAAAGCTGCGAGGCGCTCAAGACACTCGGTCCGGCCGGCGACGTAGCCGCCTTCTTCCCACCAATCCTCGACCTGGCGCAACAGCCGGCCGATCGCGCGGCCGTGCGGCACGCCCAGAGCAATGACATCGCGGCCTTTGAGCGGGAACGTCACGTCGCGCCAGTTGTCGATGGTATCCAGCACCCGGCACCAGGCCTCCGTGCGCGCGCGCGGCAGTTTCGCCTGGCCGATCAGCTCGTCCGCCCACTGGATCAGTGCCACGTCGCGGACGGCGTGCACGCCTTCATGGTGCAGCGCATTCGCGAGCGCTTTGGGATCGTCGGCCAAGGAGCATGGCCACGGCCGCGCGGCCGCGATCAGCAGCCGCTTGCGCTCGCGGATCGAGAACTTGAGCCGTTCGGCGACATGCTCGGCGATGCCGCCGTCGGCATCGAACAGGGCGGCTAAGCGCCGGGTCGGGTCGGGCTTCACCGAGGCCCGCGCCAGCGCGTGATTTTCGAGCCAGCACAACCGCTTCAGGCGCTCCAGATCACCCGCCTCCGGAAGCACGTGCGCGAGCACGCCATTGTCCCGCATCAACTGCAGCACATCCGCCGGTTCCGGCGCCATTAACAGGCGGAGCAGTTCCCCGCGCACCCGCTCCACCGACAGCCGCGCCACGTCCACGGCGCGCTCCCGGCAGGCGGTGAGCGCGTGCTCGTCGGCGGGCGATTCGCCGTAGACAGCATAAAAACGGAAGAACCGCAGCAGGCGCAGGGCATCTTCCTCGATGCGCTGGGTGGCATCGCCGACGAAGCGGACGCGGCCGGCCGCGAGGTCGTCCAGGCCGCCGAAATAGTCATAGATGGTGCCATCCGGCGTGCACGACATGGCGTTGATGGTGAAATCGCGGCGCGCGGCATCCTGGCTCCAGTCGTCGGTAAACTCGACCCGGGCATGGCGGCCAAACGTCTCGACGTCGACACGCAGCGACGTAATCTCGAAGTGCACGCGACCGACGACGGCGGTGACGGTGCCGTGCGCGATGCCGGTCGGCACGACGCGCACGCCCGCCGCGGTCAGCAGCTCCATCACCCGCTCAGGCGGCGCCGAGAGCGCGAGATCGATGTCCTGCACCGGGCGCTTGACCAGCGCATCGCGCACGCAGCCGCCGATGAAGCGGACCTCATGGCCGCCGGCATTGAGCGCCGCGATCACCCGCCGCGTCTCGGCCTGCGTCATCCAGGGCTGCAGGTGCAGGGCGCCGACCGGCCCGGAGACGTTGAGGATCAGCGCTTCGGTCTCGACCCACCGCAGCTGCGGCGGTGTGTCCTTGTCGCTGCTCACCGCTGTCTGGTTCCGCTGTCCGGCTGCGGGACGACGTGGCCCGGCACGACGCGCCCCCCCTCCCAGTGCGGTGCGACATAGGTGCCCGACGGTGCCATCCCGCCAGTCAGTGCCGTCGCCGCCAAGCCGGCGCCCATCAGCACGACACCGGCGACGATCAGCCACAGCCACGGCCCTTCACTGGCCAGCCGGCTGACCCCTTCGACGGTCCGCGCCCGGCCGGCGATCTTGACCCAGAGCAAATAGACAAGCGTCGGCAGGATCAGCGGCAGAAGGTACTGCAGGAGGATCCGCGTCATCGGCGGGTGAGGATCTCGTACAGATTCATCAGTATCCCCGCGGTCGCACCCCAGATGAAATAGTCCTGATACGGCATCGCGTAAAAATAGCGGACAACCCCCTCGAATTCCGCCGAACAGCGGTGGTGATTGGCAGGATCGAGGAAGTGGCTGAGCGGCACCTCGAAGACTTCCGCCACCTCGTAGGCGTCAGGCACGAGCTCGAACGGCGGCGTGACAACGCCAGCCACCGGCGTGACGATGAAGCCCGTCCGCGTGACATATGTTTCGAGCCGGCCGATGATCGTGATGTTGCGGCGATCGAGGCCGATCTCCTCCTCCGTCTCGCGCAGCGCGGTCTCGACCGGCCCGCCGTCGTCCGGCTCGATATGGCCGCCGGGAAAGCTGATCTGGCCGGCGTGATGGGCGAGGTGTGCCGTGCGCTGCGTGAAAATCAAGCTCAAGCCCTCGTCGCCATCGACGAACGGCACCAGCACCGCGGCCGGCTTCAAGGGTGGCAGCGGGTCGAGGCCGGCATTCAGACTGTGATCGCCGCGCTCGGCGTGGACGTCGATCACCGTTGGCGAGGTTTCCGGCACCTCGCGGCGATCCCTGAAGCAGTCCTCAAGCCAGGCCCGGCCGCAGCCGACCGCTACGTCGCCTCGTCCAGGCTGCCGAGACAGAAGAACTGGCCGCAACTCCACACTCCATATTGCCGCTTGCCAGCGATCGCTTCCTCGCCACCGGCATTGACGAGCTCGTAGTAGACTGACCGGCTGAGCCGCGCGGTCAGACCGGCGTCGAGCCGTACATACGGCGAAGGCTCGCCGCTCGCCCCATCCAATACCACATAGAGAGGGTGCTCGGCATTGACCGTGATGATTTCATCGATGTTGGTGCGCAGACTGACGGTCCGGTCCCGTCCCTCGCCGCCGAGAAAAGCTTCGACTGCGATGAACGGCGCATCCTCGACGATGACGCGGGCGGCTTCCACCGGCGTCACCAACCAATAGCTGCCGTCGCCGGCGCGGCGCAGCGTCTGCGCAAACAAACAGACCAGCGCTTTGCGGTCGATCGGTGAACCATGATAATACCAGCGGCCATCCCGATCGATGCGCATGTCCAGATCTTCGATGATCCTGACGCCAACCGGACCGACGGCCGGGCCGGGCGCGGCAGTTCCTTCGGGCGGAGTGGGCGGCGGCATTCTGGTCATGGTTCGGCAGTGCGGGCGGTGAGAGACGGCCAATGGTGACTGAGGCAACCGAACGCGTGGTTGAGCCACCTCCAGAAGGTGGGCTTGTGGAGACCATAGATCAACTGAGCGCGCGAATTACCGCCGCCCGTGAGGCGATCGCGCATGTGGTCTTCGGCCAGACCCGCGTCGTCGACGAAACGTTGATCACGCTGCTTTCGGGCGGCCATCTCCTGCTGATCGGCGTGCCCGGCCTGGGCAAGACGCGGCTGGTCGAGACGCTCGGCACCGTGTTCGGCCTCGACGAGCGCCGCGTGCAGTTCACGCCGGACCTGATGCCGGCCGACATCCTCGGCTCGGAGGTCCTGGAGGAGTCCGACCGCGGCGAGCGGGCGTTCCGCTTCATCAAGGGGCCGATATTCTGCCAGCTGCTGATGGCAGACGAGGTCAACCGCGCCAGCCCCCGCACGCAGTCGGCGCTGCTGCAGGCGATGCAAGAGCACCGGGTCTCGATCGCCGGCCACTATCACGCCCTGCCGATGCCGTTTCACGTCCTGGCGACACAGAATCCGCTTGAGCAGGAAGGAACCTACCCGCTGCCGGAGGCGCAGCTGGATCGCTTCTTCATGCAGGTTGACGTCGATTACCCGGACCGCGATGCGGAGCGCGAGATCCTGCTCGCCACGACCGGTCCCAGCGACGCACGGCCCCTGCAGGTGTTGAGCGCCGACGAACTGCTCGCCGCCCAGCGCCTGATCCGGCACGTTCCGGTCGGCGAGAGCGTGGTGGAAGCGATCCTGGAGCTCGTGCGCTCGGGCCGGCCGGAGGGCTCGCCCGTGGCGGCCGTGCGCGAGCATGTCTCCTGGGGGCCGGGACCGCGGGCATCGCAGGCGCTGATGCAGGCGGTGCGGGCGCGCGCGGTGATCGAGGGACGCCTCGCACCTTCGATCGACGATGTCCTGGCACTCGCGCCGCCGATCCTGCGCCATCGCATGGCGCTCACCTTTACCGCTCGGGTCGAGGGCGTCACCCTCGGCGCCGTGATCCAGCAACTGTGCCAGCGCATCGGCTGATGGCGGCAAGCCCAGCCGGCCGCACCCTTCTGGAGGCGGAAGCGCTGATACAGAACCTGCCGCCGCTGCTGGTGGCGGCGGAACGGGTGGCGGCGACCGTAGCTCAAGGCGTGCACGGCCGCAGGCGGGTCGGCAGCGGCGAGTCGTTCTGGCAATTCCGCCGCTACCAAGCCGGTGACTCCGCCGCCCGCATCGACTGGCGTCAGTCGGCCAAGACCGATCGCCTCTACGTCCGCGAAACCGAGTGGGCGGCGGCGCAGAGCGTTTGGCTGTGGTGCGACGGCTCGGCCTCGATGCGGTATCGCTCGGCGACCGCGTGGCCCTCCAAGATCGACTCCGCCCGGCTGTTGCTGCTGGCGCTGGCCTCGCTGCTGATCCGCAGCGGCGAGCGCATAACCCTGCTCGGCGACGGCTTTCAGCCCGCGGCCGGCCGCGCCGCCCTGGCCCGTCTCGCGCTTGCGCTTGACGCGCGCCAGGCCGTGCCGGCGCAAGGTTTCTCGGCACCCAACCCCTCGGCGCCTAAATCCACACTGGCAAGTCTGCCGCCGGCCGAGCCGCTGCCGCGGTACGCGCGCCTCGTCCTGTTCGGGGATTTCCTGGCGCCGCTGGAGCGCATCGAGGCGGCCGTACATGCGCGCGTCCGCTCTGGCGTCCGCGGCGCGCTGGTTCAGATCGTCGACCCGGCGGAGGAAGCACTGCCGTTCAGTGGCCGCGTCCTGCTTGCCGGCTGCGAGGCCGATGGCGAGGCGTTGTTCGGCCGTGTCGAGGCGGCCCGCGCCGCGTACCGGACCCGCTTTGCCGCACACCGGGAGGCCTTGCGGACGCTCGCTCGCGGTGCCGGCTGGACGCATCTGGTCCATCGCATCGACCAGCCGCCGCAGATGGCGCTGCTCGCGCTCTATCTCGCGCTTGCCGAAGGCACACAGCGCATGGGCCGGCCGTGCTGACGCTGGGGCCGCTGTCGTTTGCGGTGCCGGCGGCGCTGGTTGCGCTCGCCGCCCTGCCGCTGCTGTGGTACCTCCTGCGCGCGACGCCGCCGAAGCCGCGCCGGATCGTGTTCCCGCCGCTCGTGCTGCTCGCCGGCCTCAGCGATCGCGACCAGACGGCGGTGCGCACGCCATGGTGGCTGATCGCGCTGCGCCTTTCGCTGGCGAGCGCGTTGATCCTGGCCGCGGCCGAGCCTTTGCTGAGCGCCGGCAAGGACGAGCGCGCGCACGCGCCGCTGCTCATCGTCGTTGATGACGGCTGGGCGGCGGCCAAGAACTGGACCCTGGTCCGCGCCGCCCTTGCC
>JBATPX010000151.1:0-2559 GCA_049291695.1 Defluviicoccus sp.
GCGCCGTGCCGGGCGGCACCGTCGGCGGCCGGATGGCGCGGACGTCAAAGCCGGCGGCCCGCAGCCGAGCCGCAACGGCAAGTGCCCGCGTCTCGGTGCCGAGGAGGACGGGTATGATCTGCGAGGCTGCCGTTTCCGGCACCACCGCGCCAGGTACCGCTGCCAGCTTCGCCCGCGCCTGCGCTGCCAGCCGCAACAGGTCCTGCCGCCGCCACGGCTCTTGCCCAATCAGTTCGAGCGCACGCTTGACCGCGAGCGCCATGAACGCCGGTGGCGCAGTCGAATAGATGAAGGGGCGCGCGGCGCTGATCAGGTAGTCGATCACCTCGGCCGATGCGCACACGAGCCCGCCGGCGGCACCCAAGGCCTTGCCGCAGGTGTGCAGGCTGATCACGTGCGCATCGCCGTGGCGGCCGTCGCCGACGCCGCGGCCTTCAGCACCGAACACGCCGGTCGCGTGCGCTTCGTCAACGATCAGCATCGCGTCTTCGGCGTGCGCGAGCGCGATCAGGGCCTCGACGGGTGCCATGTCGCCGTCCATGCTGTAGATGCTCTCGACCGCGAGCCAGACCTGCTGCGCGCCCGCCTGCTTGGCCCGATGCACGGCCGAAGCGAAAGCGTCAAGATCGTTGTGGCGGACCTTGAAGCGGTGCGCATGCGCGGCGTGGATGCCTTCCTTGGCGCTGGCATGGATCAGCTCATCGAAGACGATGGCGTCGTGGCGGCCGGCGAGCGTGGTGAACAGGGCATAGTTGGCGAGAAAGCCGCTCGAAAAGTAGAGCGCCTTGTCGCAGCCGAAGAAGGCGGCAGCGAACGTTTCCAATGCCGCATGGCCGGGCTGGTGGCCGCGCAGGAGCCGCGAGCCGGCCGCACCGACGATGCCGGTCTCCTCAATCGCATCCCGCACCGCGCGAGCGAGTGCGGGGTGGCTGCTTAAGCCCAGGTAGTCGTTGGAGGTGAAGTCGATCCCGCTTGGCAGCTCAAGCGAGCGCTGCCGATGCGTGCGCCTCAGCCGTGCAAATTCCTCCTGAAGGCGCTGCATGGCCGCAAGTCTCCTTGGCCGGCTCGCCCACCCGGCGGCTGTACAAGCCGAGCCGGTCGAGCAACTGGCGATCGAAATCGAGCTCCGGGTTGGCGGTGGTGAGCAGTTTCTCGCCGGTAAAGATGCTGTTGGCGCCGGCGAGGAAGGCGAGCGCCTGCGCCTCGGCCGAGATCTCCAGCCGGCCCGCCGACAGCCGCACCTTCGCCCGCGGCATCAGGATGCGCGCCACCGCAATTGCGCGCACCCAGTCGAAGGTATCGACACGGGCGTTTTCGGCGAGCGGTGTCCCCTCGACCGGGACCAGTGCGTTGATCGGCACGCTTTCCGGCTGCGGGCTGAGGTTGGCGAGCGTGTAAAGAAGCTTGATGCGGTCCGCTTTCTCCTCGCCCAAGCCTAGGATTCCGCCGCAGCAGACAGAAATTCCGGCGCGGGAGACATTGCGGATCGTGTTGAGCCGATCGTGGTAGGTGCGCGTCGTGATGATCGCGGGGTAGAACTCCTCGGACGTATCGAGGTTGTGGTTGTACGCGGTGAGGCCCGCTTCCTTGAGGCGCCGCGCCTGATCTTCGGTCAGCATGCCGAGCGTGCAGCAGGCCTCCATGCCGAGGTCGCGGACGCCCCTAACCATCTCCAGCACACGCTCGAAGGCACGCCCGTCGGTGATCTCCCGCCATGCGGCCCCCATGCAGAAGCGGGTTGCACCGCTGTCGCGCGCCGCCCGCGCCGCCGCCAGGACCGGCTCGACCTGCATCAGCTTCTGCGCCTCCACCGGCGTCTCGAAGTGTGCCGACTGCGGGCAATAGGCGCAATCCTCGGGGCACTTGCCGGTCTTGATCGAAGCGAGCGTGCACAGCTGGATCTCGCGCGGATCGTTGTTGGCGCGGTGCACCTGGGCGGCGCGGAACACGAGATCAAGAATTGGCTGCTCGTACAGCTCGGCGACAGTTTCGAGCGACCAGGTTTGCGTTGTTTGCATGGCGGTCATCGGTTTTATCCCGTCCTTCGGTGCGCCTGACCCCTGCGGCGAGGGGCGCACCCTGCGCCTGCCGCCGGAACACTCTTTCGCTCTCGGGTGAGCAGCCCCGCTCTCAACACCCCGGGAGCGGCACGGTGCCGTTTCGCGCCCTTCGTCGCTGTTCGGCGCCGGAAGTCACCGTCACCAGGAACCGCAGATCCGAAGCCGCCTTACGCCCAGAGAAACCGAACGTGGTACGGCTGCGGATGGGGCGTCGTTTCGTGGAGCGGGCGAAGGGAATCGAACCCTCGTCTAAAGCTTGGGAAGCTCTCGTTCTACCATTGAACCACGCCCGCCCGCCCGAAACGTGCGCGCATTCTACAAGTGCCGCGGGCGAGAGCGCAAGTCTGTGACCGGACCGGGCACGGCTGGCCGCGACCCTCAAACCCCGACTAAGGCTGGGCGGCTGAGGGCGAAGGTGGTTCTCGGGGGATCGGCGAGGGTCCTGGCGGCTTCGGAGGTGAGGCGGAGCAGGATGGTTCGGGCGTGGCGGACGACCTTG
>JBATPX010000152.1:0-44214 GCA_049291695.1 Defluviicoccus sp.
CGTCGACGGCGGGTGCTTGCAGCGGCGAGGGGCCAATCGGCGGCAGTGCGGCGGTATTCGAGTGCGCAAACGCGATCAGCGTTCCGTCGCCGCGCTTTACTCCCAGGGTTGCCCGCCAGCGCCGTGCCGCGGCTTCGATGTCGATGTAGGCGCGGCTCTGCAGGCCGGAGACGATGACGTCGAAAGCCTCGCGCCTCGCCCAATTTTGAGCATCCGCCGCCGCATCCGCCGCTGCATCCGCCGCCGCATCCGCCGCATAATCCGCCTCTGCGGCTTCAAGCCGCAGCACCAGCGGCGCCTTGGCGCCTGCGGCGCCCAGCGTGGCGCGGGCGTCTTGGACGAGGGCCAGCGGCAGGCTCCAGAAGGCGTGCAGGACGCGCGGATCGACGTCGATCAGAACCAGCTCAGGGCCTTCGATGCGGCGCGGGAACCACGTCCGCACCTCGTCCGCGACCTTTTGCAGGATTTCAGGCGCAGGCGGCGATTCGGCCCCGAGCAGCATGCCGGGCTCGGGACGACCGCCATCACCTCCGTCCGTGCCCGCGCCCCCAGCGCCGGAAAGACACATTTCGCCTGTGGCAGTGCTGTCCACGCCTACCGTCCCTTTGCCGTTCGTGCGCTGACGGGCCACCGTCGCACACGTCGTGCTTCTTGTTGGCACAGTCTATAGGCAAAGGGGCGCGTTGGCCAACCCGCGCTCTGGGGTCCTTTCCCCGAAAAATGGTTCCCCGACGGCACATTTCTCGCGGGTTGGCTGCCTCGGTGTGGCCGTTCAGAAGATACCGGCCACCGTTCGCGTCATGCCGGTCTTCAGGTAAGGCAGAGCATCGGCAAACTCGAGATTGGCGGTGTTTGCCCCTGTTGTGGGCAGCCGCTGCCGGACCGCGTGGTGCCCGGAACAGACCGTCAGGGTGCGCTTTCACCATTGCACCCGAGGGTGCAGGCGCGCTAGCGTTCTGTTGCGGGTGCGAATGCACAATCGAGGGCGAGGGGAGGCAAGCGATGCGGGAGATCTTCCATGCGCTGGTGCTCAACATGCATCAACCGCCCAGCAATCTGGACGATCTGCTCGCGACCAACGCGTGGGAAGCGAAGGAGATCCTGTTCGCTTACGACCGCATGCCGCGCACGCTGTGGGGGTACGAGGATGTCGCGCGTGTGCACTTGTCGCTGTCCGGCACACTCCTGGAGACGCTCTCGCATCCCGACTTCCAGAAGCGCGTCTACGGCATCATCGACTGCGGCACGCTGTTGTGGTTCCTGCAGAACCAGCGCATTTTCGAGATTCTCGGCACCGGCTACTACCATCCCGTATTCGCGCTGACTCCGCAAGCCGATTGGGATGAGCAGATCGCCCGCTGGCAGACGATCGGCCGCCATATCTTCTGGCGCTCGCATTTCGCAGGCTTCTGGCCGCCGGAGATGGCATTCGATGAGCGGATGATCCCGCACTTGAAGAAAGCCGGTTATCGGTATGTCTTCGTTGATTCCGAATATGTTCGACCCATCGAATCAATGGGTTGGCAGGAGCTGCGGTACCGGCCGCACATCTGCGAATACGAGGGCGAACAGATCGTCGTTGTCGTCCGCGACCGCGAGTTGTCGGCGGCGCAGCTTTCGGGAATGGACTACGGCTGGTTCTATCACGAGCTGCACGAGCGGACGAAGTTCTGCGATTTCCCGCCGCTGGTGACGACAGCGACCGATGGTGACAATGGCGGCTGGTTCCGCAACGTCAATCCGAAGGCCAACTTCTGGAATTATTTCTACACCGCCGCGCTCGACGGTATCCGCGCCGGCCACTCAGCCCTGCGGCCGATCTTCATCACCGAATACCTCGACCGTTTCGGCGCCCATGGCAGGGTCCGGATCGAACGCGGCGCCTGGGATACCGGCGACCACCACGGCTGGGATTTCACCCAGTGGCAGGGAGGCCAGGCGCAGCGCGACACCATGGCGCGTGTGCACGCGGTCAGTGCCGATTTTCATCGCCTGACGGCAGCGGCGGCGCGGACGAAAGACACCGACCCCGATCTGCGACGACTGCTCGATACCGCACAGTGGCACCTCCTGCGCGCCGAGACGAGCTGCAATTTCTTTTGGGGCGATGCGTGGCTGTACAAGACTCACAAGGACTTGGACGATGCCGCCTGGCATCTCGGCGAAGCGCGGCCGTTCCTGAATGGGGCTCTGGTGGAGGTGCCGGTGCCGGCCGAAGAGGCACCCGCTCAGGCGCAACCGCCGGCAGAGGCCGCAGAGGCCGCAGCGGCCGACACACCGAAACCGCCTTCGTCGTGATCAGACTGCGCCGCCGCGCCTACTTGCAGCGAACCTGTTCATAGACATTGAGGTAGTGGGTGCCTGACTGCGCCCAGGAATAGTCCATCGCCATCGCATTGGCGACCAACCGACGGAACTCCTTCGGGTAGTTGAACCACAGGCCGATGGACCGGCTGAGCACCGCCTCGATCGCCGGAAAGTCGGCATCGTGGAAGACATAGCCGTTGCGCAACTCCGGCGGCTTGTCGGAATGATCGCGGTCGAACACCGTATCGACCAGTCCGCCGACGGCGCGCACGACCGGCACGCTGCCGTAGCGCATGGCCAGCATCTGCGTCAGGCCGCATGGCTCGAACAGGCTCGGCACAATCATCAGGTCGGAGCCGGCGTAGATGAGATGCGCAAGTTGCTCATTGAAGCCGATCTCCATATGGCAATCGGCGTTCTCATTCAAATAGTGTTTCAGGTGCCAGAAGTGATTGTTGATGCCGCGGTCGCCGCCGGTGCCGAGCAACACGAACTGCGCTCCCTTCTCAAGCGCATAGAACAGCGCGTGCTGGATCAGGTGCACGCCCTTCTGCGCATCGAGCCGGCCGACGTAAGCGACGATTGGCTTGAACTCTTTGCGCAGCCACAGCCGCTCGCGCAGCGCCTCCTTATTCGCGTACTTGCCTTCGACGTTCCAGACGTTGAAGTGCGACGGGATGAAGCGATCGGTTTCCGGGTTCCAGAGGTCGTAATCGACGCCGTTCAGAATGCCGCCGAATTTGTAGTGGTGGATCGCGAGCGTCTGGCCGAGGCCGTAGCCCTGATCGGTGAAGCGCGCCTCCCAGGAGTGGTGCGGCGAAACGGTGACCACGTAGTTCGAATAAACAATGCCGCCCTTCATCAGGTTGATGGCGGTGTGATTGAAGTTGTCCAGCAACCGGTCGTAGTGGAAATAGTATTCCGGCCGGCAAAGGCCGGTTCCCCACAGCACCGCCTCTCCGGTCACGCCCTGGTGCTTGAAGTTGTGAATCGTGTAGACGACGCGCTGCCGATTCATGCCGAGACGGGCGTAGATCTCGTACAGCAGCACCGGCACCAAGCCCGTCTGCCAGTCATGGCAGTGGATGATATCGGGGCGCTTGTCGAACTTCAGCATGAACTCCATCGTCGCTCTGCAAAAAAAAGCAAAGCGCATGGGGTCATCATGGAAGCCATAGAACGAGCCGCGCTGAAAGAAGTTATCCTGCGAATGCGGCTCGATGAAAAAGCACTTGCGACCGTGGACGAAGCCAAACCAGACCGAGCAATTGACCGACGAGCCATGCCAGGGCACGCTGAGATTATCGGCGATCTTGTGCAGCCCCCAGATCTCGTCGTACCACATGCAGTCGTATTTGGGCAGAACGATCTCGACGGAGTGCCCGCGAATCTCAAGCTCGCGACTGAGGCCGAAAACCACATCAGCGAGGCCGCCAACCTTGGCAACCGGCGCGAGCTCAGAGGAAACCATGACAATAAACATGAGAAACCGTGTCTTGACGTGGTTAGGCGATGACTTCCGCCGAGGCAGGGGGAACCCCTCTTCCCCGGCAACCGTTGCAAGAGCCGTCCTCGCGCCGCCGCAGCCCGTTCACGCCGGCGCCTGTCGGGGCCTGCACGGACGTTGCTGCAGTGCACCCAGACGAACGTCGTTCATAACCTTTTTGGCGACGCGAGAAAAGCTCTGTTGCGAAACGCGCACGCTACACGCGCGAGGCGCGTTGCCGGCGCCCCGCCCGCCCGTGCGGCACTGAAAAGCGACCCCGGTTCAGGCCTTGCCGGCGTGCTTCGCTGCCGCCGCCATGACGTCGACCGGCTCCACCTTCCAAATGTCGCGCGCATATTCGGCGATTGTCCGATCGGAGCTGAAGCGGCCGGTGCGGGCGATGTTGAGGAGCGCCATACGGCTCCAGCTCTCTTGGTCGCGATAGGCTCGGTTGACCCGTTCCTGTGCCGTCAAAAAACTGCGCAGGTCGGCAAGATTCATGTAGTAGTCGCCTTGCTCCAACAGGTTGGCGATGATGGGGCGGAACACGCCGGGCTCGGTCAGGCTGAAGAAGTCGTTGCGGATCAGGTCGATGGCGTGGCGGATATCGTCATCGGATTCATAGATTTGATGCGCATTGTAGCTCGGACGCGTGCGCTCGACCTCTTCTGCCGTAAGGCCGAAGATGAAAATGTTGTCGTCGCCAACCTCTTCCTTGATCTCGATATTGGCGCCATCGAGGGTGCCGATGGTAAGCGCGCCGTTCATGGCGAACTTCATGTTGCCGGTGCCGGACGCTTCCATCCCGGCGGTCGAGATCTGCACGCTCACATCCGCCGCCGGCATGATCTTTTCCGCCAGCGAGACCCGGTAGTCGGGGATGAAGACGACCTTGATACGGCCGTTGATCGCGGGATCGTAGTTGATGACGCCCGCGATCTGGTGGATCAGCTTGATGATCAGCTTCGCCATCTGGTAGGCGGGCGCCGCCTTGCCGCCGAAGATGAACGTCTGCGGCACGACGTCGAGCGACGGATCCCGCTTCAGGCGCTCGTAAAGTGAAACGATGTACAGGCACTGCAGAAGCTGGCGCTTGTACTCGTGGATTCGCTTGACCTGAACCTGGAAGATCGAATCGGTCGAGATTTCGAGGTCGAGCTCGCGCTTGACGAAATCCGCCAGCGCTGCCTTGTTCGCCTGCTTGATGGAGTGGATCTGCTTGCAAAACGCGGCATTGTCGGCAAACGCCTCGAGCTTGCGCAGCTGGTCGAGATCCGTGATCCAATCGTCGCCGATCTTGTCGCGGATCAGGGATGAGAGCTTCGGATTCGCCTTCAACAGCCAGCGCCGCGGCGTCACGCCATTGGTCTTGTTGTTGAAGCGCTCCGGATAGAAGTCGAAGAAGTCGCGCATCAGACCTTCGCGCAGCAGACGGCTATGGATCTCGGCAACGCCGTTGGTCGACCGGCTGCCGACAACGGCGAGATGCGCCATCCGCACCGCTTTCTCCGGCTCCTCCTGGATCAGGCTCATCCGCCGCAGGCGGTCGAGGTCGGTCGGATAGCGCGTCGCCACCTTGCGAATGAAGCGGCTGTTGATCTCATAAATGATCTGCAGGTGGCGCGGCAGCAGCCGCTCGAACATGCTGACCGGCCATTTCTCGAGCGCTTCTGGCAGCAAGGTGTGGTTGGTGTAGCCGGTCGAGTTCTGCGTCAGCTCCCACGCCAGATCCCAGTCGAGATCCTCCTTGTCCATCAACAATCGCATCAGCTCCACCACCGCCAGAGCCGGATGGGTGTCGTTCATGTGAATGAAGACCTTGTCGGGGAAGGAGAGCCAGTTGTCGTTGTCGGTCTTGAAACGGCGAATGATATCCTGCACCGAGCACGAAACGAAGAAGTACTGCTGGCGCAGCCGCAGCTCGCGGCCGGCATAAACGGAGTCGTTCGGGTAGAGAACCTTGGTCAGGCTCTCGGCCATAACCTTGTCTTCAACCGCTTCGACATAGGAACCGCGGCTGAAATCGGTGAAATGGAACTCGTCCGTGGCGCGCGCTGACCACAGCCTCAGGTTATTGACGTTGTAGGCGCCGTAACCGACAATCGGCGTATCGAAGGCCATGCCGACCATCGGGCGCGCGCCGACCCAGGTCCAGTGGGTGACGCCTTTGACCGTGCGCGGCTCGGCGCGCCCCTCGAAGTTGACGATAAACGACAGCTCCGGATGCGGCACCTCCCACGGGTTGCCGAAGCGCAGCCAGTTGTCCGGCTCCTCGATCTGGTAACCGTTCTCGATGTACTGCTTGAACACGCCGTAGTCGTAGCGAATACCGTAACCGATGCCCGGCAGGCGCAGGGTCGCCATCGAATCGAGGAAGCAGGCGGCGAGCCGGCCCAAGCCGCCGTTCCCAAGCGCCGCATCGACCTCGACGTCGCGCAACTGATCCCAGTCGAGGCCGAGGCGGCGCATCGCCTCACGACACTTGTCCTCGAGCAGCAGGTTGATGACGTTGTTGCCCATGGCGCGGCCGATCAGGAACTCGAGCGAGAGGTAGCAGATGCGCTTGACCTTCTCGTGGTGGTAGGCCTGCTGCGTATGGATCCAGCGGCCGACCAGCCGGTCGCGCACCGCCAACGCCAGAGCCTGGTAGCGATCCTGGTCCGTAGCCGAGTATTCGTCCTTGGCAAGCGTGCACGTAAGATGAAAATTGAAGCTTTTCACCAAATCATCGACATCCATGCCGATCTGATCGGCGACCAGAACTGCCGATCCCTTTGGGTTGGGGGCGGACTTGGCAGTTGCCTCCGCTTTGGCCATAGAAAGTCTCCCTGTTTTGATTTAACCTCTAACACGTTTATTGAGTACACCCGCTGGACTGGCTTGGCGCAACTTTTGCCGCTGGCGGCGCTCACGACATCTCTTCGCGCCCGCCGGCAGCGACCACGCATCTCTTCAGAAGGTCGCCACCATAGCCGCAAAAGCGGGTGCGCTCAAAGAGTCGGTTTTGCACCCCCGCGACCCACTGGATCGGCCACGCCGCCGCTTCACACGCATACCTCGGGCCAACGGTCTTCACAACCAGCGCGCTTCCGGGCTAAGAACAGCTGATTGCCGTGCGGACCTGGGTCCGCGAGGTGCCTTCGGCTTTGCGGGCGGACATGGCCATTGCCGTGCGGCCGTCAGTGCGGCCGTCTTGCCTCGCCTTACTTCTGTTTTGGGCGCCGACCGGTGGCGGCCGCGGTCGAACGACAACTGAGATCAGGGTGCGATTGATGGCGATAAAGGGACGAGCGAGCGGACCGGCAGGCGACAATGCAGGCGACAAGGCTGGGCAGGGCGCCGGAAAGCCCGAAGCAGCCGCTGCCGTGACCAAGAGTACGCCCGCGCCCGCCCCGGCGGCGAAGGCGACCGCCGTCGCGCCGGAGGCGCCTCCCACAGCTGGCGCCAAGGCAGATGCCGAGGCGAGCAAGAGTCCGGCGCCTGTCGTAGCCGCCGGGGCGGCGGTGACGTCGCCCGCGCCTGCTGCGTTTGCGCCATCAGCGCCTTCGGTCCCAACCCCGCCGCCAGCGGCTGAGGCCGCACCGAAAAACGCTGCGCCCGCCGGGAGCGCGCCCGCGGCGAAGGCCCCAGCTGCGCCCGCCACACCTGCGCCCGCTACGCCTGCGCCCGCCACGACCGCGCCCGCCGCGCCCAAGGCCCAACCCAAGGCCGAACTCAAGCCTGAGCCGAAAGCCGAGGCCAAGCCGGCGGCGACGGTGAAACCTCGGATCGAGGCCACGGCGGAGGCCAAGCCGGCGGCGATGGTGAAACCTCGGATCGAGGCCACGGCGGAGGCCAAGCCGGTGGCGACGCCCGGTGTCGAACCGGCTGCGCCGGCCAAGGCAGCGCCTGTGGATGCACAGAAGCCCCTCACGCCATCAACCGCGCCATCGGCCCCGGCGGCACCGTCAACACCCGCTGCGAAGGCGCCGCCGGCGCCAGTTCCGCCGGCACGGCCATCGGTTGCGCCAGCCGCGCCCGAGCTGCCGCCCCTGTCGCCGGCCGAACTCGCGCCTGAGGGCGACGCCAACGCCATCCTTTCGGCCGAGCATCGCGACCCGTTCGCCTTCCTCGGTCTGCACGTGGTGCAGCCTGGCGACCGGCTTGTGGTGCGCGCCTTTCTGCCGCAGGCGAAGAACGTCGCGGTGATTGACAGGGCGACCGGCGAGGTCCTGGCGACCCTCGCGCGGATGCGCGATGAGGGGCTGTTCGCCGGCGCGATCGATCGCCGGCAGGCGCCGTTCGCGTATCGCCTGCGCCTTGAGACCGCGAACGGCAGCGTCGACATCGACGATCCCTATCGCTTCCCGCCGGTCCTGCAGGATGAGGACGTCCAGCTGCTGGCGGAGGGCGACCACTTCCGCAGTTACGACAAGCTTGGCGCTCATCCCCTGACGCTGGATGGCGTCCCCGGCCTCGCCTTTGCAGTCTGGGCACCGAATGCAGCGCGCGTCAGCGTTATCGGCAGTTTCAACGAATGGGACGGCCGCCGGCACGGCATGCGGCTGCTGCACGACTGCGGTGTCTGGGAGATCTTCATCCCCGGTATCGGCGCGGGTGAGCTCTACAAGTACGAGATCAAGACTCCGACCGGTGTCCGTCTGCCCGACAAGTGCGACCCGTACGCCTTTTTTGTCGAGCCGTCACCAGGGTCGGCGGCGATCGCCTGCGATCTCGGCCGCCATGCGTGGCGCGACAGGGGATGGATGCAAGCGCGCAGCACCGAAGATCCGCGCCGGCGCCCGATCTCGGTCTACCAAATGCATATCGGCTCCTGGCGGCGGAAGCCGGAGGAAGGCAATCGGCCGCTCACCTATCGCGAGATGGGCGATGAGCTGGTCGGCTACCTCGACTACATGGGTTTCACGCATGTCGAGCTGCTGCCGGTTAACGAGTTCGATTTCGATGCCTCGCTCGGGTTCCAGCCGTTTGTTCCGTACGCCCCGACGAGCCGCTGGGGCACGCCGGCCGACCTGCAATATTTCGTTGACCGCTGCCACCAGGCCGGCATCGGCGTCATCCTTGACTGGGTCCCGAACCATTTCTCGGACGATCCACACGGCTTGCGCAGCTTCGACGGCACGCACCTCTACGAGCATCCGGATCCGCAACGGCGCAAGCATCCGGCGACGAACACCTTCAACTATGACTACGGCCGGCGCGAGATCAGCAATTATCTGATCAGCAACGCGCTGTTCTGGATGGAGCTTTACCACATCGACGGCTTGTGCGTATCGTCGCTGCCGGCGATGCTCTATCTCGACTACGGCCGCCATCGCGGTGAGTGGACCGCCAACCGGTTCGGCGGTCACGAAAACCTGGAGGCGGTCGATTTCCTGCGCCGGCTGAACGAAAAGGCGTACGAACGCTATCAGGGTATCTTCACGATCGGCGAGGACAACTCGGGCTGGCAGCGTTTGTCGCACCCGACATTCCTGGGCGGCCTCGGATTCGGCTTCAGATGGAACCTGGACTGGAAGCGCGACACGCTGCGCTACATGTCGCGCAACCCCGTCCATCGGAAGTATTACCACGACGAGCTGATCCACGGCGCCGTCAAGGTCTTTGACGAGAACGCGATCCTGCCGCTCTCCCACTCCGACGTCGCCTACGGCCGCGGCTCGATGCTGCACAAGATGCCCGGCGACCGTTGGCAGCGGTTCGCCAATCTCCGCGCGTACTACGGCTTTTTCTATGGCCATCCGGGCAAGAAGCTGTTGTTCATGGGCGACGAGTTCGCGCAGGAACGCGAATGGAACTCCGATATCAGCCTTGATTGGCATTTGACCGGCGACCCCCTGCATGCCGGCATTCAGAATCTGGTCCGCGATCTCAATCGGCTTTACCGCTCGGCGACGGCACTGCATCAGCTTGACTGCGAGGCGGACGGGTTCGCCTGGATCGATTGCAACGATGCCGACCAGGGGGTCGTATCGTTCCTGCGCCAAGCCCGCGACGGACGAGGCACGGTCGTTGTCGTCGCTCACTTCACGCCGGTGGCGCGGCGTACCTATCGCATCGGCGTGCCGCTGCCAGGCTTCTATGCCGAACGCGTCAATACCGACTCCGAAAAGTACGGCGGCGCCAACATCGGCAACGAGGGCGGCGTAACGACGGTCGACGAGCCGATGCACGGCCGACCGTATTCGCTGTCGTTGACGCTGCCGCCGCTGGCGACCGTGATTCTTGAGCACGTTGGCGAACGGCCGTAGCACCGGCAAGGGACAAGACGGGCGCCGCCGGTCGGTCGCGGAAAAGAGGGAGCCTTGGCCGGCGAAACGCGCTAAACTCGTTAAACAACGGTGATAAGCGGGCCGCACGCGGCACCGGCCTGTGGTTCGGTGCCGAAACAAGAGTGCCCGTCAGGCAGGGAGGAGCGGGATGCACGAACTCTCGCTGTGCGAGAGCCTGCTCGGCGTCCTTTCGAGCGAAGCGCGGACGCGCCACTTCACGCGCGTCAAGGTCGTGCGCCTTGAGCTCGGCGCGTTCTCATGCGTCGCGCCGGATGCGCTTGATTTCTGCTTTACCGTCGTGAGCCGCGGCACGCTGGCGGAGCATGCCCGGCTCGACGTCGTTCGCCTCACGGGTCAGGCCTGGTGCCTCAACTGCGGCGAAACTGTCGGCATCGCCGAGCGCTATGCGCCGTGCCCGCAGTGCGGCACCTACGAGCTGCAAATCAGCGGCGGCGACGAGATGCGGGTTACCGAACTCGAGGTGGAGTGATGTGTACGGTCTGCGGGTGTGGCATCGCGCCGGATCGGGCAGCGGCAACCGGGGCGGGTGCGGCCGCGGAATCGGCTGCCGCAGCGGCCGATGCTCACTCGCATCCGCACGGCCGCGAGCATGCCCATGACCATGAACACGATCATAGCCATGACCATGGTCACCCTCACGCGCATGACCATCGCCACGACCACCACCATCCGCACCACCATCCGCATGGGCACGCTCATGCGGCGCAGCCGGCAGCGGGCGAGACGCTTGATTACTCGGAGGCCCCGGCCGGGCTGCCCGATGCGAAGGGCGGCGCCGGCCGCCTGATCCGGTTAGAGCGCGACCTGCTCGAAGCGAACAACCGGCTCGCTGCCGCGAACCGCAACGCGTTCAAAGGTCGCAACATTTTCACCCTCAACCTTGTCTCCTCGCCGGGGTCGGGCAAGACCACACTGCTCGTCAAGACGATCTTGGATCTGCGCGCGGCGCGTCCGCTGGCGGTGATCGAGGGCGACCAGCAGACGAGCATGGATGCCGAACGCATTCGCGCCACTGGCGTGCGCGCCGTGCAGATCAATACCGGCGCGATGTGTCATCTCGACGCGCGCATGATCGGCGATGCGTATCAGCGGCTCTCACCCGCCGACAATTCGGTGCTGTTCATCGAGAATGTCGGCAATCTCGTTTGCCCCGCGGGTTTCGATCTGGGCGAGGCGCACAAAGTGGTGCTGCTGTCGGTCACCGAGGGCGAAGAAAAGCCACTCAAGTACCCGGCCATGTTCTACGCCGCCGATCTCCTGCTGCTGACCAAGGTCGACCTGCTGGCGCACGTTGCCTTCGACGTCGACCGCTGCCTCACGTACGCGCGCCAAGTCAATCCGGGGATCGACGCCATTGCCGTATCCGCGACCCGCGGCGACGGTTTGGCGGAGTGGTACCAGTGGCTTGAGCGGCGGCATGCCTGGTTTGCGGTGCGCACCATCCCGGCGACCCTGCCCGGTGTCTAGCGCCATGCCGATGGCGCCCGAAGCGCCGCCTGAGGCGATCGCGGCCGTGATCGCCCTGCCGCGACCGGTGCCGCCGATCCTGGGCGTCGGCGCCTTTCTCAAGAACACGCTGTGCCTGGCGGAGGGCACCGAGGCGCTCGTTACCGCTGACGTCGGCGATCTCGGCAGTGTGCCGGCGGTACTCGCGTTCGAGGCCGCAGCCGAACGGCTGTTGGCGCGGAGCCGCGAGCGGGTCACGCTTGTTGCGCACGATCTGCATCCGAACTTTCATTCCACCCGCTATGCGAACGCCTTGGCCGCGCGGCTCGGCATCGAGGCTGCCGCCATTCAGCATCACCACGCCCACGTGGCGGCGGTGATGGCCGAGCATGGCTGCGAAACGCCGATGCTGGGGTTAAGCCTCGACGGCTTCGGCCTTGGCCCCGATCGCGACGCCTGGGGCGGTGAGCTCTTGGGCGTCGATGCCGAGGGCTGCCAACGCCTGGGCCATCTCGCCCTCTTGCCGCAGCCGGGCGGGGACAGGGCGGCGCGGGAGCCGTGGCGGATGGGGGCGGCTGCCCTGCATGCCGTGGGTCGGAGCGGGGAAATCACCACCCGCTACGCCGCTCTGCCGGGTGCAGGCGTCATCGCCCAGATGCTGGCGCGCGGCGTCATCTGCCCGCCGACGTCAAGCTGCGGGCGGCTGTTCGATGCCGCCTGCGGGCTCTTGGGCATCAAGCCGATCGCGGCGTTCGAGGGCGAGGCACCGATAGCGCTTGAACGGCTGGTGCGGCGACCCCGTGCGGAGCCTTCCGGCTGGCGGCTTGCCGATGGCGTGCTCGACTTCAAGCCGCTGTTGGCGCACCTTGTCGATCTTGCGCCGGCGGAAGGCGCCGACGTCTTTCACGGCACGCTGGTGGCCGGCATGACCGCGTGGGTGGCCGAGGCAGCCGAGGCGGCTGGCATTCGCCGCGTCGTGCTCTCCGGCGGCTGCTTCTTCAACCGTGTCCTGGCCGAGGGCTTGGTTGCGGCTCTCCGCGATCGGGACATTGAATCCTTGCGGCCGATCCAGCTGACGCCGGGCGACGGCGCGATCAGCCTGGGTCAGGTCTGGGCAGCAGCGATGGCGAAAGGATAGCGGCATGTGTCTTGCGGTACCGGCACGGATCACGGAGTTGCTCGCGGACGGGCTTGCGCGGGCGGAAGTCGGCGGCATTACCAAGGTCGTCAACCTCTGCCTCGTCGATGACGTTGCGGTCGGCGACTATGTGATCATTCACGTCGGCTTCGCGCTCTCGCGGCTGGAGCCGGAGGAGGCGGCAGCGACGCTCGCGCTGTTCGCCGAGGCGGGGATGCTCGATCCAAGCGGGCAAGCGGAGGCTGTGCCGTGACCACCGTCCGCTACATCGATGAGTTCCGTGACCGCACGCTGGCTGTCCGCCTCGCCGAGGGCATCGCTGCCGCTGCCCGCCCCGAGCGCAGCTACCAGCTGATGGAGTTCTGCGGCGGCCATACGCACGCCATCTTCCGCTACGGCGTACAGGATCTGTTGCCCGCCAACGTGAAGATGGTGCACGGGCCTGGCTGCCCGGTGTGCGTCCTGCCGATGGGCCGCATCGACCACGCGCTGCAGCTCGCCCGCGAGCACGGTGTCATTCTCCTGACCTACGGCGATCTGATGCGCGTGCCGGGGCCGGAGCGGATGACGCTCTTGAAGGCCAAGGCCGAAGGGGCGGATGTGCGGATGGTCTACTCCGCCATGGACGCGCTCGCATGCGCGCGGGCCAATCCCGGCCGCGAGGTGGTGTTCTTCGCGATCGGCTTCGAGACGACCACACCGCCGACGGCAATCGTACTCAGGCAGGCGATGGCGGAGGGCTTGCCCAATTTCAGCGTCCACTGCAACCACGTGCTGACGCCGCCTGCGATCACCAGCATCCTTGCGAGTGCCGATGACCAGGCATCGGTGGAGGCACCACGGCTCGACGGCTTCGTCGGCCCGGCGCACGTAAGCGCGGTGATCGGCTATCGGCCGTTCGAGGCGTTCGTATGCGACTATCAGCGTCCGGTGGTGATCGCCGGCTTCGAGCCGTTGGATGTCATGCAGGCGATCTTGATGCTGATCCGCCAGCTCAATGACGGCCGCTGCGAGGTGGAAAACGAGTACACCCGCGTCGTCACTCGCGACGGCAACTTGAAGGCGCAGGCACTGATGGCGGATGTGTTCGAGCTGCGCGACAGCTTCGAGTGGCGAGGCTTGGGATGGCTTGAGCGGAGTGCGCTCAAGATCCGATCTGCGTACGCCCGGTTCGATGCCGAAGCGCGTTTCCCGCTCAAGACCGCGCAGATCGCCGACAATAAGGCGTGCGAGTGCGCGGCGGTCTTGCGCGGCATTCGCGAGCCGGTCGAGTGCAAGCTGTTCGCGACTGTCTGCACGCCGGAAAATCCGATCGGCTCGTGCATGGTCTCCTCCGAAGGGGCATGCGCGGCCTACTACACCTTCGGCCGCGCCCGGCCGGCCATGGCTCCCGCTAAGGCTCCCGCTTTGGCCGATGTCGGCTAAGCCGATGAGCGACGAGCGCCGGCGGATGGCAGGCGGGCTTGACTACCGGCACGGCCGCATCGAGCTTTGGCACGGCTCCGGCGGCCGCGCCATGGCGCAGCTGATCGAGGAGCTGTTCGAGACCAGCTTCGACAATCCGTTTCTCGCGCGGCGCAACGATCAGGCCTGCTTCGAGGTCGACGCCGGCCGCCTCGTCATGACCACCGACGGCTTCGTCATCGCGCCGTTGTTCTTTCCCGGCGGCGACATCGGTTGCCTGGCCGTGCATGGGACGATCAACGACATCGCCATGGCAGGCGCGCGACCGCTCTATCTCGCTGTCGGGATGATCATCGAGGAGGGCTTCCCACTGAGCGAGCTGAAGTCGATCGTCGCCTCAATGGCGGCGGCGGCCAAGGCTGCGGGCGTCGCGATCGTCACCGGCGATACCAAGGTCGTGGAGCGCGGCAAGGGCGATGGCATTTTCATCACCACCACCGGCGTCGGCATCGTTCCCGAAGGCGTCGAGATCTCGGCGGAACGGGCGCGCCCCGGCGATGCGGTGATGCTGAGCGGTTCGATCGGCGATCACGGCGTGGCAGTGCTGTCCAAGCGCGAGAGCCTCGCGTTTGAGACCGAGCTGCGCTCCGACTGCGCCTCGCTGCACGATCTGGTCGCACGGATGGTCGAAGCCGTGCCGGGCATCCACGCCATGCGCGATCCGACCCGCGGCGGGCTGGCGGCGCTCCTGAACGAGATCGCGCAGCAATCGGGTGTCGGCATCGCCTTGAACGAGGATGCGATTCCGGTTGCGCCTGCGGTGCGCGGCGCGTGCGAGCTCTTGGGCCTCGATCCCCTCTATGTTGCCAACGAGGGCAAGCTGGTCGCGTTCTGCCCTGCCGAGGATGCCCTCCGCCTGCTCGCCGTCATGCGCGCCCACCCCTTGGGCCGGGAGGCGGCGCGGATCGGCACGGTGGTTGAGGACAGCCGCCGGTTCGTGCAGATGCAAACCAGCTTCGGCGGGCACCGCATCGTTGACTGGCTGGCCGGTGATCAATTGCCGCGCATCTGCTGAAGGGCTTTGCGCTCAACGACACGTTCGGCGTACATATCGCGGGTGCAGCAATTGTCACTTCTCCCGTCCGGAGACCGCAGCATGTCGCTGATCCTCACCGACTTCCACGACGGCGTCGGCACGCTGACGTTGAACGATGCGGCGAAGCGCAACGCGCTTAGCCGCGCCCTGACCGCGGATGCCGTGGCGGCGCTCGCTCAATTCAGGGATCAGGGCGCGCGTGCTGTCATCCTGCGGGCGGCGCGAGGGACCAAAGTCTGGTCCGCAGGCTACGACATCACCGAGCTTGGCGATGTCGAGGTCGACGCGCTCGGATCGAGCGACGGCATCCGCACCCTCGCCCGCGCCGTCGAGGCGTTCCCGGCGCCGGTGATCGCCCTTCTCGAAGGCGGCGTCTTCGGCGCGGCGTGCGAACTCGCGATGGTCTCGGACGTGATCATCGCGACGCCCGACGTCAGTTTCACCATCACGCCGGCGAAGCTCGGCCTCGTCTACAACGTCTCCGGCCTTATCGCCTTGACCCGGCGCTTGCCGATCGGGATCGTCAAGGAGATGGCGTTCACCGCCCAGCCCGTCAGTGCCGACCGGGCGCAGGCGTTCGGCATCATCAACCATCTCGTCGCCGCGGCGGAAATCGAAGACTTCACCCTCAATCTCGCCGCTCGCATCGCCGCCCTGGCGCCGCTCGCCATCGCGACCATGAAGGAGGAGCTGCGGATCCTTGCCGATGTCGTGACTTTGAGCCCGCGCGCGGTCGAGGAGATGCAGCGGCTCAGGCGGCGGGTGTGGGCGAGTGCCGATTACCGCGAAGGCATTGCCGCCTTTCGCGAGCGGAGGAGCCCTGTTTTCCGCGGCGAATGATCGAAGGCGGCACGAACCTCGCCGGCACGTGCGATAAGGCCTGCGGCAGGAGGGTGTGCGATGCATCTGGAGCTGATCTGCCATCGGCCGGAGGGCCCAGCGCAGCGACCACCGCTGTTGTTCGTGCACGGCGCCTATGCCGGCGCTTGGGTTTGGGAACCGCACTTCCTGCCCTATTTCGCTGCGCAAGGGTACACCGCCTACGCCTTGAGCCTGCGCGGCCACGGTCAGAGCGAAGGCGGGGAAGAGCGGCTGCTCACGCGGCTCAAGCACTACGTTGCCGACGTCGAGGCGGCAGTGGCGCGGATCGGCACGCCGCCGGTGCTGATCGGCCACTCGATGGGCGGCATCGTGGTGCAGAAGTACATGCACCGCAATCCGGTAGCGGGGGTGGTGCTGATGGCGTCCGGGCCGCCGCACGGCCTGTTCGGCTGCTGGCTCAACATGGTGTTGACGCGCCCGTGGCTCCTGGCGGAACTCACCGCCGTGCAGATGCTGGGGCCTGCTGCGCCGGTCGATATCGACAACATCCGCCGCTGGCTGTTCTCCGATGATACGCCGGCGGACGTGCTGTACCGGATGGTCCCGCGGATGGTGCCGGAGTCGCCGCTGGTCATGCTCGACATGTGGGGCCTTGGCCTGCCGCCGTCGCGCTCACCGGGGAACATACCGATCCTCGTGGTGGGCGCCGAACGGGACGCCTTCATCCATCCGGGCGCGGTGATGGCGACGGCGTGGACGTACCGCACCGAGCCGACCATTTTTCCCGAGGTCGGCCACGCGATGATGCTCGATCATCATTGGGAGATGGTGGCGCAGCGGCTCGCCCACTGGCTGGAGGCAACACTGCCGCGCGTGCGTGCAGGCGGAATGCCGACCGCCGTCGCCTGATCGCGTGTCCGCCGAACCGCCTGCGGCGGCGACTTTGATGAAGAGGAGCTGCAAGCCATGAACCTGGAGGTCATCACGCGGGAACCGGCCGGTCCTGCGCACCCGGTGCCGGTCCTGTTCATTCACGGCGCCTACTCGTGCGCGGGGCTGTGGGAACCCTTCTTCCTGCCGTACTTCGCCAAGCGGGGTTACGCAGCGCATGCGCTGAGCCTGCGTGGCCACGGCCGCAGCGATGGCCGGGAAATGCTGAAACAGACCCGCCTCAAGGATTACGTCGCCGACGTTCTCGATGTAGCGCAAAGCCTGCCGGCGATGCCGGTGCTGATCGGCCATTCGATGGGCGGAATGGTGGTGCAGAAGGTTCTCGAGACCCACGCGCTGCCGGCGGCGGTGCTGATGGCCTCGCCGCCGCCGCATGGAATTCTGGCGGGCATGCTGGGGGCACTGGTCTTCAATCCGCTGCTGGCGTGGCAGATGAGCGCGATGCAGCGGTTGGGCCCGCAAGCCGCCACACTCGATGGCGCCAAGCGGGCACTCTTTCGCTCAGACACGCCCGATGACTATATCCGCCGCGTCCTGCCGCCGGCGGAAGCGGAGTCGGACGCGGTCATGATGGACATGATGGGGCGTGACCTGCCGCCGTCGCGGCCGCGCCGGGACGTGCCGGTCCTTATCCTCGGCGGAGAGAGCGACACGTGCGTCACCTCTGCTTCCGTGGTGGCGACAGCGCAGGCCTTTGGCACCAAGGCGGAGATCTTCCCGGCGATGCCTCACGCCATGATGCTTGATCCGGAATGGCAGACGGTGGCGGAGCGGATCGTCACCTGGCTGGCGGGCGTGCTGCCGCCGGCATGATTCGCTGCGCCGCTCAGTCGGCCACGAACGGGTTGGTCTGCCGCTCGTTGCCAAAGGTCGACATCGGCCCGTGCCCGGGCAGGAAGCTGACGTCGTCGCCGAGCGGCCACAAGCGCTCGCGGATCGAGCGGATTAAGGTGTCATAGTCGCCGCCCGGCAGATCGGTGCGGCCGATCGAGCCTGCGAACAGAACATCGCCGACCAGCGCGAGCCGCGACGGCGCATGGATGAAGGCGACATGGCCTGGCGTGTGGCCGGGGCAGTGGCGGACGTCAAGCGTCAGCCGGCCGACGCTCACCTGGTCGCCATCTTCGAGCCAGCGGTCGGGCGTGCAGGCCGGCGATGGGGCGCAGCCGAACATCAGCGATTGCTGCGGGATCGCCTTGATCAGGAAGGCGTCGGCGATGTGCGGCCCCTCAATCGGCACCCCATACCGTTTAGCGATCTCGGCAGCGCCGCCGGCATGGTCGAGGTGGCCATGCGTCAACAGCACCTTCCGCAACTGCACGCCGGCCTTGGTGACAGCCGCGGCAATCCGGTCGACATCGCCGCCGGGATCGACGACGGCGGCCTCGAGTGTCTGCGTGCACCACAGGAGCGAGCAGTTCTGAACGAACGGCGTGACCGGAATCACCGCCAGTTTAAGGGCAGGCGTCGTCATGGCGTGAACCTTCGGGGTCTGGAAACGGCGGTGACTTCGCTTTCCAGCATAGCGATGGTACCGGCCCGGCGCCAGAGCCTGCCAAGCACACACCGCAGCCACGTAAAGAATAGCCCATGGCCGATCGCCGATGGTTCGCAAACCGGCTGCGGACGGTTAAACTCCTCAGGCAAAGGTGCGCCGGTCGGGCGCACCGGGACCTCGGGCAGCAAGGGGAGAGAGGAATGAGCACAGCCGGTCAGGACAGTCTTGGCGAACTGAAGCGGGAGATCGATCATGCAATGAGCGCACTGCCGAGGATCGAGACGAGTGCGCTCAGCAATCTCATGTGCCGCATTTCGGACCTGCAGGCGCGCTTTCTCGGCGCCGAGGCACGGACGCTGGCCGAGCTCGAAATCCGTCTCGGCATGATTCGCGACATTGTGGCCGGCCTCGGCGAGCCGGGATTCCTCCTCCATCTCGTCGACGCTGCCGTGAAAGATGTGCGCAGTCTTCAAGGCCAGAAAGGCACGAATAGCGTGTAGATAAAGAAAGTGAGCGGTCTTAATACGTGTGAATTATAAGGACCAAAAAAGCACTTCCCCTGGTAACAAACGACGCGAGCATCTCACGTCAGAATTCCCCCGGACCGCGATAGAATGAGGACAGAAGACTGCCAATACAGCTCCAGCCTAGAAAGGCAGCGATGGCCAGTTAGACTGCTGTCGGACAAGGGGTTTTATTCATCTACTCATCGCATATCGACACTCTAATCTGCGGATCATTCTCATTTCAATGAGACCATTGCCTAATTTTGGCCACATTGCGCTGTTTAGTATGTTGCCATGTCCCGACAGCGGGTAAGGGACAGGTGGCCGTTTGGCCACGGCGTTAGGTACCCGGGCGGATCGATAAGGCCTCGCTCAAGAGGTGTTCCGCAGGGATAAACACCAGCGGTCGGCTGCGCAAGCGCAGGCCGGCACACGACGCAACTTGAACGAGGGATCCTGAACGATGGCGACACCAAAATATCCCATGAAGGCTGGCGATTATTTGCAATACAGTGCGAACAATGAAGACGTCAAAGGAACAACCGGCAACGACAAGATCAAGGCCGGCAGCGGCAACGATAGGGTATGGGGCAACAGTGGCAACGACGTGATCTACGGCGAAGCCGGCAACGACAAGCTTTATGGTGAGCTGGGTAACGATATAGTTTATGGTGGTGACGGCGCCGATTATATTCTTGCGCAGTACGGCAGTGACAAGCTGTACGGCGGTAACGGCAATGACAATATCACCGTGATTGCCGGCGGCGACCATGTGGCCTACGGTGAAGCCGGCAATGACCTCATCTGGTCGAGAACCAGCACGGCAGGGAACCGCACGTACTATGGTGGGTCAGGCGCTGACGAATTTAACATCAGCACCACAACCTGGGGCGACTTAGGGGGCAAACACGGCAACAATCCCCTTGGGACGGTTTACCTCCCGGATTTCAACCCTCGCGAAGGTGACATCTTGTCGCTCGTGCATAGCCATGACACGAAGTGGGGGATGGGGTCGACGGACTTTAGAGGCAACACTCTCTACCTCTCAGGCTTCAACGGCAGCCATCATGGCCTCTACGGCACGATCGTCTTTTCGAACGGGGTGACCGAGGCGGATCTTGCCCGTCACACGTTGATTGACTTTGAGGACCATCTCGGTTCACACACTTATTTTTAGAGCGGATGGCGCAAAGACACCCGCTTGATTGCCGGAGCGATACTGGCAACAGAGAAACCAAGGCGTTTCGTCGTCTAGGCCAATCGGTTGCGCTGACCTGAGACGAGGAAACGGACGAACGACTGTAAGCGGCCCGGGCTTTGCCGGGCCGCCTTTCGTTATGGCATAGGGAAATGTCAAGCCGGGGCGAATGCCGCCGCTTCACTCTTGGCGTGGCAACACTGTTCGGCTTCCGGCGCGGCTTCTTCATCCCCTGCCGTTTTGCCGCCGAGGGGACCGCCGCCGGCGACCGTTGCCCCTACCCCTCGCTGGCGCCGCTCTTTGCCGCCGGCCGCAGCCGGTTCGAGGCCTGGATCGCACGCATCGACGGCTATGCCGATGCATTGCAGGCGCTGGGCGGGCCGCCCCCGGGCCCGCGCTGGGACCAGGACTGGTTTCCGCGCCTCGATGCCGCGATCGCCTACGCCGTCGTCCGCACGCTGCGGCCAGCCCGGCTGGTCGAGGTCGGCGCCGGCCATTCCACCCGATTCTTTATCCGCGCGGCGGCTGATGCCGGCTATCCGCTGGCGCTGACGGCGATCGATCCGGCCCCGCGCGCCGAGCTCGGCACCGCCGGCGTCAGGCTCCTGCAGAAGAGCGTGCAAGACGCGGGGGAGGCGCCGTTCGCGCCGCTGGGTCCGGGCGATGTGCTCAGCATCGATTCAAGCCACGTGCTGATGCCGGGCTCTGACGTCGATATGCTGTTGAACCGTGTGCTGCCGCTGCTGCCGGCGGGCGCGATTGTGCACGTGCACGATATCTTCCTTCCCGATCCGTACCCCGCCGCCTGGGCCTGGCGCGGCTACAACGAACAGCAGGGCGTTGCTGCCCTGTTGCAGGGCTCCGCCTGGCGAATCCTGTGGGCCAGCCACTTCGTCCGCACGGCGTGCGCGGATCTGCTCGCGGACTCCATTCTCAACCGGCTGCCGCTCATGCCGGGTGCCCACGAGGCCAGCCTGTGGCTGGAAAAGCGGTCGCTGCCGCCGTGCGAATAGGACGGCTTGGCTGCGGTGCTTGCGTCCTTACGGCGAACCTGCTTTATTGCCGGCCCTCCTTGCCGGCCACGGGTGCCGGCTATGCCGCCGATGGCGCGCGGCTGAGACAATCCGAAAGGGGACGAGAGATCGTGCCGTACTACGAAACCATATTCATTGCTCGCCAGGACATTTCGACGCCGCAGGCCGAGGCCCTGGCTGACCAGTTCACCAAAGTCATCGAGGAAAAGGGCGGCAGCGTGCCGCGGCGGGAATACTGGGGGCTGCGCTCCCTCGCTTACCGCATTCGGAAGAACCGCAAGGGCCATTACATGCTGCTGAACATCGAGGCGCCGGCACCGGCGATGGTCGAGGTCGAGCGGCTGATGGGCATTAACGAAGACATCATTCGTTATCTGACGATCCGCGCCGATAAGCTCTTGAGCGGGCCCAGCGCGATGATGCAGGCGCGCACAGCGCGCAGTGATGAACGCGGCGGTCGAGGCGATTTCCGCGGCGGTCGCAGTCGCTTCGGCGAGGGCCGCTTCGGCGAGGGCCGCGGCGAGGGCCGCTTTGGCGAGGGGCGTAGCGAGGGCCGCTTTGGCGAGGGCCGCGGCGAAGGCCGCAGCTACGAGGGCCGCGGCGAAGGTCGTGGCTATGAAGGAAGGCGCCGCGACGAGGCAGCCGATACCGTGCCCGACGCCGCTGCTGTCGCACCCGACGAGGGCCGGGGAGGTGAGGCATGAGCACGCGTCGGCCGTTCTTCCGTCGTCGCAAGAGTTGTCCCTTCTCCGGGCCGAACGCGCCCGAGATCGACTACAAGGACATCAAGCTCTTGCAGCGCTTCGTGTCCGAGCGCGGCAAGATCGTGCCCAGCCGCATCACCGCGGTGTCGGCGGGCAAGCAGCGGTTGCTGGCCCGCGCGATTAAGCGCGCCCGCTACCTGGCACTGTTGCCGTACGTCCTCAAGTAGCGTTTGGCGCCGATCCGCCGTGTTTGCGGCGGGAGGAACGGATGGGCAAAAATACCTTACTGGCGGTCGGGGGCGGCGGCTTGAGTGCGGCCGCATCGCTGATGGCGTTGCTCGGCTCGCCGCTCGGCGTCGTCGCCGCCTACATCGCGCCGCTGCCCATCCTTCTTGTCGGTCTGGCGCTTGGCAGCAACGCCGCCGGGATTGCGGCTTCAGCCGGCCTCGTCGTTGTCGCCGTGGTGGGGGGCGGTGTGGCTGCCGGCGTCTACAGCGGCATGCACGCGTTGCCGTCCTGGCTCGTGGTGCACCAGGCGCTGTTGCGCCGGCCGGTGTTGCCTGGGGGTCCCGGTGACGGGGCCGGTGACGGCTGGTATCCGATCGGCCTGCTGGTGGCGGTGATGGCGCTGCTCGGCGCCTTCGTCAGTTCCGCCACCGCACTTGCCGGCGGCGACGGCATCGAGGCGGCGATCACGTCGACTCTCGAAGGGGTGATGGAGGTTGCGGCGCCCGGCTTCGATGCCGCTCAGCGGCAGATGCTGGTCGGCTCGCTGGCGCCTGTGTTTGTCGGCTTTTCGGCGCTGGCGTGGCTCGCGATGATTTTGTTGAACGCCGTGGCTGCGCAAGGGATCCTGGCGCGTCGCGGCGCAGCGATCCGGCCGACGCCGAAGTGGTCGGCGCTCAGTCTGCCGGACTGGCTCGGTTGGGTGCTGGCGGCGGCGGCGGCGGTCGGGCTTCTTGCCAGCGGCGATGCGGCTTACCTTGCCCGCAACGCCGCGCTTGTGTTGTGTGCACCGTACTTCCTGGTTGGGCTCGCCCTTGTGCATGCGCTGGCCCGTCGCGGCCGCTCGCCGGGGATGCTCTTGGTGGTCTTCTACCTGTTGCTGGGGGTGTTTTTCGCGCTGGCGGCCGCTGTCGTCGCCCTGATCGGGATGATCTCCGCGTGGAGCGGCTGGCGCCCCGAAGGCGGTGACGCGTCGGGTGGCGGGGCGGCCGGGGATTCGCGACTGGATTGAGTGGGAGTGGATGATGGAACTGATCCTTCTTGAGCGTATCGAGAACCTGGGCAAGATGGGCGAGGTCGTGCGGGTGCGGCCCGGCTACGCCCGCAACTACCTGTTGCCGCAGAAAAAGGCTGTTCGGGCCACGGAGGAGAACCGCAAGCGGTTCGAGGAGCAGCGGGCGCACCTGGAGGCGCTCAATGCTGAGCGGCGGACGGAGGCGGAAATTCTGGCCGGACCGCTTGAGGGGCTCTCGATCATCCTGATCCGCCAGTCAGGGGAAGCGGGCCAGCTCTACGGTTCCGTCAGCACGCGCGATATCGCCGACGCGGTGTCCGCGGCCGGCGTGAAAACCCGCCGCCAGCAGGTGCTCCTGAATGCGCCGATCAAGGCCGTGGGGCTCTATGAGGTACCGATCGCGCTGCATCCGGAAGTGAGTGTCACCATCAAGGTGAGCGTCGCTCGCTCGCGCGAAGAAGCGGAGACGCAGCTCAAGACCGGCACAGCCGCGCTCTCGCCGGCGGCTGCCGCTGCAGCGGAGGAAGCGCGCGAAGCCGAGGAGGCAGCCGCTGCGGTCGCTGAAGCGGCGGCCGAAGAGGCGGGGGATGAAGGCTAATCCCCTTGTAGCGATTAGTTTTTCTCCGCCTTATCCACAGGAAGCGCGGAAACTGTCCCCCGGTTCCACAGGGGCGGGGGCTGCCGCCGCGGGCTGATTTCAGGCAAACTCCGTCACAACGATGCAGGGACCGCACAAATAGGTCCCTTACGGGGTTTCCGTCCTAAGATGACCACGACGACGCTCAACCTCGGCGGGGCCGAGATTCGCATTCCCGGTCTGCGCCGGCCGCCGCACAACGTCGATGCTGAAGCGGCGCTGTTAGGGGCGATGCTCGTCAACAATCGCGCTTACGAGCGGGTTGCCGACTTTCTCAGAGCCGAGCACTTCGCACTCGCCGAGCACCGCCTGATCTTCGAAGCCTGCCAGCGGCTGATCGATCGCAGCCAGGTCGCCGATCCGGTGACACTGAAGGCCTACTTCGAGCAGGGCGAGCGCTTGAGTGATGTCGGCGGCGCCCAGTACCTGTTCCGGCTGGCAGAGGCCGCGGTCTCGGTGATCGACGCCCTCCACTACGGCCGCCTCGTCCACGATCTGGCGCTGCGACGGGAACTGATCACGCTTGGCGAGGACGTCGTCAACCGCGCCTACCAGGCGGAAATCGAGGAGACCGCGTTCCACCAGATTGAGACCGCCGAACAGCGGCTGTACGATCTCGCCACCGCAGGCACTCTTGAGGGCGGGTTCGAGACGTTCGAAACGGCGATGACCCGCGCCTTGCGGCAGGCGGAAGTCGCGCACAGGCGCCAGGGCCTGCTGAGCGGCGTACCGTCCGGTTTTCGCGATCTCGATGAAAAGCTGGGCGGACTCCACCCTTCGGATCTGATCATCCTTGCCGGCCGGCCGTCGATGGGTAAGACCGCGCTCGCCACCAACATGGCCTTCCATGCCGCGCGCGCTGCACGGCTCGTCAAGACTCCCGACGGCGGGACCGTCGCCGAGGACGGTGCCGTGGTCGGCTTCTTTTCGCTTGAAATGTCACGCGAGCAGCTGGCCACACGCATTCTTTCCGAGCAGACCGGCGTGTCGTCGGAGCGCATCCGCCGCGGCCAGGTGACGTCTGAGAAGTTCCCCGAACTCGTTCATGCGGCGCAGGAATTGCAGCGGCTGCCGTTCTTCATCGACGACACGCCGGCGCTCTCGATCAGCGCCATGCGCACGCGCGCGCGGCGGATGAAGCGCCAGCATCACTTGGGCATGATCGTCGTCGACTACCTGCAACTGATCACGCCGTCGGTGGCAAACCGCTATGAGAACAGGGTGCAGGAGCTCTCAGAGATCACCCGCGGCCTGAAAGCGCTGGCCAAGGAGCTGAACGTGCCCGTCCTGGCGCTGTCCCAGCTCTCACGCGCTGTCGAGCAGCGGGAGGACAAGCGGCCGCAGCTCGCGGACTTGCGCGAGTCCGGCACCATCGAGCAGGACGCCGACGTGGTGATGTTCATCTTTCGCGAGGAGTATTACGTTCAACGCCAGCAACCGAATGCGCACGCCACCGATCGGGACGGCATCGAGAAGTACGAAGCCTGGCAGCGGCGGCTGGAAACGGTCGCCAACAAGGCGGAGGTGCTGATTGCCAAGCAGCGGCACGGCCCCACCGGCAATGTGCCGTTGATCTTCGACGCCGCGCTGACCGCCTTCCGCGATGCCGAAGTCACCCACGTCGACGACCGCTAGGGCGATCCGTGGCCCCTGTCCCCGATTATGCCGCGGCAATTCTGACGATCGATCTCGGAGCCGTCGTCGCCAACTGGCGACTGTTGCGCGACCGGCTGCGCCCCGGTGCCGGCCTCGGCGCGGCGGTGAAGGCCAACGCCTATGGCCTCGGAGCGCGGGAGGTCACCGCCGCTCTCGCTGAAGCCGGCTGCCGCTCCTTTTTCGTCGCCACACTCGAGGAGGGGATCGAGGTCCGTGCGGTCCTCGCAGCCGGCGCCGAAGCGACCGCACGGCCGGCCGCCGTCTACGTTCTCAACGGGCCGTTGCCGGGTGCGGACGAGGCGCTGATCGCGCACCGGTTGACGCCGGTGCTGAACTCGCGTGAGGACATCGCGGCTTGGTCCGCCGCCGCACGCCGCCGCGAGGCCCGCCTGCCGGCGGCGCTGCACGTCGATACCGGCATGGCGCGTCTGGGCCTGCCGGCGGACGAGCTTGCACGCCTTGTCGACGATCCCGGCCTGCTCGCGGGCATCGCGCCCGTGCTGGTGATGAGCCACCTCGCGTGTGCCGATCAGCCGGAGCACCCGTTGAATGAGCGGCAGCGCCAAGCCCTCGGCCGGGCCCTCGCCGCGCTGACGCCGGTGCTCGCTCCGGCGCGGCCGCCCGTGTCGCTCGCGAACTCGGCCGGCATTTTTCTTGGGCATCCGTACCACTTCGATCTCGCCCGCCCCGGCGCCGCGCTCTACGGTGTTCAGCCGCTTGCGGGCGGCCCAAACCCGATGCGGCCGGTAGTCACCTTGCGCGCCCGCATCCTCCAGGTGCGCACCGTCGCTCCACCGGCGACGGTCGGCTACGGAGCCACGTATGCCGTTGTGCAGCCGAGCCGCATTGCGACTGTTGCCGTCGGCTACGCGGATGGCTACCTTCGCAGCCTCAGCAATCGTGGCCGCGCCACCGTCGGCGCCTTTGAGGTGCCACTTGTCGGGCGAGTGTCCATGGACCTGATCACCGTCGATGTCTCGGCCGTGCCGGCGGCGATCGCGTGCCCGGGGGCTTTTGTCGAACTCATCGGTGCCTCGCAGACGGTCGATGCCGTCGCCGAACGCGCCGGCACCATCGGCTATGAGATCCTGACGGCGCTCGGATCGCGCTACGCCCGCGTCTACCGGGCAGCGGACGCTCACCCGCAATGAAAACGCTCCAGCTTGTCGGCGCCTTCGCACTGTCATTCTTTGCCGTCGTCGGTCGCCTGACCTTGTTCGCGGTGGAGGCGGTGAGCCACTGCCTGCGGCCGCCGTTCTACCTGCGCAGCATCGGCCGGCAACTGATCGACATCGGCTATTACTCGCTGCCGGTGGTCGGGCTGACGGCGATCTTCACCGGCATGGTGCTGGCGCTGCAGAGCTACGTCGGGTTTTCCCGCTTTTCCGCCGAGGGGGCGATCGCTAACGTCGTCGTCGTTTCGATCACGCGCGAACTCGGCCCGGTGTTGGCGGGGCTGATGGTCGCGGGCCGCATCGGCGCGGCGATGGCGGCCGAGATCGGCACGATGCGGGTGACAGAACAGCTCGACGCGTTGACGACGCTCTCGACCAACCCGATGAAGTATCTGGTGGCGCCGCGCCTGATCGCAGGCGTGATCGTGCTGCCGCTGCTCGTCATGATCGCCAATATCATCGGCATTTTCGGCGGCTTCATCGTTTCCGTTTATAAGCTCGGCTTCAATCCTGCCAACTACCTGCAGAGCACGTTCGAAGCCTTGCACGTTGACGATGTCGTCTCCGGCCTCGTCAAGGCAGCGGCCTTCGGCTTCATCATCAGCCTGATGGGCTGTTATCATGGCTATACCTCGCGCGGCGGCGCGCAAGGGGTCGGTCAGGCGACAACGAGTGCCGTCGTTTCCGCCTCGATCCTGATCTTGTGCTTCGACTACGTCCTTACCGAGCTCTTCTTCGCAAAATGAACGCAGCCTCGCCGAAGATCAGCATCCGCGGCCTGCGCAAGGCCTTTGGCCGCAAGGTCGTCCTCAATGGCATCGATCTCGACTTGGGCCCTGGGGAGTCGGTGGTCGTCATCGGCGGCTCCGGTACCGGCAAGTCGGTGCTGCTGAAATGCGTCATTGGCCTTCTGGAGCCGGACGCGGGCAGCGTCCGCATCGACGGTGTCGAGACCATCGGCCTGCGCGGGGAGGCGCGCGACGAAATCCGTCGCAAGTTCGGCATGCTGTTCCAAGGCGGCGCTCTCTTCGACAGCCTGCCGGTGTGGGAGAACGTCACGTTCGGCCTCCTCGCTCAGCACAAGATCCGCCGGCGCGACGCACGTGGCATCGCCATCGCCAAACTCGCCCAGGTCGGTATGACCGATGACGTCGCCGACCTGGTGCCTGCGGAGCTCTCGGGCGGCATGCAGAAACGCGTCGCACTGGCGCGGGCGATCGCCGCCGATCCCGAGATCATCTTCTTCGATGAGCCCACGACCGGGCTCGATCCGATCATGGCGGACGTCATCAACTCGCTCATCGTCAAGACGACCCGCGAGGTCGGCGCATCGGCGCTCTCGATCACCCACGACATGGCGAGTGCGCGCAAGATCGCGCACCGCATCGCGATGCTTTACCAGGGTGTGATCATCTGGGCCGGGCCGGTGGCGGACGTCGATGCCTCCGGCGACCCGCGGGTGGATCAGTTCATTCATGGCCGGGCCGATGGACCGATCCAAATGGCGGTTCGGGCGTAAGCCGGCCGCCGCCGGGCGAGGGTAGGACATGGCTCGACCGACGAAGAGCTACGTCTGCCAGCAGTGCGGCAGCGTCCAGCCGAAGTGGAGCGGGCGCTGCGACGATTGCGGGGCGTGGAACGCACTGGTCGAGGAAGTGAGCGAGATCGGCGCCGGCGGCGCCCTGGAACGCAGCGGCGGAGCGCCCGGGCGGCGGATCGAACTGATCGCGCTCGACGGCCCGCTCAAGCCGATCGACCGCCTGCGGAGCGGCATCAGTGAGCTTGACCGGGTAACCGGCGGCGGCCTTGTGCCCGGCAGTGCGCTCCTGATCGGCGGCGATCCCGGTATCGGCAAGTCGACCCTGCTGCTGCAGGTTGCGGCTGCGCTCGCGACCACGGCACAGTGCATCTACATCTCGGGCGAGGAGGCGGTTGATCAGCTGCGGATGCGGGCCGACCGCTTGGGCGTGCGCGCGGCGCCGGTGGGGCTGGCGTCCGCGACCTCGGTGCGCGACATCGCGGCGACGCTGGAGAGCGACGGGCCGGTCGACGTCGTTGTCGTCGATTCGGTGCAGACGCTGTTCCTCGACGCGCTCGAATCGGCGCCCGGAACGGTGGCACAAGTGCGTGCGTCGTCGCAGGCCCTGATCACCCTTGCCAAGCGGCGCGGCTTCGTCATCTTTCTGGTCGGCCACGTGACCAAGGAGGGGATGATCGCCGGCCCGCGCGTCCTGGAGCACATGGTCGATACCGTCCTTTACTTTGAGGGTGAGCGCGGTCATCAGTTCCGCATCTTAAGGGCGGTCAAGAATCGCTTCGGCCCGACCGACGAGATCGGTGTCTTCGAAATGACGGATGCCGGCTTGAAAGAAGTGGTCAACCCTTCGGCACTGTTTCTGGCCGAGCGCGAGCGCAACGTTCCTGGCAGTGCCGTTTTCGCCGGCATCGAGGGTACGCGCCCGGTTCTGGTCGAGATTCAGGCGCTGATCGCGCCGTCCTCGTTTGCGACACCGCGCCGCGCCGTTGTCGGCTGGGATAGCGGCCGACTGGCGATGATCCTCGCCGTGCTCGAGGCCCGTTGCGGCTTGGTGCTCGGCGCTGTTGATGTTTTTCTCAACGTCGCTGGCGGCTTGCGGATTAGTGAGCCTGCTGCCGATCTGGCCGTTGCGGCGGCCCTGGTGTCGGCTGCGACCGGGCGGCCGATTGACGCCGGGACCGTCGTCTTCGGCGAGGTCGGCCTTGGTGGCGAAGTGCGGGCCGTCGCCCGTGCCGGCGCCCGCCTCAAGGAGGCCGCCAAGCTGGGTTTTGCCTCGGCGATCGTGCCGGGCCGGCGCGCCGGTGGCGAAGGGCGCGATCTCACGTTGATCGAAGTTTCCCACTTGGCCGAACTGGTGGCGCTCGTTCGCGCTGAGACCGGTGCGGTCCCCTCGCGGCGGAGGTCCGAACGTGTCTGATTTCCCGCTTACCGTTGCCGACGGCGCTGTCCTGGCGGTCCTCGTGCTGTCCGGTCTGTTGGCCTTCGCGCGCGGTTTCGTGCAGGAGGTGCTTTCGGTTGCCGCCTGGATCGGCGCCATCATTGCCGTCGTCTTTGCTCTGCCGCTGGTCCGTCCACTCGCGCAGCAGGTGATCGATCAGCCGCTGGTGGCCGATATCGCGGCCGGCGGCGCGATCTTCCTCGTCGCCCTGATCGCGCTGTCGATCCTGACCGGGATGATTGCAAGGCGGGTCAAATCGAGCCAGCTCAATGCCGTTGACCGCTCCCTCGGCTTTCTGTTCGGCGTCGTGCGCGGGGCGCTGGTGATCTGTCTTGCCTACCTCGCGTTCAGCTGGCTGGTGCCGTCGCATGACCATCCGGCGTGGTTGCGCCAGGCGCGCAGCCTGCCGTTGGTGGAAAGCGGCGCCGAGTGGCTGAAGGAGGTCGTTACCCGTTACACCGGAACAGTTGAGCAGCACGCCGACCCTGCCCGCCAGCATTTAAGGAAAGTGCTTGAAACGGAACGTCTGGCGCGCGACATGATGGGCCCGGAGCCGAAGAGCCCGGCCCTGCGCGATATTGGCCCCGAACCGGGTTACGGCCAGCGGGAACGCAGGGAGCTCGAGCGGCTGCTTGGGACGGAGCGCCCGGCCGACCGGTCGGGGCAATGATCGGACGGGGCACCCGGAAGGTGGAAACGAGGCCAGCGTCCTCTGACGACGACCACTTCCGCGAGGAATGTGGCGTCTTCGGCGTATTCGGTCACCCAGACGCGGCTGCGACGACGGCGCTCGGTTTACACGCCCTTCAGCACCGCGGCCAGGAAGCGGTCGGCATCGTTAGTTGCGACGGCGAGCACTTTCATAGCCATCGGGCGCTCGGCTTGGTCGGCGACAACTTCGGCGCCCGTCCGGTGATCCAGCGCCTCAAAGGTCCGATCGCCGTCGGCCATGTCCGCTATTCCACCACCGGCGAAGGGGCGTTGCGCAACGTGCAGCCCTTCTTCGCCGATTTCGCCTTCGGCGGCATGACGATCGCGCACAACGGCAATCTCACCAATGCGCTCGCCATCCGGCATGAGCTTGTCCGCCGCGGCTCGATCTTTCACACGACGACCGACACCGAAACCATCATCCATCTGGTCGCGACCAGTTCCTACTCGACCGTCATCGACCGGCTGGTCGATGCCCTGCGGCAAATCGAAGGCGCTTATTCGCTGGTCGCGGTGACGCGCCGCAAACTGATCGGCATGCGCGATCCGCACGGCGTCCGCCCCCTCGTCCTCGGCCGCATCGACGGCGCATGGGTGTTGAGTTCGGAGTCCTGTGCGCTCGATATCATCGGCGCGACCTTCGTGCGCGATATCGAGCCAGGTGAGATGGTCGTGATCGATGACGACGGCCTGCGCAGCATCAAGCCGTTCGCCAAGGTGCCGCGGCGCTTCTGCATTTTCGAGTACATCTACTTTGCGCGGCCGGATTCGACCTTGGAAGGCATCAATGTCTATCAGGCGCGCAAACAGATCGGCGCCGAACTTGCAGCCGAGGCGCCGGTTGATGCCGATCTGATCGTGCCGGTGCCGGACTCCGGCGTTCCGGCAGCGATCGGTTTCGCCGAGGCCTCAGGCATTCCGTTCGAGCTCGGCATCATCCGCAACCATTACATCGGCCGCACCTTTATCGAGCCATCGCAGCAGATCCGCCTTCTCGGCGTGCGCTTGAAGCATAACGCTAACGCCGCGCGGCTGAAGGGCAAGCGCGTGGTCCTCGTCGACGATTCCATCGTCCGCGGCACCACTTCGGTCAAGATCGTCGAGATGGTGCGGCATGCCGGCGCCAGCGAGGTCCATCTGCGAATATCGAGCCCGCCCACCACGCATTCGTGTTTCTACGGCATCGATACGCCGGAGCGCTCCGAACTGTTGGCGGCGAACCGCAACCTTGAGGACATGGTTCGCTACATCGGCGTTGATTCGCTTGCGTATATCTCTATCGATGGATTGTATCGCGCGCTGGGTGAGCCCGGTCGCGCTGTTCTCAGGCCGCAGTACTGCGATGCCTGTTTTACCGGCGACTATCCGATCCGCCTGACCGACTATCAGGAACCGCCGGCGGAGCGCCAGCTCTCGCTGCTGGAGGGAGAACAGTCATCGCGATGGCGGCGTACCAGCCACGTTTGAAAGCGCCGGCGCCGGGCGGTCGGCTGGTCGACCGGGTGGCGCTGATCACGGGTGCGAGCCGCGGCATTGGCCGAGCCGTTGCGCTGGCCTTTTGCCGCGAGGGGGCGCTCCTCGCGCTTGTAAGCCGCAGCGGTGACGCAATCGGGCGTGTTGCCAAAGAGGTGACCGGCGCTGGTGCCGAGCCGCTCGTCCTCGCCCGCGATCTCACCGATGCCGCCGCGATCGAGGAGATCCGGGCGGCGATCCTGATGCGGTGGGGACGGCTCGACATCCTGGTCGGCAATGCCGCCGACCTCGGACCGCTTGAGCGCGTGGCTGAGCTGCCGCAGGCGGTGTGGGATCGCGTGATCGCGCTCAACCTGACTGCCAACTACCGCTTGATCCGCGCGTTTGACGACCTCCTGCATGCTTCGGATGCCGGCCGCGCCATCTTCGTCACGTCCGCCATCAGTCGCAGCAAGGCGCTGCGCGGCGCCTACGCGGCGAGCAAGGCCGGCTTGGCGTGGCTGGTGGCGGCCTACGCCGCGGAGGTGGCGGACAGTCGTCTCAGGGTCAACCTCGTTGACCCCGGTCCGACGCGGACCGCCATGCGCGCCCATGCGATGCCGGACGAGGATCCCGCGACGCTGCGCCCGCCCGAGGCCGTCGTGGAGGCATTTATTCGACTGGCCGCGGCGGACTGTACCGCGAACGGCGTCACCGTGCTGGCGTAAGGCCGCGTCCGCCCGCTCAGAACTGGAAATAAATAAACGGGCGCGCCCCGCCCGGCACCAACGCGAGGGCAAACGCGGACGCTGTCCCTAAGCCGCCATAGAAGGCCGGCCAGGAGATGGTCTCGATCCGCTTGACGATGCCGTACTTCTGATCGGCCCACTGCGACGCCATCAGCACCACGACCATCAGCCACGGTACACCGAGTGCCAGTTGCTCGCTACCGGCGGAGCGAAAGGTGATGAACGCGTAAGTAATGTCGAGCGCCGCCGGCAAAGTCGTCGCACGGAAAAAGATCCAGGCGATGCACACCCAGTAGAAGGTCAACAGACCGCTGAAAAACGCGCCGAACGGCAGCCGCAGGTTAGCCAGCGGCTGGCGCACCGCCCACTCGCGGCGCACGATCAGCGCCAGGCCGTGCATGAAGCCCCAGACGATGAAGTTGTAGGATGCGCCGTGCCACAGGCCGCCCAGGATCATGGTCAGCATGAGGTTGCGGTCGCGCCGGCGCGGCCCGTGCCGGTTGCCGCCGAGCGGAATGTAGAGATAGTCGCGCAGCCAGGTCGACAGGCTGATATGCCAGCGGCGCCAGAATTCGGTAATATTGACTGAGAGGTAAGGCGCACGGAAGTTGATGACCAGGTGATAGCCGAGCAGGCCGGCCGCGCCGATCGCCATGTCCGAATAGCCGGAAAAATCGCAGTAAATCTGCATGGCGTAGAAAATGACCGCCGAGAAAATCGAAAATGCATCGTAAGTGCCGGGGTTGGCGAAAACCCGGTCGACGTAAGGCGCGAGGCCGTCAGCGATGCAGGCCTTCTTGATAAAGCCGATCGCAAACAGCAGGAGGGAGGCCCGGATGTTGACGTCCGCAAAGAACCGCCGCCGCGTCAGCTGCGGCAGGAAGTCGGCAGCGCGGACGATCGGCCCTGCGACCAATTGCGGGAAGAAAGCAATATAAAGTGAGACGTCGATGATGCTCTTTTCGGCCGGGATGTCCTTGCGATAGACATCGAAGAAATAGCTCATCGCCTGGAACGTGAAGAAGCTGATGCCGACGGGCAGCACCACCTGCAGGGTGACCGGTGACACGGTTGCCCCGAAGACGGCCGCGAACTCGGTCAGCGATGCCGCGAAGAAATTGAAGTATTTAAAGAAAAACAAGACCGAGAGATTAGCGACGATGCTCGTCGGCAGCACCCATGCTTGCGCCGGACCGTTCTTGAGCTGGCGTTCGACGATCAGCGCCATCATGTAATTGAACGCCGAGCAAGCCATCATCAAGAACAGGAACCGCCAATCCCAGGCGCCATAAAAGACGTAACTGGCGGCAAGGAGCCACACTTTCCGCCAGTCGTTACTGGTCAAAAGCCAAAAAATGCCGGCGGTTACCAGAAAAAATACAAGAAAGATCGGTTCTATGAACAGCATGGCGGCGACAGTTTATTTGGGGCTATTGCTTGATGGCGCGGCAGAGGTCGCGGCCGATCATCGTGCTTGCCAGCCGTGCGCCAGCGTCAGTAAAATGATAGGCATCGAACCATAAGTCTCTGTTGAATAATTCCGGGTATTGCGTGATCTTGTTGTAATCGAGGATCAGTGCCGTCTCGACCCGCTCCGGGATCACGGCATTGATGGCTTGCAGCGTTGTCTCGGGCCGCTCGTGCGGCAGCACCAGCAGCGCCGGCTTGACGCCACTTTCGGCGATCTGCGCCAAGCGCGCGGCCAGATGCGCCCCGCGCTTCTCTGCCCTTGAATGGGCGGCAAACTCACCCTTTAGGTCTCGCTCCTGGCGGTCGCGGACGATCCAACGCTCGTTCTCGACGAATGCGCGGCGACGCCTTTCGAACCACGCATCTGTTTCGTCTTCGAGCGCGAGGTAGCCGCGGTTGTTGAGGAACGCTTTTTCGTACGTGCTGGCGCGATCGGAACCGGTATTAGGCAACAGGCCTGCGAGCTGGCTGACGCCAGAGTATTCACGCAGGTAGCCCACGCCCAAATAAGCAAGGCGACGAAAAGTCCCAAACGCGGACTCGGGATAGCTCAGAAGGCTATTGAGGAAAGTTGGCAAATTTTCAAGATCATAGAAATAGCGAACGCGATCGCTGAGATAACTGGCGTTATCGTTCTTGTCGATCGACGGCAGGACGTCCTCGGTAACAATCACTTTCAGCGATCGAGGTCGCTCTGACAAGATCTTATCGAGGACATAATCCCGCTCGACACTGAACATGCCCTCGACGCCAAAATTATAACTGGTTTCATTGCAACCGTTTTCGCGCATTGCCGCGTCTACGGCGTCCGGTACGATGGTGCGGTAGATGCGGCTGGTACCGAGGAATAGCACCGAATAGCGATCGCGGTCGGCCGCATAGTCCTGCAGCTTGTCCCACAACACTTCGACCCGCGGCGGCTCCTTGAGCGCGCGCGCAGCGATGGAGATCGTCACGCCCGTGGCGGCAAAAGCCATCAGGACCAGGGCGAGCGAGCGAAATCGCGTGCGACGAACCAGCAGCAGCAGGCGGCCAACGGTGCGGGCCCCTGGGCCGGGCCACCGCCGCGCCCTCTGCAGCGGGATGACGCGTTCTGAACGGCCCGCCGCGGCAGCCTGTGCAATCGACGCCGGTTCGCTGTCGCCGAAATCGGGTCGCATGGAGGGGCGATCGTTGTCGTTGAGGGACGATGGGCGGGCGGCATCGTGCGGCAAAGCACTCATATTGGCAACCCAATATATGCGAGATCTTTATGGGCGATGTTGGGGTAGTCGTACCGTCTCCGCCCCCATTCGCGCCGGAGTCTTGGCATAAGCGGTGGCAACCCTTACGCGGGATCCACCAACAGCCCGCACTCGATCAGATCGTCAGCGGAACTCCTGATAAGGGTAAAGTCAAGGCCAGATCGCGTGGCGATGTCGAGCAGCGAATGCTCGCCGTCCGACTGGTTGAGGAGCCACAGCATGGCCTCTTCGCGGTTGCTCACGCCGGTACCGCCGGTCGAGCGGAACAGCCCGCGCTTGCCCAGCCGCGGTTCGCCCTTCGGGCACGTGTTGACGAGTTTCCGATCGGCCTCAACCACATCGAGAATGCGCAAGAGCAGCGCCCAGGCGTCGGCCAATTGGTCCTTGGAGACGAAGGCAAGGTTGTCGGCGGAGGTGTGGTATTGCGGGTAGCAGCCGTACGGCGTGCGCGAAAGGCGGCCCATCGGCAGATCGAAGCCCGGCGAGCAGAACTGGCGTTCGTCGTAGCCGTAGGGGCTGAAATCAACGATGGTGGCCTTGGGCTCGGCCGTGCGTTCCAAGAGATACTCGACGATGCGGTCGATCGGCGCATCGCCGCGGCGGCTGCGCTTGTACGTAAAGGGCCCTGGATCGCCGAAGCCCGTCAGCACGAGACCGTAGCGGACGCGCGCGACGGTATCCTCGTTGCGGCTAAGCCAAGTCAGCGAGCCAATCGTCCCCGGCGCGAAGACGAAGCGGTAGGTGTATCGACGCGGCCGCTGCGCGAGCGTCTGGGCCACGAACGTCGCGAGCGCCATGCCCGAGCAGTTGTCATTGCACAGGGACGGATGGCAGGTGTGCGTGAACAGCAGCACCTCGTCGGTGGTCGCGCCCGGCAGAACGCACTCGGCGTAGGTCAGCGCGCCGTCCGTGAGGCTTGAATCGATCACAACCTCGTAGCGCCCCGGCTTAAGGCTCTCCAGCGTGCGATGCGAGAGGCAGAAGCCCCACGTCTCCTTCCAGTAGGTCGTGCGGTAGGGGATCCAATCCGGCCGGTCGGGCAGCGTGTGCAGGTGTGGCCTGAGCTCTTCGAGGTCGAGATTAGCGCGCACCGGCACGCTGTAGCCGACGACGTGCAGATTGTGTTCGCGGTAATCGACGATTCGTCGCCCGCTCGCATCCTTGATGTACGCGTCCCGGATCGTCCATTCCTTCGGCACCTCCCAGTCAAAGACCGGGGTCCCGGAAGGCACCTCGCTCAGTGCGAGGGGAATTGTTTCGCCCAGGATCGCAAGCGTCGCACGCACGCCGGGGCCGGTCAGGCTGCGCGGCAAAGGATAAAGCCTGGCGATGAGCGCCATCAGCGCGTCGCCGACAGCCTCGGCGCTGCCCTCAATCGGCGCGGCGGCGGAAACGGCGGATTTGGCCATGGCTTATCTGGGGCCCGTGCCGTTGCTGCAACCAGTCTCGGTGCTGCATTTCGGCGCGGCGGGGCGAAGCAGCTGGTGCTTAAGGCGGCGGCCGAACACGAACGCTTTCGGGCTCACAAATGCAACCGCATCGCCGCAAAAAGTCAGCAGATTGATGCGGTCCCCCCACCACTTGATCAGGCTTGCGTAGGCCTTCCGGCGTTCCGGCCAGTCGTGCACGTGCCGGTTTACCATCCGCACATAATCGCGGTAGACCATCAGGTGGCCGAAGCGGTTCCAGCTTCCGGCCTTGCTGTCGTGATGCGCGGCCCAGGCCGACCGCACGACGGCGCTGGTGGCGCGCTTCTGATGCTCTCTGTTGGCGATCAAGGGTTCCTCGATCTGCAGGAAGCGGCCAAGCAGGGCAAGCTCAGCGATAATCACCTTGTCTGAATTGTGGTACGGCCCCATTTGCTCGACGCGTTCGAGGGCGCTGCGGCGGATCAGGGCAAAGTTTTCCGAATTACGATGCGATTTCAAGATGCAGACCGAAAACCGCTCCGATGGTCGTTCGGACTCGCGCGCCGCGATCAGGTCGCTGTCATAGATCCTGATCTCTTCGCCCTTGTCGTCGATCACCTGAACAAGGGAACCGCACAAAACGGCCGCAGGATCGGCATCGAGGGCGGCGACCGCCTTGGCGAGGAAGGTCGGTGCAATGCGATCGTCATGCGCCAGCCATTTGAAGTACGCCGTCGGCGAGGAAAGGCGGTACACGAGCTCGTAGTTGCACGCGGCGCCGCGGTTATAGGGACTCCGGTGGTAGCGCACTCTGAAATCGCGCGCGGCGTACGCGCGGCAGATCGATGCCGTCGCATCTGTCGATGCGTTATCGGCAATCACGAGCTCGAAGTCCTCGAACGTCTGCGCAAGGACCGATTCGATGGCGTCGGCAATGTAGTTCTGCCCGTTGAAAACGGGGATGCCGATCGCCACACACGGGGGGTGAGCGAGAGTCAACGAGGCTTCCTATCGCGTCTCGTGTTCAAAGCTCTTTCGTAACAACCTATACGCGTTTGCCGCCGCTTCTTCAAGGGGCAATAACCGGGAGCGGGCGAATGGCGGCTGAAGCACGCCCCCGACAGGCTTGGCCGGAGCCAAGGACCGTCGCCGATACGGCACCGTGCATCGCGCCGCGCCTGGAAACCGTGCATCCGCTCGCCAATCCGATTCGTTCGCATCGTCGTCCGAGCGTGATACCGCTGCGGCCGATCCGTCGTCAACGGCGGCGCACGGGGCTGCAGTCAACCGGCTTGCAGCCGATGCGCAGAAACGCCATACCCGAGCCGGCCGCCGCCGCCCGCGTCCGGCCCGATCTGCTTGATCGAGGCGCCCCATGACTCTCCCGCCCCAAGCATTCGCCACCCAGCCGCCGGCGGCGCCGGGCCGCCTCGCCGGTCAGATTGCGCTCGTCACCGGTGCTTCGCGCGGAATCGGCCGTGCGGTCGCAACCGCGTTTGGCCGCGAAGGCGCAGAACTCGTCATCGTCGGCCGCACCCAAGGGGCGCTGGAGGAGCTTGATGACCTCTTGCGCGCGGAAGGGCGGCACGCGTCGCTGGTGGTGGCCGACCTTGCCGATGTGGCTGTCGTTGATCGGATCGGCGCTGCCATCTGCGCCCGCTGGGGCCGGCTCGACGTCCTTGTCGCCAATGCCGCCGAGCTGGGGGTGCTGGGTCCCTTGGGCCATACCGAGCCCTCCGTTTTCGAGCGTGTCATCGCTGTCAATCTGATCGCCAACTGGCGTCTGTTGCGATCGTGCGACCCGCTCTTGCGGGCATCCGACGCGGGGCGGGCGATCTTTGTCACGTCCGCGGTTGCGCCCGGCCGCGCCTACTGGGGCGCTTACGCCGTGAGCAAGGCCGGGCTTGAGGCGATGGTTCGCACCTATGCCGAGGAGACGGCGAAAACGGCCGTGCGCGCGAACCTGATCGATCCCGGTCCGACGCGCACGCGCATGCGCGTGCACGCCTTTCCCGGCGAGGATCCAGAAACACTCAAGCCGGCCGACGATCCGCGGCTCATCGAGGCCTTTATCAGCTTGGCGCTGCCCGCGTGCCGGCGCAGCGGCGAGATCGTGCAGGTGGCCTGAAACCAGCGGCCCTCAGAGGATGAAGTCTGAGGCCACGTAGTCCCCGGGGGCGTAGGCCGAGCCATCGCGGGAGAGGATCTCCATCTCAGTTGATAGATTGGCGTCGGTGTTGAACAGGATCAGGGTATCGGCCCCTCCGGCCTGGACCCTTATCTGGCCGGGACCGGTAAAGGCCGCGGTGCCGATGAAAACGAACGCCTGGTCGCCGGCAATCGTTAAGTCGGCGTCGATTGCGGAGACGTCGATAACGTCCTCGACGAAGGTGCCGGGGCCGCCGAAATAAATTTGGTCACGATTGCTGGATCCTGCTTTTGATTGCGCCGTACTCGTGTAGACGAAGGTGTCATAGCCAACACCCCCGTCCAAAGTGTCCCGGCCTGTATGACCGTAAAGAGTATCATTCCCGGTCTCGCCGACCAGTGAATCGTTGCTTGAGTATCCGGACAGGAAGTCATTGCCGGCGCCGCCGATAAGCGTATCATTGCTATAGTGGCCGTATAGGGTATCGTTTCCCGTGCCGCCATACACGAGATCGTTCCCTTCGTCCCCGTTGATCGCGTCGTTACCCGCCCCGCCCTCGATTGTGTCGTTGCCTGCACCGCCCTTGATGGTGTCGTTGCCATCCGCCGTCACGACACCCTTGTTGCGGCCATAGATCGCGTCGTTGCCATCACCGCCTTCGAGCACGTCGGCGCCTGTTCCACCCTCCAAGGTGTCATTGCCGGCGTTGCCGTGGATGAGGTTGTTTGCATCGTTGCCGCGGATGACATCGCCGGCTGAACCCCCAAAGGCATTCTCGATTGTCACGCCGAGCGCGATGTTGAGTGTCTTGGCGTTCTCGCCGCCGGCGGTGTAATAGGTGGGGCCGAGCCTGCTCCAGACGCCGGCCGTCAGGTTGATCTCGGCGGCACTGGCCTGGTTCGACCAGTCGATCGCGTCGGTACCGCCGCCGTCCCAGATCGTCTCCAGGGTCTGCTCGCCCGCCCCCCACTGGTAGGTCGTGTTGCCGGCGTTGGTCGCCATGTTGGCGCCGTAGAGATACTGCAGGGCGGCAATGTCGAAGACGCCGGGTGTGCTCGGAAAGAACGTGTTGGTATAGGCGCCGCCGATCGGCTGATTGAGATACGAACGGTAGCTCATCACCGAGTTGCCGAGATAATCAAGGTTGACGGCCATCACGACGCCGCTGCCGTCGGTTTCATGGGGATGCTTGAGGCCCAGCGCATGGCCGATCTCGTGCATCAAGCCGAGGAGGGAATAGCTGCCGTCTGCGGTGCTGTTGAAATAGCTGTTGCGGCCGAGCCAGACATCGCCGCCTTCTGCGGAACCGCCGGGATAATAGGCCCAGGCCGTCGGTGGCAGCGAGCTTGCGGCGAAGCGCATGTCGCCCACCGCTGTATCGCTCTCCGTCACTTCGACGAACGTGATGTTGGCGACGGCGCTCCACGCGTTGAGTGCCTTGCGCGCGACCTCGATCTGCGTGCCGGTCAGAGCCTGAAAGCCGTTGGTCGGCTCGCCGCTGCCGTAGCCGCTGCGCCAGAGTAGGCCGGACTGCGCGAAACTGTAAGTGACGGTTACCGCCTGACCGACGGCGCCGCTCCCCCACTTCGATCCCCCCACGAGTGCATCGGTCGTCGCGGTGCCGGACTTCGCGACACTCGACCACGCGCCGTAACCAGTCGGGGCGACAGAGCTCGGTTGCGGCGCCGCGGCAGGGCCAGCGGCGGCGTGCGCGGCGAGCACGGGTTCGGCAGACAGGCTCATCGGCTCGGGTCCCTCTTGCTGTCGGGCTGCAGCGTTGCCGAGGAGACGTCTCGTCGCAAGGGAGAATGTATCGGCAAGGCCCGCCGCCGCAACATATCGATTGAGTTTGTCTTCTCATCCGGCAAAGGGCGATCGCGCGAAGCAATATCAGCGAGAATAGTTCGCGATAAGCACCCTCAACGCCTGGATAGTAATTGCTGCCCGGGCAGAAACGAAAATATTTATTCGTTAACATTTTTGACAATGCCATCAATTAACTTTGCAGCACTGTGGCTAAAATTTTACTTACTTTTCGTACGGAAAATTGGGCCGCCTGGGATGGCTGCCGTTCCAGGCGCCGGCTCAAGGTACGGCCGACGCGTGGAGCGCTGAAGCGATGCCTCAGGGGCGCCGTGCAGGTGGTGGTCCGCGTGAGTCCGTCGTCAACGAACGGCAGCCGTCACCGTCCGCAGGTGAGGGTACGCTCAGTGGAGCGGGCACGTCGGAGCGTACGTCCGTCCCTTCTCACACGAGGAGGAAGTCCCCGGCGCTCAAGGCCTCGGGGCCGATGTCATGCACCAGGGCGATTGCTGCATGCGTGCCGGCGCGGGTGATGAGGGTGTCGTTCCCGCTCGCGACGAAACTCAGCTTCTCGAAGCGCAAGCCCGCGAGGCCGAAGTGGTCGACGCCCGGCTCGAAGTCGAGGATCACGTCCGTGCCGGCATTGGTGCGCAGCACAAACGTATCGGCGCTGCCGTCACCGCCGTTGAGGGTATCGTTGCCCTTGCCGCCGTCGAGCCAGTTCCCAAAGCCGCCGATCGCGGTGATGTGGTCGTTGCCTGCTCCGCCGAGGACCACCGAACGGACACCATCATCGAAATCGGGCCTGTAGCTGGGCGCCGCGACGACGATCACATCATGGCCTGCGCCACCATCGACGTAGTTAACGGCCGTGGTGCCGAAGGCGCCGCCGGCAACCACGGTGCTGTGGATGACGTCGTTGCCGGCACCGCCATAAACTGTGCTCTCGGCGCGTGTGGTCTCCCCGTAGGCAGTGACCGTGACGAACAGGGCGTCGTCGCCAGATCCTGCAAACACGACGGACCGGCTGTCGGCGCCGATACCGGAGCTGGCCAGGCGTGCGCTGACGACGTCGTTGCCGGAGCCGCACTCAAGATCAGCCCGAGCCTCGGCGGCGGCGGCGTATCCGTTCGCCTGGTCAGCTCTGCTGTCGAGCGAGAGGGAAAGCCGGTCGTCGCCGGAGCCTCCTGCCATCGTGATCTGTGCGAATGAAAGGGCCGATCCGTACGAATCCGCGTTGGCGCTCACATCGACGCGAGCGATGAGAACGTCATTCCCGGACCCGCCGCTGAGAAACGCATTCTGGCTGGAGATAACGAAGGTCCCGAAGCGCATCAGAGAACTGTCAATGGACAGCAGGTCGTCGCCCGACCCGCCGAACAGGCTGTCGTTGCCGTCACGACCGAACAGGCTGTCGTTGCCGGCGTCGCCGTACAGCCAATCATCGCCGGCGCCGCCATCGAGCGTGTCGTTGCCGGAACTGCCGTGCAGCAAGTCGTGGCCGGCGTCACCGAGGAGACGGTCTCCTCCGCTGCCGCCGGAAATCGTATCGTTGCCGGCGCCGCCGGCGAGCGTGTCATTGCCGGCACCGCCGGTGGCGCGGTCATGCCCGCCGAAAAGCCGGATGAGGTCGTCCCAGCGGGTGCCGCGGATGCTGTCGTCGTTGGCGGTGCCGAAAATCACGTTCACGATGGCTGTCCCCGTCCTTTGCCCGCAGCAGCGGTCGAAGCCGCTCGACGCGTTGGTGCCGGAAGCGACGGCCCCGCAATGAGCGCTGGTGCCGTCGAACTGGGACAAATTTTCCGGGAATTTTTACTGTATTTAAACACCCATGCGGGTATATTCCCGCTAAGGTAGCGGGACAGTCACCGCAAACGCGGGCCAAGTTCCACAGATGGGGCAGGCGGTCGCCGGTGCGGCCCGGTATCGGGGCGCCGCGCGCGGGCGTTGCGTGCACCGTTCCTTGATTGACGCTTGCCCGCGCGTGTCTTAGTTTTCTGGGCGCAAAGAAAACCGGGTACGCTCAAGTCGAAACCGACGGGCGGCGGGAAACGCCGGAGCAATTCCTGGCGGCGCGCACGCGGACGAACGGACATCAGACCCAGCCACGCGGGAAATCCATGACCGACCAGCAGCTGAATTTCACGCAAGAGTTCAAGACGCCAACGCCTGAGGAGTGGAAAGCCGAGGTTGAGCGGGCGCTCAAAGGAGCGCCGTTCGACAAGAAGATGCTCACCCGCACCTACGAAGGGCTCACGCTCCGGCCGCTTTACACACGCCATGACTGGCCGTCGGCAGGCGACCCGTCGGGGTTCCCGGGGGCGATGCCCTATACGCGCGGTGGCACCGCAGCGGGCAGCCGGCCGAACGACTGGGACGTGCGCCAGGTCTACAGCCATCCCTGCCCGGTAAAGGGGAACGCAACCATCCTCCACGAGCTTGAGCGCGGCGTGCGTTCGCTGCTGCTGATGTTCGATCGCGCTGCCCAGGCGGGGCTTGATGGCGATGCGGCAGGCGCTGCGGATCTGGCCGGTGCCGGCGGCATCATGCTCTACTCGGTGGATGACCTCGATCGCCTGCTCGACGGCGTCGACCTCCGTCTGGTGCCGATTGCGCTCGCAGCCGGGGGGCAGTCGCTTGCCGCCGCAGCACTCCTGGCCGCCCTGTGGCGCCGCCGCGGTGTCGGCGCTGCCGATGCGCTGGGCGCCTTCAATGCGGATCCCCTCGGGGCGCTCGCGGGCGGCGGTTCACTTCCGGCTTCGCTCGCGGACGCGTTGGCGCAGATGGCGGCGCTGGCCCGGTATACGCAGGCCACCTACGCGCAGGTGAGCGCGGTTGCGGTCAACACAACCGCCTATCACGACGCCGGCGCCAACGAGGCGCAGGACCTCGGCATTCTGCTTGCCACCGCCGTTGCGTACCTGAAGGCGATGACGGCGGCCGGCCTCACGGTCGATCAGGCCTGCCGGCAGATCGCGTTTACCGTCGCCGTGCCGTGCGATCAGTTCCTCGCTATTGCCAAGCTGCGCGCGGCGCGCAAGCTGTGGGCGCGGGTTGCCGAGGCGTGCGGCGCGTCCGAGCCGGCGCGGGCAATGCGCCTGACGGCGGTTTCGGCATCACGCATGATGACGACGCGCGACGCCTGGGTGAACATGCTGCGCACCACCGTGGCCTGCTTCGCCGCTGCCGTCGGCGGCGCCGATGCGGTCATTGTACAGCCGTTCAACACGGTGCTGGGGGTGCCGGACGAGTTGGGCCTGCGGGTCGCCCGCAACACCCATATCGTTCTCGCCGAAGAGTCGAACATCGCCAAGGTGATCGATCCGGCCGGCGGCTCTTGGTATGTCGAGAGCCGGACCGACGAGCTGGCACGCGCCGCCTGGACTGAGTTCCAGGGCATCGAGAAGGCGGGCGGCATCGCCCAGGTCCTGACCGACGGCACGCTCGCCGCTGCCATCGCCAAGGCGTGGGGCGAGCGCGAGGCCGGCATCGCCAAGCGGCGCGATCCGATCACCGGCGTCAGCGAGTTCCCCAACATCGGCGAGGCGCCGGTGGCGACCGAAGAAGTCGACGCGGCGGCCGTCAAGGTAGCCGCGGGCGAGCGGCTGCGGGCGGCGCGGGCGAAGAACGCCGGTCCGAAGGTCGAAGCGCTGGCAAAGGC
>JBATPX010000153.1:0-3456 GCA_049291695.1 Defluviicoccus sp.
CTGGCTCAACAGTTGAGTGCGCGACGGCGCCGCCCGTCGTCTCCCGGCACGGGCGGCAGCGCACCCAGCATGATCAGTGACCAATGGCAGGCGCATGTGACGCGTGAAGCGGCGAAGGCGATCGGACAATGGCTCGAAGGACGAGGACGGCTGCACCAGCCCATCGCCACCCTGACCCTGGTCGAGCTGGAAGCGATGGCGGCCAGCGCGATCAGCCGGTTCGTGGTGCTGGCCTCGCAGCGGATCCGGGAGTGTCCGGAGGACAGCGAGGACTTGAGCCGGATCTTGTCGGCTTGAGCCCCTGCGCGCTCTGCGGCCGGCAGGTGCGTGGTTTCGGCTACGTCCACCAGCTGCGCTGGGAGACCTACCCGCACCACCGCTTCTGCTCGATGCGCTGCCTCGACGCCGGATCGGCGTTGGCGATGAGGAATGATGGAATGATCGACAAGACCGATATGGAACAGCGCGCCATCAAAGACGCGCGGCGCTTTCTTGCTGAAACGCTCACCGAGCTCGGGCTGATGGAGCTCTTCTATCACCGGCCGGCGGCGGACATCGACCGCATCATCGAGGCCTGCGTCGACGGCTTCCAGGACTCGATGCAGCGCCAGTCGCTGGTCAACAACGTCCCTTTCTGAAAAGGCCGGTCATCGTGATGGATCTCAATGACGATGGGCCGGCCGAAGAATGGCTGGAACTGCTTTCTGAAGCGGAAGCGAACGCAGAAACCGATTTCGAGATCGAGTTCTGCGAATCCTTGCGGGAGAAATTTGCCACCTATGGTTACGCTCGCGCGCGAGGGCCGGCCGATCGGCTTCGGCCAGCACGACACCTTCGTCTGGAAGATGCGCAAGGCCGATGTCACGCCGGAACAGTGCCTGCGCGGCGGCCAGGTCATCTGCGGCATGAACGCCACCCGCCTGCAGCTGAACAACGGCATGCGCCGCGCCGCCGGGTTTGCGTCGAGCGGCATCCTCCCCACCGGCAGCAGCGAGAAGATCATCTGCCTCAAGAACCAGAACGATCTCGGCCTGATCAACGGCATGTTCGTCACCCTCGACGACATCGTCGACGAGGGCAGCCTGTTCTTCTCGGCGCTCGTCGCTGACGAGGACGGCAACCCGATCGGCCCTCCGGCCGGCAACGGCAAGCGCGGCCGGCTGCGGATCTACAAGGGGCACTTCGAGGACCACGTTGCGTTTGATAAGAACCGGCACGATCGTGACTGGAAGGACAAGCGCCACCTTACTGAGGCGACCTTTGGCTGGGCGATCACCTGTCATAAAAGTCAAGGATCGCAATGGGATAACGTCATCGTCTGGGACGACGGTTTGGGCCGCAGCGAGCAGGACCGCCGGCGCTGGCTCTATACCGCGATCACTCGCGCCGAGCAGGGACTGGTGATCCTCGCATGAACAACGAAGCCCGCCTGCGCAGGATCGCGGCCAGCGCCAACGTCACTGTCGAGGAAGTGCGCGCCGTCGAGGAGCGACTGCGCGCGATACCGATGGAAGAGTTTCTCACCAACATCGGCTTCGCACCGGAAGAGATCGTCTACGACCCGGTGGGGCACGTCTGGATTGTCCCCGATCGACAATACAAGGGGCCGCACCGCGCCATCCTCGTCATTCGCGAGGACAAGCGTTTCATCTGCGTCGAAGTGAAGCCTGAACACCTGTCATGACCGCCCCCAACGACCACCCAGCCGCCACCTACGCGCCCGGCGGCATCATCGATCTGAACGATGCCTGGCATCCGTCGACGTGCGGGGATCGTCCGGACGATGCCGCCACCGCCGCCGGCTACGCGCCGAACGGCATCATCGATTTTAATGACATCTGCCCTGATCTGTTGTTCCATCCCGATCTCACCGACTACGCCACCTGCCGCGGCTGGCCCGGCATGGTGGCACGGCCGCGCGATGCGCGTGGCGAGCCGGTCGGCGGCATCCACCGCACCTTTCTGCTCGATGACGGGACGGCCAAGGCGCCCGCGGGCAAAAAGATGCTGGGCACGATCGCCGGCGGTTGCGTTCGCCTGCACCCGCTCGGACCGGACGGCCACCTGGGCATCGCCGAGGGCATCGAGACCGCGCTCTCGGCGCACGCCATCTTCGGCGTGCCCACCTGGGCGGCGCTGTCGGCCGAGGGCCTGCGCCGCTGGCAGTGGCCGGCCGATGTTGCCAGGGTGACGATCTTCGCCGATGCCGGCGCCGCCGGTGCTGAGGCCGCAGCCGCGCTCGCCGATCGCCTGAGCACCGCCGGGATCGCGCACGAGATCCTCGCGCCACTGCATGGCGACGACTTCAACGACGACCTCCGCCGCGGCGCCGTGCCATCCGATTACCCGACACCCCGGGACGACGCCCCTCCCTCGCCGGCACGCCTAAGCACACTCGCCGAATTCGAGGCAGCGGCACAGACGCTCACCAGCCCGCCCGATCTGGCGGTGCTGGGCCAGATCCTGGGCCAGCTGGCGCGTGCGCGCCTCGAGCCGTTGCCGGAACACCAGGCACTGACCGCGATCAAGGCCGCGAGCGGGCTCGCCATGTCCGTCCTCGAAAAACAGCTGGGCGAGCTGCGCCGGCAGCTGAACGCCACCGGCGATGTCGGCCGCAAGGCGATCCGTCCGCCGTGGGCCGGCCGGCTGCGTCTCGATCTCACCGGCAATCCCGAGCGCAACGAAGCCAACGTCATCACCGCGCTCTCCTCCGACGAGGCGTTCGCCGGCACGCTTGTGTTCGATGAGTTCCGCCAGGAGATCGTTGTCAACCGGCCGCTGCCGTGGGATCCCGATGCCGCCGTCATCCCGCGGCCGTGGACCGATGCCGACGACGTCCGCTGCGCCGAGTGGCTGCAGCGGCGCGACATCAACGTCGCGCCGATGGTGGTGAGCCGCAGCGTCGGCGCCGTCGCCCGCGACATCCGCGTCCATCCGGTGCGGGAATACCTGAACCGCCTGCAATGGGATGGCACGCCGCGCCTCGAAGCCTGGACCATCACCCACTTAGGCGCCGAGGACACCCCGCTCAATCGCAGCTTCGGCGCATCGTGGATGATCGGCGCCGTCGCCCGCATCATGCAACCGGGCGCCAAGGCCGATCACATGCTGATCCTCGAAGGGCCGCAAGGGGCGAAGAAGTCGAGCGCGCTCGCCACCCTCGCCGGCGATGGCTGGTTCACCGACGAGCTGGCCGAGCTCGGCTCCAAGGACGCCGCCCTGCAGATGCGCGGCGTGTGGATCATCGAGATCGCCGAGCTCGACGCCATCGGCCGCGCCGAAGTCTCGCGCATCAAGGCGTTCCTGTCGCGCACCGTCGACCGCTACCGCCCGCCCTACGACCGCTACGTCGTCGATGTTCCCCGGCAGTGCGTGTTCGCCGGCAGCGTCAATCATGACACCTACCTGCGCGACGAAACCGGCAACCGCCGTTTCTGGCCGGTGCGCTGCGGCCGG
>JBATPX010000154.1:0-1841 GCA_049291695.1 Defluviicoccus sp.
CATGACCGTGAACGCGCGCGACGCCGAGAGCTTTCGGAAGTCCGAGAACCAGCTCGCGGGCGAGCTCGCGGTTCGTCTGGCGCGCGCCAAGCATCGCAACACTTAAAACCCCCCGCCCATGACCAGCTTTGCGGAAGTCCGCTTCCCGCCGGAGATCAGCTACGGCGCGACGGCGGGGCCTGAGTTCTCGACCACGGTGATTACCGTGCGCTCCGGTGCCGAGCAGCGCAATCGCAACTGGGCGGCGGCCCGGCTGCGCTTCGATGCGTCGACCGGCATCAAGACGCGCGCGCAAGCGGAAGCGATCATCGCCTTCTTCCGTGCCCGTGGTGGCCGGGCGCAGGGCTTCCGCTTCAAGGACTGGTCCGACTACCGCGCTTCTGCTCAAGTGCTGGGTACCGGCGACGGGGCTAGGGAGACGTTCCAGCTCATCAAGTGCTACGTCAGCGGCGCCGAAGAGGACGCCCGCCTCATTTCCAAACCGGTCGCCGGCACGACGAAGATCTCCGTCAACGGCACACCGCAGCCGTCCGACTGGAGCGTCGACACCGCGACGGGCCTGGTGACGTTCACGTCTGCGCCGGCCAATGGCGCCGTCATCAGCGCTGACTTCGAGTTCGACGTGCCGGCGCGCTTCGACACCGACCGCCTCGAGTTCCGCCTGGAGACCCATGACCTGATGGTCTGGGAGCAGATCCCCATCATCGAGGTGCGGCTATGATCGAGACCTCTGCCGAGCTCGCCCTGCATCTGAGCGGGGAAGTCACGACGCTCGCCACCTGCATCCGCGTCATCCGGCGCGACGGCACGGTGTTCGCGTTTACCAGCGGCACCGAGGATCTCTCCATCGATGGCGTCACCTACAAGGCGAAGGGCGGTTTCTCGCCGGCCGCGGCCGTCGAAACGACGCAAGATCTTGCCGTCGACAGCCTTGAGATCGAGGCGATCCTCGATGATGACGGCATCACCGAGGATGACCTGCGGCGCGGGCTGTTCGATGGCGCCGGCATCGATGTGTTCCTGGTCAACTGGAAAAATCCAAGCCAGGGCAGGCTGATGCTCCGCCGCGGCACCCTTGGCGAGGTGACGCTCAGGCGCGCCCAGTTCGCCGCCGAGATCCGCGGCCTCGCACAGGCGTTTGCGACCCAAGTCGGCGAGCTCTATCAGCCTGGCTGCAACGTCCGCAGGCTGGGCGATGAGCGCTGCAAGGTCGATCTGGCGCCGTTTACGCACACGTTCACGGTCAGCGCTTTGCCGCAGCCGCGCCGCCAGTTCGCCCACGCGGCCAATCTCCAGGCCGATCACACTTTCTCGTTCGGGACGGTGAAGTTCCTGTCCGGGGCGAACCAGGGCTATGAAGCCGAGGTGAAGAGCTACGCGAGCGGGGTCTTCACGTGTCAGCTGCCGCTTCCCTTCGACGTCGCGGTTGGTGACACCCTCGAGGCGGTCCGCGGCTGCGATCGGACGTTCAACACCTGCCGCACCGTGTTCAACAATGTGGTGAACTTCCGCGGCTTCCCGCATCTGCCGGGTGTCGACGAGATGCTGCGAACCTCGTCGACCGCAGCCCTGCTGCCGGCCGAGGAGCCGCCATACGTCCCGCCCGTTGAGCTGCCACCGACGATCCCGGCACCGCCGCCCCCGCCGCCGGAGGTCGTCTACTGGTCGATCAATCCTGTGGTCGGTGACGTCGCCGAGGGCGGGGCCGGGGCGCCGACGACCATGCGGTTCAACGTGAGCCGAACCGGGCTAGGCACCACGGATGCCGCCGTCGACTACGCGGTCGAACTGGGCACCGCCACGGCCGATGACTTCGCGGGCCAAGTGGTTCCGAGTGGGAC
>JBATPX010000155.1:0-1511 GCA_049291695.1 Defluviicoccus sp.
TCACCGCGCTCAACGCTCGAATGTCGGAGGACTGCCCGTGACTGCGGATGAATTCAGCCAGAGTGAGGACGGCAAAGCCATGGCATCGGCCCACGATCATTCCTTCGGCCGCCCGCCCGCCGCCTGCGTCGATCCCGTTGCCGAGGTGTGCCCGTATTTGCCGCCGGCGCCATGCGTGCGGGCGATGGAAGACAGCGCGCATGCCTCGGCACGCAGGGTGCTGCAGGCGCTGCTCAACGTCGACATCGACGACGCCAACAGCGTCGAGAGGTTTCAGAACCGCCGAAGGCGCGATGCCGATCTGCATGGGATGATGGAGAAGGCGATCTCGGACACCGTCTGGGGTGCTGCCAAGGTAGCGGTCGCGGCGATGGTCGTGCTCGCCATCCTGCACATCAAGGAGATCCTCGCTTGGTTCGGCAAGCCCTGAGGCCGGGCAGCTGACACCGCCCTTTTCCGTTATTGGAGACGGGCCTGGAAGCGAAGGCGGACGTAATCGGCCCGCCAGCTGCCGTCGGCAGCTTTCAGTCGCGGAGTCGCCAGCTCGACAATCCGAGCACGCAAGCGTGGCCGGCTCGCAGCCGGCACGGCGTTAAGGAACGGCGCGGCGAAGGTGTCCAGCCAACCCTCGATGCCGGTCGGAAGCACCGTCGGACGGGGAAAGAGCGCGATCGTCTCGACGGTAAAGCCCGCCGCTTCGAGCCTCCGGCGATACTCTTCGGCAGATGGGAAATACCAGGGGTCGAGCTGAGCAGCGTCGATGCCGTCCTCCTCCAGCGCACGACAAAGCGCAGCGCGAACCGCAGCGACATTGCCTAACCCACCCATTTCGCCGACAAACCGGCCACTGGGGCAGAGCGCCCGGCGGACACCTTCCAGCACTCGATCCGGCTCTTTCATCCAGTGTAGAGCCGCATTCGAGAACACCGCGTCGAACGCGCTCGAAAAGCCGAGTGCGTGCCCATCCATGACGCGGGCATCCACACCACGCCGGCGGGCTGCCGCAACCATGTCGGCAGACGCATCGACGCCGATCACCTGGGCACCCGCCGCGGCGATCCGTTCGCTCAGCACGCCATCGCCGCAGCCAAGATCGAGAATGCGCTCCCCAGGCCGAGGATCGAGCAGCGCCAAGACGTCGGCGCCTAAGGCCGGAACATAAGCGGCATTCTCGGCATACGCATCGGCAGACCAGATCTGCGACATGAGCCCCACTCTAACCGATACTTCTGTGCCGAAATATGCCCGATAAGAGTCTCGCCATCCGTCTTGCCGTCATCGACGGCGGCAAGGTCAAGGCCGAACTGCGCGACGTCGGCGATGCCGGCAGCCGGTCCTTGAAACGCATCGAGGACGCGGCCCGGCCGGCTTCGCGCGCGCTGCAAGCGCTCGACGGTGTCGCGGGCGAGGTTCGCGGCAACCTTGAGAGCATGGCCGGCCGGCTAGGGCCGTTGGGCGTCGGCCTCTCGCGCATCGGCCCGGCGGGACTTGCCGCTGCGGCTGCCCTTGCC
>JBATPX010000156.1:0-28901 GCA_049291695.1 Defluviicoccus sp.
AGCCGGGCCGCTGCGCCGGCGAACCAGTCGCGGCCGTGAAACGTCGCCGGTATCGGCCCCTCGGGCGCCGGCAGCGACCACCACTGCGCCCGGCCGGCGCGACGGATGATCATCTCGAACAGACCATTGTCCGGCCCGACGTACCAGCGCCTGTCCGCCCGCAGGATGCCCGCGCCGCGCGCCGTGCCGACGCCGGGATCGACCACGCACAAGAACACGCTGCCGGGCGGAAACTCCGGCGCATACGCGGCGAGCAGACAGGCGGCCGCCCGCGGATGATAGCTGGGCGCGTCGGACATCAGCGCGATGACGTCGACAGCGGGCGCGGCGCGCCGCAGGGCGGCCGTGACTTGGGCGACGTAAGGACCGCGCTGACCGTAATCGGTAAACAGGAGGATCATGTCCCGGCTTTTCGTCCTGCTATGCCGCTTCCTGCGGCGCCCGACGGGCCGGGCTGCCGATGATTTTGAATCGGCAGCGGACCATTGAGCAAACACGCCTTTCGTTCTGGCCAGCGGCAGCGCCGGCGCGGCCGACACGCCCTCGCTCTGCCGACGGGGAAATCAGGCCTGCGGCCGCCTTGGCTGGCGGCAGGGAAACAGCGAACGCGGAACGACTTAAAGGAGTAAAAGACAACATCGACTCACCCCGTTTGCGGATTGCGCACCGCCTCAAGGCGATGCGAACTTCGTGCACTTGTAGCAGAGGAACGGGCCGATTTGCTGGCCGTGGTTTGACGCAAATGTATTGTCGCTTTTCCAGAAAAATGATAAGGACGTTTTTTGGGTACCGTTCGCGGACGTCGGGTGGCCGCTGGGCGAGGCTCGTATAAGAAAAGCGAAACATCGGCCGACGCGCCGGGCTCAACAGTGGGCGGTGCGCGTTGCTCTTAGGGATGGCGAAACGTTTCAGTAGACCAGGCACTGCGAGCCGCCACGTGAAAGGCCGCGCGTGCTTTGTCTGCCATCCTGATCGATCGACGGCCGCGCCGATGCACCAATAAGAAGGAGCACCGCTGGCAGAAGCGTTGACGAAGGGCACGAAATCCGGGAACACCAAAGCTTGGCGCTTTTCACGGGTAGGCCCGCGAGAAAAATGGGAGACACGTCGTGAGTCCAAAAGTCGTATGGCTGTTTGTTTTCGTTGGTCTTTACTGGAGTTACTGTATCTATTGGGGGATAAGAGGTGCCAGAATGGCGCGGACGGCGAGCGATTACTTTATCGCTGGCCGCCGTCTCTCCCTCTGGGTGTTCGTGCTTGCCGCAACGGCAACGTCTTTCTCGGGGTGGACCTTCATGGGCCATCCCGGGCTCGTCTATCGTGACGGCTTCCAATACGCCTACGCCTCGTTCTACACGATCACCATCCCCTTCACCGGCACGATGTTCCTGAAGCGGCAGTGGATGATCGGCAAGCGCTTCGGCTACGTGACACCGGGGGAGATGTTTTCCGACTATTTCCAAGGGGAAGCGATTCGTTTCCTCACCGTCATCGTCGCCCTTCTTTACTCGATTCCGTATCTGGGCGTGCAGCTCGGTGCTTCAGGCTTCCTCTTCAACGTGCTGACCGACGGCCTGGTCGGCGAGCAGTTCGGCATGTGGATCCTGTCGCTCGTCGTGTTGGTCTACGTTGCCTCGGGCGGTCTGCGTGCGGTGGCGTACGTTGATACGGCCCAGTGCATCCTGCTCGCGCTCGGCATCGTCATCGTCGGCATCATCGCCCTCAATGCGGTGGGCGGTTGGGGTGCCCTCAATGACTCAATGGCCGCGCTCGGCAAGCAGCCGACGCTTGGCAAGTGGAAGGCGACGCCGGACGGCTACAACGCCTATTTGGCGGTTCCGGGCGTGATCCAGTGGACGGCAGGCCTCGGCAAGGAGACGCCGGTTGGCGGGCTGTGGACCGGCATCATGATCCTGACCTACATGTTCGCGCTGATGGGCATTCAGTCGGCGCCGGCATTCTCGATGTGGTCGTTCGCCAACACCAACCCGGCGCCGTTCGCGCCGCAGCAGGTGTGGGGCTCGTCGTTCATGATCGGCCTGATCCTGTTCTTTTTCACCGCGTTCCAGGGCATGGCCGCCCACTTCCTTGGCGCCAATCCGGAGATTACGAAGTCCGGCCTCGCGGTCGGGAACGTCATCTCCGATGCGGTCAATAAGAACCCTGACTCGCTCGTCCCCTACTACTTCAACCTGATGGCGGACGCCGCGCCGTGGCTGATCGGCTTCCTCGCGGTGTGCGCGCTGGCCGCCATGCAGTCGACCGGTGCCGCCTACATGTCGACCGCGGGCGGCATCCTGACGCGTGACCTCTATAAGCGCTATCTCAACCCAACCGCCACCCACACGACGCAGAAGTTGTTCGGCCGGATGGGCGTTGCCTTCATCGTCGTCAGCGCGTTGACGGTGGCAACCTTTTCCAAGGACGCTCTGGTTCTCCTGGGCGGGTTGGCCGTCGCCTTCGGCTTCCAGATGTGGGTGCCGCTGGCGGCTATATGCTACATGCCGTGGATCACCCGCCAGGGCGCGACCTGGGGCCTGGCCGCCGGTCTGATCGGGGTGATCATGACCGACAGTTTCGGTCAGACGATCGGCAACATGTTCGGCGGCCTGCCGTTCGGCCGCTGGCCGTGGACCATCCACTCCGCGGGTTGGGGCATCCTGGTGAACGTCATCGTCTGCGTCGTGGTATCGATGATGACCCGGAACGACCAGCAGTTTGCGCATCGCATGAAGTTCCACAACTTCTTGCGTGAGCACGCAACCCTGCCAGCAAACAAAAAGTCGCTGATCCCGCTCGCCTGGGGCGTCACAATTGCCTGGTTCTTCTTCGGCATCGGCCCGGGTTGCGTCATTGGCAACACGATCTTCGGTGCGCCCGACGCCGGCCGCGACGGCTGGACGTTTGGCATCCCGTCGATCTGGGCGTGGCAGATCCTGTTCTGGATCCTGGGCGTCGGCATGATGTGGTTCCTCGCCTACTACATGGAAATGTCGACGGTGCCCTCGAAGGAAGTCGAGGCGCTGATCGAAGACGTCGGTGACACCTCGCTGGAGAAGCCGGGCGTTTAACGGGCTGTCGACGGCACGTGCGGGGGAGGGGACAGCCCCTCCCCCTTTTTGTTGCCTTAAGCCGTGGCGAGGCTGTAATCAACGGCCGGCGAAGCGGCAACCCCGAATGCGGACATGCAGGACCTGATCGCAAATCCCTGGGTTTGGACGATCGTGCTGGGCGGGTTGTTGTTCTACCCGACCCGGCAGTTGCTGTGGGTGATGGCGGTCCGCCGCTTCGAGCGGCGCCTCGGCAAGCCGGCGAGCGAGGAGGAACGCGGGTCGCTCAAGCGGCGGACGACCGTCACGACTGCCCTTCTGTGCTTTGTCTTTTCCGTCGCTTACGTCAATGTCGTCATGGCGCCGCTGTTCGCCCGGCCATGAATTCGCACGCGCTGAGCCCGGCGGTCATCCGCCGCTTCATCATTTTGATGCTGGTGGCGACGTTCGTGATGTTCACCGGCTGGGCGGTGGTTCGCGAGTACTTCGAGGCGCCGCCGGGCGACTACGAAACCCGGCAGGGCGACATCCTCCTGACCGACAAAAAGTACGACGAAGCAATCGCGAAGTTTTCGGAAGCGCTCGAGCAATCCCCCAACCACCGCGGGGCGCTGATGGGGCGCGCCATCACACTGCTGCAGGCCGGGCGCCACGACGAAGCCGAGGCGGAATTCGGCGACCTGATCCGTTTCCTGACCGAGACCGTCGAGCCGGACGACGCGACCGGGATCGGCGTCCTGGCAGCGGCGTATGCGAACCGCGGCATTCTTTATGACCGCGAGGCCCGGTTCGAGGCGGCGTTCGCCGATTACCAGCAGTCACTCAAGATCGACCCCGGCGCCGTAGCGGGCCCCGGTCTCATGCACAAGATTATTCTGCATGCGCGGCCGTCAACCGTCGCCGAGCGCGCCCGCTATCTGCAGGAGCAGCTGGCGTTACCGGAAGATCAGCGCGTGCTGCATGTCCCGGAGATCGACGCCAAGCAGCGCATGCACAAGCCGTAACGACGCGCTTCAGAATCGCGTGACCTGCAGAACGTCCTGCAGCAGCACCATCACGAAGAAGACGGCGGCGATGCAGCCGAACAGCAGGCGGACGAAATCCGTTTTGCCGTCCGCATCCCGGTAGCGGATGCCGTGCCAGGAGATGTAGCCGGTCACGATCAAAAACACGAGATTGACAAGCGGCTCTGCGTCGCCCGTGAAATCGAACATCGCCTGCCTTGCGCCTACCGGCTTTCCTGGGTCATGGGAGCCTGGGCACCGTCCTCGACGGCCGCCGTCGGCGCGGGCTTTCGAAAATCCTCTTTCTCGAAGTATGGCGGCAGGCGTGACAGCGGCGAGCGGACGCCAAGGTCGGCGATCAGCACGCTCGCGACCAGAAAGAAGGCCAGCACACTCACCAGCGCGACGAACGACTGAACACCCTTCGGCACCTTTGTTCGGTATGCGTGATCGTAGCGGTGGTAGGCAAGGTCGTTCGGATCGAGGCGACCACCGTCCGCGCGCGCCAGGATGAGCCGGGCGTAGTGCCGAGCCCACGGAGGCACTTCGCTGTCCATCATGTAACGGTGGAACAGGCGGTCGACCAATGGCGGCGGCAGATCCTTGCCGAACCACTCGCGATAGGCGAGCTGCAGGAATTGGAACTCGCCGACATCGAGGAGATTGGCGGCCGACACCATGATCATCCGGTCGGCCATCTCAAGCTCCTCACGATCCGGCCGCAGGAGCGCATGAAAGAAATTCATCGGACCAAACCCGCAAGCGCGCCTGAACGGCGCGAGCCCAAAGCGCGCGTGGCGCACACGCGCGCCTGCACCTCTAATTCAATTGCTTCAGCTCCAGTTTCAAGACGACCGCCTTATCATCGCGTTCGAACTCGCGGATCACGGCAACGTAATTGACCGGCTGGCCAACCTGCAGCTTGTCGACCGCCGACACCGGGATCTGGAAGGTCACATCGGCCGCCTCCTTCCCCTGGCCCGGCGGGTCCATGTCGACGAACAGGTGCGCTTCCTCGACGTAATCGTCACCGCGCTGGCGCGAGACCTCGGTGACGCGGCCGGTCCAGTTGACCGTCTGCCCCTTGACCGTCTCGAAATAAGCCGCGAACGCGGGCGCGTCCTTGTCCATCGCCTCGCGCACCGGCGCGAACGGCAGATCGGCCTTCTTGTCGCCGCCGTCGCAGGCCGCGAGCCACGGTGCGACAACCAACAGTGTCATCAGACATACCTGGCGCATGAACCCCTCACTGACCCATCGCGAAATCCCGCGCGCTGCGCCCGCGCCACGCTCCCGTGGACAATTGCCCATCAGGCGCTAAACCCACGTCGTTGCTCCCGCAGGCGCTCGCAGAACACCCAGCCTAACCCACCTTGGACCGCGACGGAAGGCTCACCGACTGCGTCCGCGGCAATCCCCCCACCCCGGGACCGAACAGGCGCTGCGGGTCGTTATCGTGCAATCCCCGCACGCCTGGAACGGCCGTTCGTCATGCTCATAGCGGGGGGCCTCCACCGCTGCCGCCCTCTGCCCTCTGCCCTCTGCCCGCCGTCTGCGGGGTAACCAATTGTTAACCCCGGCTATGCGACAACAAGCGGACAATGCGGCCGCAAGCGACCGATCAGACGGCGGGGCGGCACTCGCACGGAAAAACCGGGATCGGGCAGCGAGATCATGCCGCGCGAACGTCGGCAGATCATTTTCTCGGAAACGGAGCTCTACGAGGCTCTGCTCGCCTACAACCGCGTTGCCGAGCCGCCGGCGTTTCAGGGCGATCCGTTCTCGCTCCTGCTGACGCGCGAGCCCTCGATTACGCTCGTGACCCGCGTCTATGACCACCGCGAGTGGCGCGAAGAGAAGGTCAAATTGCCGACGCCGTTCATCGTCGAGGCGATGATCCGCTTCTGCATCGCCAACACGATCGGCCTGCCGCGCCGCGCCAACAAGCGCTTTCTGGTCGTCCAGAACGAGGCCTGCCTGTTCGTCCTGTTGGATCCGGTCAAGCCGACCGCCGATCGGCGCCTGCTCGCCACCGCCGGGACCGCCGGGACCGATGTAACCGAAGGCGCGTAGCGCTGCGTCAGGCCGCGGCGTCGCGCGTGCCGCGGCGGGCCGTGCTCAGATCATCAAGCTCCTTGGCGGCTTCGTCCTCGCGCTTGCGCGCCGCGTCCGCCTGCGCGCGTTCGCCCAGGATCTCGGCCCGCTTGAGCTCGCCGTAGGCAGCGCGCAGGACGTCTTGCTGCTGCTCGTCCGCCTTTTCCAGCTCCGCCAGGCGCTGCTCGAGCTCGGCGCGGCGGGCAGCGGCCGCGCGCACGTAGGCGGCAAGGCTGACGCTCGCTGCGAGCGGTTGCTCGACCGCAAACCGCTGTTCGACCGCAAACCGCTGTTCGGCCGCGACCTCGTCCGCAAGCGCTGCCAGCGCCGCCTGCAACGCCTGCTGCTGCTGGCGGAGCGCCGAAAGAAGCCGCTGATGCTCGCGCACCTGCCAGTCGTGCAGGCGAGCCAGCGCTGCGAGGGGAGTCTTCATCGCTGACCCCTCATGCCGTGATCGCCGCCTTGAGTGCGGCATAGACGTCCGCGAGCGCGCCCGCTTCGTCCATCGCTTGGGCAAGGAATGCCTCCAGGCGGGGATAGAGCTCGATCGCCCGGTCGACCTGCGGATCGCTGCCGCGCTTATAGGCGCCAAGGCGGATCAGCTCCGCCATGTCCTCATAGACGGCCAGCACGCGGCGCGCCTCGGCAACGATCGCGTTCTCGGCGGCCGTATTGCAGCCCGGCATGGTGCGCGAGAGGCTGCGCAGGATGTTGATGGCAGGATAGCGGCCGCGCTCGGCGATCGCCCGGTCGAGCACGATGTGGCCGTCGAGGATGCCGCGCACCGCATCGGCGATCGGCTCGTTGTGATCGTCGCCGTCGACGAGAACGGTGAAGAAGGCGGTGATGCTGCCCTGACCGCGCTCGCCCGGCCCCGCCCGCTCCAGCAATTGCGGCAGCAGCGCGAATACGGACGGCGTGTAGCCCTTGGTCGTCGGCGGCTCGCCGGCAGCAAGGCCGATCTCGCGCTGGGCCATGGCAAAGCGGGTGACGCTATCCATCAGGCACAACACAGTGGCGCCCTGATCGCGAAAGGCCTCCGCCACCGTCATCGTCGCCAGCGCCGCGCGGCGGCGCACGGCCGGGGCCTCATCGGACGTGGCCACAACGACGACGCTGCGATTGAGCCCGTCGGCGCCGAGATCGTCCTCGATGAACTCGCGGGCTTCGCGGCCGCGCTCGCCGATCAGCCCGATCACGACCACGTCGGCCGCCGTGTTGCGCGCGATCATCGACAACAGGCTCGATTTGCCGACGCCGGAGCCGGCGAAGATGCCGAGCCGCTGGCCCTCGCAACAGGTGAGGAACGCATTGAGCGCGCGCACGCCGACGTCGAGCTTGCCGCCGATGCGGCCGCGCGCGTGCGCCTGCGGAGGCCTTCGCCGCAGGCCGTAGCGGATGGGCCCGAACTTGAGCGGACCGCCGCCATCGACCGGCTCGCCGAACGCATTCAGCACCCGGCCGCGCCACGAGGGATCGGGCGACATCGACGCCTGGCCGCCAGCCGGCACCACCCGGCAGCCGAGGCCGATGCCGTCGACGGGGCCGTGCGGCATGATCAGCACCTTGCCAGGCTTGAGCGCGATCACTTCGCCGCGGATGCGGGTGCCGTCGCCGGCGGTAAGCGAACACTCCTCGGCGACCGCGATGGTGCCGGCGAAGCCTGAGGCCTCGACCGTCAGGCCTATGACGCCGGTCACCCGGCCGTGAATGGCGAAATCGGGGATCCGCTCGATCGCGTCGCGTATGCGCAAGGTCGCCGTCATCGGCCCGGCCTCGGCTTGCCGGCGGCGGAATTGCCGCGCGGCCATCGATTGTCGCGGCATGCGATTAACGCGCCGCTAAGGCCGGCTTGCCTGCGGTCCCATGGGAAGATGCCCCTATCACGGGTATTAATTTTGTCATGCACTTTTATGTTGCGTCACCCTCAAATGTGTACTATTCATAATGGCACGTTAAGAGCGCAGTTCGTTTCCAGATTGCAGTGAGGTTGACATGCGCATTCTGCTTATCGAGGACGACGCAACCACAGCGATGATCATCGAGCGCACCCTTAAGATGCATGGGATGGTCGTCGATACGACCGATCTCGGTGAAGACGGGCTCGAACTGGCGAAGCTCTATGACTACGACATCATTCTGTTGGATCTCCTGCTCCCCGATATCGAGGGCATGGAGGTGCTCCGGCGGCTGCGCAATGCGCGCATCGTAACGCCGGTGCTGATCCTGTCCGGCCTGTCGCAGGCCGAGAACAAGGTGCGCGGCCTGGGCTCGGGCGCAGACGATTATCTGACCAAGCCCTTCGACGGCAAGGAGCTGATTGCCCGCATCCAGGCGATCGTGCGCCGCTCCAAGGGGCACTCGCAGTCCGTCATTCAGACCGGCCGGCTGACGGTCAACCTGGCAGCGCGGACGGTCGAGGTGGATGAAAATCCGCTGCACCTGACCAGCAAGGAATACGGCATCATCGAGCTGCTGAGCCTGCGCAAGGGCACGACGCTGACCAAGGAGATGTTCCTCAACCACCTTTACGGCGGTATCGACGAGCCGGAACTGAAGATCGTCGACGTGTTCATCTGCAAGATCCGCAAGAAGCTGGCCGCCGTCGCCGCCGGCGAGAGCTACATCGAGACCGTGTGGGGGCGCGGCTACGTCCTGCGCGATCCAGCGGGCCGGCCGACTGCGTCCGCCGCGGCCTGAGCGCGCGGCGGCCCCCGCGACGGCCATGGGTCTCCGCCCTCAGGCAACGGCCGCGCGCGGGCCGCTGCCGGCAGGGCGGTAGACCCCGGATGCACCGGGAACGCTCTCAAGCCCGGTCGAGAGGCCGATGATCGACTCGACCGCCCCCAGGACCAGGACTCCATCGGGCGCCAGCACCTGGGCGATCCGCTCGATCACGCGCTTCTTCGTCGCCTCGTCAAAGTAGATGAGAACGTTGCGGCAGAAAACGATGTCGAAGCGGCCCAGGCTGGCGCACTCGCCCAGCATATTGTGGTGACGGAAGCTCACCATCGCCTTCAGCCGCTGTGCGATCTCCCAGTTCGTCCCTCGTTGCGTGAAGTATTTCAGCAGAAGCCGGATCGGCAGCCCGCGCTGGACCTCGAACTGCGAGTAGAGGCCTGCCTTGGCCTTGGCAAGCATCGCGGTCGCGATGTCGGTGGCGATGATCTCGAACGGCCGGCCGGCGAGCAGGGCGTCTTCCTCCAGCAGCGTGATCGCGATCGAGTAGACCTCCTGACCGCTCGAACAGGCGGCTGACCAGATGCGGATCGGCCGCTCCTTCGGGCGCGCGGCAACGAGGCGGGGCATGACGACGGTGCGCAACAGCTCGAACGGTTTGCCGTCGCGAAAGAAAAGAGACTCGTTGGTCGTCATCGCCTCGACGACATCACGGATCAACTGCTCGTCGCGCGTTGATCGCATCTGTGCGACGAGGGCGGCGATGTCATTCAATCGGCGCTGTGCCGCGAGCGGCCCAAGCCGGTTCTCGAGCAGGTAGGTCTTGTCGCTGGAGAGCGCGATGCCGGAGCGCTCCTTGATCAGGGCGCTCAAGAACTGGAAATCGGCCGCCTGCACGTCAGCCCCCGGCGGCACGCTTGAGAATGGCCGGCGCCAGCTCACCCAGCGGCAGCACTGCTGTGCACAGCCCCGCCGAGGCCACCGCGCCGGGCATGCCCCAGACGACGCTCGTAGCCTCGTCCTGCGCAATGAGCGTGCCGCCGCCTGCGACCACCGCCCGGCCGCCATCGAGTCCATCGCTGCCCATGCCGGTGAGGATGACGACCAGCGCCCGGCTGCCGTAGACCTGGGCGACGCTGCGCAGCATCGGATCGACCGCGGGGCGGCAGAAGTTTTCAGGCGGCTCCTGGTCGCAGCGCACGATTGCGCCTTGCGCGCCCCGGCTCTCCACCCGCATGTGCCAGTCGCCGCGGGCGAGCACGATCTGGCCAGGGAGCAGCGGCGCGCCGTCGGTCGCCTCGGTGCACGGGCGCCCGCTCTGCTTTTGCAGGTGCTCGGCGAGGATGGTGGTGAACATCGCCGGCATGTGCTGGGTAATCAGGATCGGCTGTGCCAGCGAGGCATTGCGCAGACCGCCGAACAGGGTCTGCAGCGCCTGCGGGCCGCCTGTCGAGCAACCGACCGCGATCACGTCCGGCCTCACGCCGGCGGCTTGGCGCAGAGCAATCGCGGCTCGCGCCGGTGCCGCGGCGCTCACGCCTGAGCGGACCGGCGATCGGGCGGCCGGAGCCGCCCCCCTGCAACGGTCGCCCTCGCGATCGATCCGACGCCGGCGGGCGCCCAGCGCCTTGACCTTGGCCACCAGTTCGCGCGCAAACTCGTGCGCGCCGCTTAAGCGCTGGGTCGAGGGCTTCGGCACGTAGTCGGCCGCACCGGCCTGTAGCGCCTTCAGGCTGACCTCAGCGTTGCGCTGGGTCAACGTCGAGGCCATCACCACCTGCGCGCACGGCTCAAGCGCCAACAGCCGCTGCAAGGCCTCAAGACCGTCCATGACCGGCATCTCGATATCGAGCACGATGACGTCGATGCTGCGGTCGCGCTCGAACTGGGCGACGGCGGCGGCACCGTTGCCAACCGAAGCCGCAATCGCGATCGACGGCTCGCCCTCCAGCATACGGATGATCAGGCCGCGAACGACGGCGGAGTCATCAACCACCATGACGCGGTAGGGGGCATGGGGGACGAGCGCGGGTCGCGCAATCGGTTTGGAGATTGGTACAACATTCACAACACGGGCCTGTCGCGGTTAGAGGAGGCCGACCTGAGCGAGCTTTGCCTGCAGGATTTCGCTCGCGAACGGTTTCATGATGTACTCGTCGGCACCGGCCTCGATCGCCTGCTGGATGTGATTGATGTCGTTCTCGGTGGTGCAAAAAATGACGATCGGCTGCCGCACGCCCGGCAGCCGGCGCAGCGCTCTCAGGAAGTCGAGCCCGTTCATCACCGGCATGTTCCAGTCGAGCAGCACAAAATCGGGGATTTCCTCCTGGCAGGCCGCGAGCGCTGCCTGGCCGTCGCCGGCTTCGCGGGAGATGAACTGCAGCTCTTCCAGGATCCGGCGCGCGACCGTGCGGACCACGCGCGAGTCATCGACGATCAGGCAGGTTCTCATGGCTTGGCCCAGGACGGCCCTGAGCGCGTCCCGCCGCACCGCACGCTGTTTACGCTCGAGCGTATCGCGACCATCGTTTCAGCACCCCTCTCGGCCGTCAGTTCCGCAACGGACCGCTCTCGCCGTGCCAGGCGTTCGGCCCGTGGCCCAGCGTCTGCGCCAGGCTCTGCATCAGCCCCTCGCGGTCGAACTTGGCGACGTAGTCGGTAAAGCCGACCGCGCGGCCGCGGGCGAAGTCCGCCTCGCTCGCGTACGATGACAGCGCAACCAGCGGGGTCTGGCACCAGCGGTCGTCGCGGCGGACGTTCTCGGCAAACTCGAAGCCGTTCAAGCCCGGCATCTCGATGTCGCTGACGATGGCATCGAAGCGCTGGCCGGCATCGCGGATGCGCAACGCCTGGACCGCATCGGCGACAGCGGTGACCGCGTAGCCTGCGGCCTCCAGGATCGGCACCACCAGGGCGCGGAAGAAGTCGCTGTCCTCGACCACCAGAAGCCGTTTCTTCGTGCTCGCCCTGCCGCAGGCGTCCGCAGCCTCAGGCCCGAACCAGGCCGGACAGGCCTTGGTCAGGAAGTGGGTGACATCGATGATGTCGGTCGAGCGGCCGCCGATGACGGCACTGCCGACCGTTCCCGCCTTCTCGGCAGCGATCTCGATGGTGAGCGTCTCCTCCAGGACATCGATGATCTCATCGACCACGAGCCCCATCGAGCGGTTGCGGTCGGAGAAGACAAGGACCGGATGGACCGGCCGGCTTGCCCAGTCGAAACCGTCCGCGAGCGGGACCAGCTGCATCAGCGAATTGCGATACTGGATGACGGCGCGGCCCTGCGAACGCTCGATCTTCGCGGCTTCGATCTGCTCCAGGCGCGCCACCAGCTCGAGCGGAACTGCTTTGGGATCGGCATCGCCGGCCCGGAACACCAGCACCCGCGTTTTTTCCTGGTCCTTGGCACTGCTGGAGTCGCTTTGCTCTGCCGACTGTGCCGTCTTGTCGCCGACGGTGGCGGCGATGCCGTTCGGGTCGAGGATCATGATGACGCTGCCGTCGCCGAGAATGGTGTTGCCGGCGTAGTAGGGGATGGCGCGCAGGATCGAGGCGACCGGCTTGACCACGATCTCCTCGGTATCGAACACCTCATCGACGATGATGCCGAAGCTGACCGTGCCGACCTGGGTGACGACCACGAACGGCTCGGTCTCACTGGCAGCGGCGCTTTCCAGCCGCAGCAGCGCGCGCAGATCGATCAGCGGCAACAACCGCTCGCGCAGGCGCAAGAGCGGCGCATCGTTGATGCGCTCGATCCGGTTTTCGCGGTCGTTCGCGACCCGAACCAACTCGCGGACGCAGATCTGCGGCACCGCGAAGCGCTGGCCGGCGCAGCCGAGGATGAGCGCGGAGACGATCGCCAGCGTAAGCGGGATCTTGATCGTGAACGTCGTCCCCCGCCGCGGCAGTGCCTTGAGCGCGATGGTGCCGCCGATCTTCTCAACATTGGTGCGCACCACGTCCATGCCGACGCCGCGGCCCGAAACGTTGGTGACCTTTTCGGCGGTCGAGAAGCCGGCGCGGAAGATGAACTGATAGACCTGATCGTCGGTCAGGCGCACGAGCTCGCTCGGGCTGGCAAGGCCTTGGGCCAGGATCTTGCGGCGGATGCGATCGACATCGAGGCCGCGGCCATCGTCGGCTACCTCGATGATGATGTGCCCGCCCTCGTGGTAGGCCTTGAGAATGATCGTGCCCGTCTCCGGTTTGCCCTCGGCGCGCCGTTCCTCCGGTGTCTCGATGCCGTGATCGGCCGAGTTGCGCACCATGTGCGTGAGCGGATCCTTGATCAGCTGCAGGACCTGGCGGTCGAGCTCGGTCTCGGCGCCGGTCATGCTCAGCTCGAGCTTCTTGCCGGTCTCGACCGAGAGATCGCGGACGATGCGCGGCAGCTTGGCCCAGGCGTTGCCGATCGGCTGCATGCGCGTCTTCATCACGCCTTCCTGCAGCTCGGTGGTGAGATGGCTCAACCGCTGCAAGGGTGCGGCGAGACCGGTGTCCTCGCGGTTGCGCACCATCTGCAGCAGCTGGTTGCGGGTCAGCACCAGCTCGCTCACCAGCGTCATCAGCGTTTCGAGCGTATCGACGGCGACCCGGATCGACTGGTTCGCCACGGCGGAGTCGCGCTCGCCGGCCGCGGCACCAGCCGCTTCGGCCGTGCCGGCCGGGGGCGAGGCAGCCGGCGCCGAAGCCTCGGTGGTCCCCATCGCCGCTTCGAGCTCGCGCGTCCGCTCGGCGGCAATCGCGGCGGCGATTTCGGCGTCGCTGGCAGCATGGATGCCAGCCTCCTGCGCGCGCGCAACCTCTTCCAAGAGCTCGGCCGCGACGGGAAAGCCGCCCTCGCCGACCGGGATCGCGGTCGCCGACGTGGCAGCCGGTGCGAGCGGCGTGGATGTGGCGGCAGCGGCAGAGGGCGGCGGGGGCGTGCCGGCGGCAATTGCGCCCAGCTCTTTGATCAGGGCGGAGTCATCGCCCGCCGGCTCGGCACCGGTTTGCTCCAGCTCGGCGAGGATGCCGCGAATGCTGTCAATGCACTTGAGGATGGCGGTGACGGCCGGCGCACTGACCGTGAGCTTGCCGTCGCGGAACAGGCCCAACAGCGTTTCGCCCGCATGCGCGATGGCCTCCAGGCGGCCAAGGCCCAGGAAACCGCACGTTCCCTTGATCGTGTGGACGAGGCGAAAGATGTTGCCGAGGATTTTGAGATCGCCCGGGTTCTGCTCGAACTGGACGAGTTCGGCATCGATAACGGCCAGGTTCTCGTTGGTTTCCGTCAGGAACTCGGTGAGCAGTTCGTCCATGACAGCGACATGTCCTCAATACCCGGCCGACGCCCAGGGCGTCGCGACGCATGAGGCTAGCGCGGAAGGACTTAACGAAGTGCTACCTTGAGGTGCAAGCTGCCGACTTTCATGCAGCCTTGAGGTCAAGCGTAATCAAATTGGCCTGCGACCGGTCGAGCGCAAGCGCCAGATCAAGGCCGTCGAGCAGACGCCTGAGATAATAGGCATGGATGCTGCGCACGCCGGGCGCGGCCTCCGTCGCGGCGCCGCTCAAAAGCGTCTGGACGGTGTCTGCGACGCGGGCGCCGGCGCCGCGCACGGCCACACGCAGCTGACCGCGGCCCCGGCGTTCGTGCACATCGATCGCGAGCGTGCCGCCGCGCGGCAACCATTCACGCGCGACCAGCACCAGGCACAGCAACAGCCGCGCCAGATCGGCGCTGTCGAGATGCGGCGCCCCGTTCAAGGACCGCTCGCACGTGTGCCACTCCAACGCGACGCGACTTCCGTGAAGGAACGCCTCGATCAGCGACCGCGCTTCGGCAAGGCCGGCGGCGCGCTCGGCCGAAGCCATCGCAAACGCGGTGCGGAAAAACGTGAGCCGCGCCCGCACCTGGCGCGCGCTGGCGGCGATCAGCTCCAACGTCTCATCGGTCTCTGCCTTGCCGTCGCTCAAAAACTCAAGACCGATGGTGATCGCGCCGGCCGGGCCCATCAGGTCGTGGCAGAGCCGCGCGCACAGCATCTGGGCCAGCTGAACGTCGTCGGGCGCGCTGGAGTCCGTGGGCGTGAGTGCCATCGGCGCGAGTGCCATCGGCGCGCGGGCGGTCGCGGCCCGAAGGATCTGCGGTTCTGCGATCGAGGCGATCATCATGGTCGGCGCTCCACTCCTGCACGGCCGGCGACAGCGCTGAAAAATACATCCCTCACGGGATGTGCTGACGTCTGAACACGCAAGAGTGTATTAAGCTTGCATGCAGCTGTAAAGAGATTTTTCGCATTTAACACCCGTTTTGCGGGTTTTCTGCCGGCGGAAACGGGGGCACGGCCGCGGCTGATGAAGGCTGGAGGGAAAGCGATGGCGGCAATTGCGCGTCGACGAGATACCGCATCTGGCGACGCGCACCCGTGCGGAGGCCGGCGCTGATGGTGTCCCGTTCGCTGAAGAGCGATCGCTCCCCAGCGTTAGCCGCTACCCCAGATACCGCCGCTCCAGGTGCTGCACGAACGCGTCTGCATCGAGGGGGCGGCCGGTGGCCTTGATGAGGATCTCGCGCGTGCTCTTGGACGAGCCGAGGTCATGCACGTGCGAGCGCAACCAATCGATCAAGGGCGCGAACTCGCCGGCCGCGATCGCTTCGGTCAAGTCCGGGACAGCGCGGCAGGCAGTGTCGAACAGCTGCGCGGCGGCGATCGCGCCCAGCGTGTAGGTGGGAAAGTAGCCGAACGCGCCGTCGTACCAGTGGATGTCCTGCAGGCACCCTGAACGGTCGTCGGGCGGGGTGATGCCCAACAGCTCCTGCATCCCTTCGGCCCACGCGTCGGGCAGCTCCGCGACCTTCAGTGTCCCTGCCAACAGCGCCTTTTCCAGCCGGTAGCGCAGGATGACATGCGCCGGATACGTGACCTCGTCGGCGTTGACGCGGATCAGGCCCGGCTCGACACGGGTGTAGTGGCGATAGAGCGCGTCCGCCTCCCAGGCCGGCCCGGCGCCGCCGAAGGTGGCGCGGATCAGCGGCGCGGCGAAGGCGAGGAACGGCTTCGAGCGGCAGATCTGCATCTCGATCAGGAGCGACTGGCTTTCGTGCAGCACCATGCCGCGCGCCTCGGCCACCGGCAGCCCGCGCCATTCCTTCGGCAGGCCGCGTTCATAGAGCGCATGCCCGGTCTCGTGCAGGACCCCCATCAGCGCCGGGCGGAAGTCGTGCTCGTCGTAGCGGGTGGTGATGCGGACATCATCAGGCGTGCCGCCGCAGAACGGATGCAGGCTGACGTCGAGGCGGCCATGATGGAAATCGAAGCCGAGCCGTTCCATGAACTGAACGGCCACGCGCCGCTGCGCCTCGATCGGGAACGGCCCTCTGAATTCCGGCAGCGGACCCGCCTCCGCCTGGCGCTCGAGCACGGCTGCCAGCAACGGCGGCAGCGCTTGGCCTAAGCGGTCGAAGATGGTGTCGATCTCCTCTGCCCGGCCGTCGGGCTCGTACTCCTCCAACAACGCGTCATAGGGGTCGAGGCCAAGCGCCTTCGCGCGCGCCTCCGCTGTCGCTCGCACCAGCGGCACGAGCGCTTCCAGGCGGGGCCGGACGATCGAAAAATCGCTTTCGGCGCGGGCCTCGCGCCAAGCCGCCTCGCACGCCGAACTCGCGCGCGACAGCGCTTCGACCGCCGGCTCACCGACGGCAGATGCCAGCACATGCGCGCGCCGCATCTCCTTCAGGTTGGCGCGCTGCCAGTCATCGAGGCTGGTGTCGGCGCTGGCAGCGTCCAACAGTTGCGCCACCTCCAGCGAGGACAACAGGCTGTGACGCAGCGCCTTCAGCACCGCCAGCTGGTCGGCGCGGCCGGCCGCCCCGCCCTTCGGCATCATCGTCGCCAGATCCCACTGCAGGATGGCGCCGGCGTCGGTCAGCGCGCTGATGCGGCGGAACCATTCCTCGAGGCGCTTGTACGACGCGTGCGGCATGGCGGCTCAGCCAAGGCTCATGATGGCACGATCGGCAAGGAGCGCTACGAAGATCAGGAACAAGTAAAGGATCGAGAACAAGAAGAGCGTGCGCGCCGGCTGCGTGCGCGAATCTCCCGCCAGGCGCACGACGTGGAACAGCAGCACCGCATCGAGGACGAGCGCCACGATCCCGTACACCGCGCCGGCCATGCCGATCGCCCACGGCAGCAGCGTCGCCGGGATCAGCAACAGTGTGTAGGCAAGGATGTAGAGCCGCGTCTTGCGGCCGCCGGCGACGACGGGGAGCATCGGCACCCCGGCCTGATCGTAATCCTGGCGCCGGAACAGGGCGAGCGCCCACGAGTGCGGCGGCGTCCACAAGAAGATGATGGCGAACAGGCTCACCGCTTCGAGGCCGACCGAGCCGGTCGCGGCCGCCCAGCCGATCACCGGCGGCAGCGCGCCCGATGCACCACCGATGACGATGTTCTGCGGTGTCCGCCGCTTCAGCCACACGGTATAGATGAACACGTAGTAGATGACGGTGAGCGCCAGCAGCGCCGCTGCCAGCAGGTTTACCGCGAGCGCCATCGTCACCACCGCAAACGTTGCCAGCCCGGTGCCGAGCCACAACGCCACCCGCGGCTGCAGCCGGCCGGCCGGCAGCGGCCGGTTCATGGTCCGTTGCATGATGCGATCGATGTCGCGGTCGTACCACATGTTGATGGCACCGGCCGCGCCGGCGCCGAGCGCGATGCAGGCAACGGCGATCACGGCGGTGAGCGTCGGCATCGGCACCGGCGCCATGACCAGGCCGACGAAGCCGGTGAAGACCACAAGCGCCATCACCCGCGGCTTGAGCAGAACAGCGTAGTCGCGCAGCTGAAAGCGCACGTCGGCCGGAGCCGAGGCCGCCGCAATGCCGGCGCCTTCGTGCGAACGCACCATCAAACCTCTCTCCCCATGCCGTCGCTGCGGGCGATTTCCAGCATTTACCGCTGGGGGTTGCGCCGCTCCCGCTTCTCGGACTATAGCCTCATTCCCGAGCATCAGGGTAGGGCTTTGACGCCGCCGCGGACAAGCGCCGCCAGCACCAGGACGACGAAGATGACGCCGCCGATGACCGCGATCAGCCCGCCCAGGCCGTTCATGCCGAGGCCGATGACGGGGATCAGGCCGTCGAGCCCTTGGGCGGCGCCCGCGACCTTGCGCGGCGCGCCGTGGCCGCCGGCGGCAAACAGGCCGAGGCAGGCAACGAGCTGGCCCCAGGCGAACAGGTTGATCTGCCGCCGCTGCCAGCGCTCCGGCGGCGGCCGGCAGCCGAGCCGGGGCAGGAAGCTTACGTAGAACAGCCCCATGAAGGCGAGCGTCACGGCGGCGATGACGCCGTGGTAGTGCGCGGGCGTGCGGGTATCGGTGCCGTCGACAAACAGTCCGAGGAAGCCGCCGACGACAAACAACAAGATTGAGAGCGCAAGGCATAGAAACGCCGGCTGCCGCCAGGGCCAGGGGCGCGGCAGAGTCTGCATCACCGCGGCCGCGGCCAACAGCGCCGGCGGACCGAGCGCGTATTGGAGGAGCGTGAAGGCCTCCGCGTGCGCCGCCGAGAAGGGCTCGAAGACGAAATAGAACAGCGGCGCCGGCAGCACGCTGAACAGCAATAGCGCGAGCGCAAGCAGAAGCATCAGCCCCGAAGGCGCCTGGCCGCCGGGCAGAGCGGCCGCGAGCAGGATCCAGGCGCCGATCAGAAGCGCCGTGTTCATGAACTGCAGGACATGCCCGCCGCCCCAGAACAGCTCTTCATTGAAGGCGTGGCTCGGTGCCGCCCCGCCTTGGAAGCTCAGCGCGAGGCCAAACGCGGCGATGGCGAGCAGCAGCATCACGGCCGCCGCAGCGATTGCCGCCGTCGCTGGCTGTTCGCTTAGCCGCGGCCCGCGCGCGGTTGCCAGCAGCCGCAGCGCGACGGCGCCTTGCGCTGCGAACAGGAGCGCAACGCCGGCATAATAGAGCGGATCGATGATGACCGGGATGTAGTTGTTGAGCGTCGCCTCGCCGCGGTCGAGCAGCGCCGGCACGAACAGAAGCGGCATCGCGAGTGCGGTGCCGGCGGCGGCCAGGCTGCCCAAGCCCAAGCTGCCGAAGATTTGGCGCGGCTGCCGGCCGGCTGGTGCAAGCGCCGGCGTCACCAGCGCTGCAAGGGCGCCGAACACGGCGAGGAACCAGACCACGAACGAGAACACGACGTGGATGACGAGGCCCTTGTGAAAGAAGCCGACCGGCCACGGGAATACCGCCTCGACACCGGGGATCCGCGAGATCGCCAGCAAGAGCGCAAACACACCGGCGAGCCCCAGCGCCGCCGCGGCGACGAGCACCCACACCTTCAACTCACTCTTCAGCGCCGCAGCGGACGCGGCGGCAGGCTGCGGCGCGGCCGCTATCACCGGCGATCCTGGCTCAGCCATGGCCGAGCCCCGCGGCGTCGGGCGGGAACGGGAACAGATGCACCGCCATGACGTAGACGACGACGCCGGAGACCGCGACATACATCCACAGCGGCCAGGTCCAGCGGGCAAGGCGGCGGTGCTGCTCAAAGCGGCCGGTGAGCGCGCGCCAGACGGTCATCGGCACCAGAGCCGTAATCACAACCGCGATCAGCACATGGGCGATCAGGATTGAAAAATAGATCGGCCGGATGATGCCCTCGCCGCCGAACCGGGCGAGGCCAGAATTGAAGTGATAAATCAGATAGCTGACCAGAAAGCCTGCGGATGCGGTCAGCGCTGCGATCATTGCGGCGCGGTGCCGGGCGCGATTGCCGGCGCGGATGAAGGCGAACCCCGCAGCCAGAAACACGATGGTGACGGCATTGAAGGCCGCGTTCACATGCGGCAGGTCGGCGATTTCGATGCTCATGCGAGTCCAACGTCGAAACAGTGATCGTAACCTCCGCGCTGATCCGGCGCGGAGGCTCTATCCGCCGCTCACCTTAAGAAAGATGCCGACGTACATCCCGAGTGCGGCGAGCGCCAGCACTACGGCCAGAGCGACGTTCTTCATGGCAGTCGACCTCTTGATCATCGTCTGCGCCGCGCTTGTGCAAGGCGCCGGCGCCGGTCCCATTTGTTGCGCCGCAACACTCCACTTAAGGTTAAGCCCGCGGCGGGAAAAATCAATGCGTGTGGCCACCCGCGGCTCCGGCCTCCGGTACGCTCCGCATCCCCCGTATCCGTCCCGCATCCGCCCCGAATGCGCCCCCGATTGCGAAAGAAAACGCTTTGCATCATCATCCTCTCATGTTAGTGAACCGGACGATGTTCAATCGCCGGTAGGATGCCGCAAGGCACTGTTTAATCGGCTGAGGCCGCGTTTAACCGGCTTCAACTGCGGGCGCCGACGAGGCGCTGGCGCTCGAATGCATGGCGCGTTAAATTCGAGGGTAAGAGTTTGAGGGACGAAAAAGGCGGGTGGAGATAAAGCGGGTGGAGAAAATGACCACGCGAATTCTTGGATCGCTGATCGGTGGATCGCTGATCGGGGCGGGCGCGATTGTCGCCGCTGGAGCCGCTCACGCAAGTGGTTCGGCGACGCCGTGGCAGCTCAACCTACAGGACGCAGCTTCGCCGGTTATGGAGCGCGTTCACGACTTCCACAACCTTTTGCTGGTGGTCCAATTCGGCATTGTCGTCCTGGTGCTGGGCGTGCTGGCCTTCATCATCGTTCGCTTCAACGCCAAGCGGAACCCGGAGCCGTCGCGAACGGCACACAACACCCTGCTTGAGATCGTGTGGACGGCAGTGCCAATTGTTATTCTCGTCATCATTGCCATCCCGTCGCTCAAGCTTCTCTACTATTCGGACCGGGCGCAAGATCCGGAGATGACGCTGAAAGTGACGGCGCATCAGTGGTACTGGAGCTATACCTATCCGGATCATGGCGATTTCGCCTTCGACAGCCTGCCGGTTGCGGCGGAAGCGCTGGAGCCGGGCCAGCCACGGCTTCTGACCGTCGACAATCCGATCGTGCTGCCGGTTGACACGACCATCCAGGTCCTGGTGACGACCGACGACGTCATCCACAACTTCGCCGTGCCGGCGCTCGGCCTCAAGACCGATGCGATGCCGGGCCGAGTAAACGAAACCTGGGTGCGTATCGCGAAGGAAGGGACTTATTACGGGATGTGCTCGGAGCTGTGCGGCGTCAACCACTATTACATGCCGGTCCACATCCAGGCCGTCTCGAAGGAGCGGTTTGCGGCCTGGACACAGGAGGCCAAAGAGAAGTTCGCCGCGCGGCCGGCGCCCGCGGTTGCCGCCGCGGCCGTTGGCTCAGTGCAGTAGCGCGTTCGATACAGCGCGCCATCGTTTAGGGAGAACAACGCGTCATGGCATACGGAGCAGCCGCCGGGCACGGCGCCCACGCGCACGGCGAACACGACCATCATCCGACGGGGTGGAAGCGCTGGGTCTACTCGACGAACCACAAGGACATCGGCACGATGTATATCGTGCTGGCGATGATTGCGGCCCTCGTGAGCGGGCTGATGTCCTGGTACATCCGTCTCGAACTTGCCGAACCTGGCATTCAGTTCATCGAGGACACGCAGTTCTACAACGTGCTCGTCACCGCGCACGGCTTCCTGATGGTGTTCTTCGTCGTCATGCCGGCGATGATCGGCGGCTTCGGCAACTGGTTCGTGCCGCTGATGATCGGTGCGCCGGACATGGCCTTTCCGCGCATGAACAACATCAGCTTCTGGCTCACCGCGGCGGGCCTGGTGCTGCTGGTCATGTCCGCCTTCGTCGGCGGCGGTCCTGGGACAGGGTGGACCGTGTATCCGCCGCTCTCGAGCGCCGCCTACCATCCTGATGCCGCGGTCGATTTCGGCATCCTGTCGCTGCATGTCGCCGGCGCCGGCTCGATCCTGGGCGCGATCAACTTCATCGTCACCATCCTCAACATGCGCGCGCCGGGCATGACCCTTCACCGCATGCCGCTGTTCGTGTGGTCGATCCTGATTACCGCCTTCCTGCTGCTGCTGGCGCTGCCGGTGCTGGCGGGCGCGCTGACGATGCTGCTCACCGACCGCAACTTCGGCACCCACTTCTACGATCCCGCCGGCGGTGGCGATCCGCTCCTGTGGCAGCACCTGTTCTGGTTCTTCGGTCACCCGGAAGTGTACATCATCATCTTGCCGGCGTTCGGCATCATCAGCCAGCTGGTCTCGACCTTCTCGCGCAAGCCGGTGTTCGGCTACCTCGGCATGGCGTATGCGATGTCGGCAATCGGCTTCGTCGGCTTCATCGTGTGGGCGCACCACATGTATACGACCGGTCTTGGCGTGAACGCGCGCGCCTACTTCACGACCGCGACGCTGATTATCGCCGTGCCGACCGGCATCAAGATCTTCAGCTGGCTGGCGACGATGTGGGGCGGGTCGATCGACTTCAAGGCGCCGATGCTGTACGCGATCGGTTTCATCTTCCTGTTCGTTGTCGGCGGCGTCACTGGCGTCGCGCTTGCCAACGCCGGCATCGATTTCGCGCTGCACGACACCTATTACGTCGTTGCCCACTTCCACTACGTGATGGCGATCGCGGCGATCTTCGCCATGTTCGGTGGTTATTACTATTGGATCGGCAAGATCAGCGGCAAGCAGTACAACGAAGGCTTGGCGCAGGCACAGTTCTGGCTGTTCTTTATCGGCGTCAACGTGTTGTTCTTCCCGCAACATTTCCTGGGTCTGGCCGGCATGCCGCGCCGCATTCCAGATTATCCGGATGTCTACGCCGGCTGGAACATGGTGAGTTCGATCGGCGCCCTGCTGACGATGCTCGGGACCTTCATGTTCTATTACATCGTCTTCCACACTGCCCGCTTCGGCAAACCGGCGGCGGCCAACCCGTGGGGCGAAGGGGCGACGACGCTGGAGTGGACGGTGGCTTCGCCGGCGCCGTTCCATACCCATGAGGTGCAGCCGGTGATCAGCGCCGGCGACCATGGCGGCCATGGCGCCCACCCGCGGCCGGCCGAGTAGGCGCAAGGCCGGCCGAGTAGGCGCAAGGCGGAGCGGCGGAGGCGATGATGCAAGGTGCGCGAATGCGAGGGATGAACCGGATTACGCTGACGGCGGTGCTGCTGTTCGGTGTCGTCGCCGGCATGGCCGGCCTCGCCTTCGCCTCCGTGCCGCTCTATCGCCTGTTCTGTCAGGTCACAGGCTTTGCCGGTACACCCAAGACCGGGGCGTACGTCGGAGCGGCGTCTGCCGCCGCCGGTGCGGCAGAGGCGGTGACCATTCGCTTCGATGCCAACGTCAACTCTCACTTGCCGTGGCAGTTTGCGCCGGTCGAGCGCCAAGTGGTGGTGCGTCCCGGCGAGGAAGTGCTGATCCACTATCGGGCGCAGAACCTGGCCGATCGGCCGATCACCGGTACGGCGACGTTCAACGTTACGCCGTTCAAGGCGGCACAGTACTTCAACAAGATCGAGTGCTTCTGCTTCACCGAACAGACGTTGAAACCGGGCGAGGACGTCTCGATGCCGGTCGTGTTCTACGTCGATCCGCAGCTGTTCGACGATCCGAACACGGCAGAAGTGCGCAAGATCACGCTCTCCTACACCTTCTTCCCGGTGGAGACGCAGGCACAACAGCCGGCACCGGACGAGAAGGCGCTTTGAAGCGGTTGCCGCTCAAGCGGCGGCGAGCCGTAACGGTTCGGTGCACCAACGGGACGCCTGTACGCCAACAAGGGGCAGGGACATGACAGCAGGAACGGTAAAATCACATCCCTATCATATCGTCGACCCGAGCCCGTGGCCGGCTACCGGGACGCTCGCGGCCTTCCTGATCGCCACTGGCGGCATCTGGTTCATGCACGACGGGCCGCCGTGGCTGCTCGCCGCCGGCTTCGCGCTGCTGATTTACGTTTTCTACGCCTGGTGGCGCGACGTCGTTAGGGAGTCGCGCGCCGGCACCAATCACACCGAGGAGGTGGCGCACGGCCTGCGCGTCGGCTTCCTTCTGTTCATCGCCTCGGAGGTGATGTTCTTCTTCGCCTTCTTCTGGGCCTACTTCCATGCGAGTGTGCCGGCGATCAACCGAATCGCCCACACCGTTTGGCCGCCGGAAGGCATCATTCCCTTCGACACCTGGGGCCTGCCGTTCCTCAACACGCTGATCCTGTTGACCTCTGGTGCCACCGTCACAATCGCGCATCACGCTGTCGTCGCCGGCGACAAGAAGAAGCTGGTGCTGTGGACGGGCGTGACGGCGCTGCTCGGCATCATCTTCCTCGGCTGCCAGGTGTTCGAGTACAGCCACGCCGCGTTCGGCTTCACGGACGGCATCTATCCCTCGACGTTCTTCATGGCGACCGGCTTCCACGGCTTCCATGTGTTCGTCGGCACCTGCTTCCTCATCGTCTGTTTCTTCCGCGCCCGCGCCGGTCATTTCACGCCGCAAAAGCACATCGGCTTCGAGGCGGCCGCGTGGTACTGGCACTTCGTCGATGTCGTCTGGCTGTTCCTGTTCGTCTCCGTCTACTGGTGGGGCAGTTCCGGCTACCAGGGGCCGATGGGGCACTGAAGCGCGCGCCCGCCGCGCTCTCGGCTGAGCGAGCCATGAACACTGCGGCGCCACCGCACGTTCAGTCGACGGCTGCGATGGTGCTGGCCGGAGCGCGCGGGCGCTGCCCGCGCTGCGGGCAGGGGGCCCTGTTCGCAGGCTTTCTCACCGTCGCTGCGCGCTGCCGCGTATGCGAGCTCAGCTTCGCCGGCCACGACGCCGGTGACGGGCCTGCCGTGTTCGCGATCTTTATCCTCGGCTTCGTCATCGTCGGATTGGCCGTCTGGCTCGAGGCGGTGGCGGAGCCGCCGCTGTGGGTGCATGCGCTGGTGTGGATCCCGGTGACCATCGCAGGCGCGATCGCCCTCTTAAGGCCATTGAAGGGCATGACGATTGCGGCCCAATATCGGTTTCGCTCGGTCGAGGAGCGTGAACGCCCAGGCGCGACGTGAACCGAACCGGGCGCAACGTAAGATAAGACCAGGGAGTTAAGACGCATGGCGGCGCTGGAGACGCGGATCAGCCGACTGCCGGTCGCGATCCGGCGGATCACCGATATCGATCGTTCGGGACGCTGGCTCGCGGCGGGCTGGCGAGATTTCCTGGCTGCGCCCGGGATCAGCCTCACCTATGGCGCTGCCTTCGTCATCCTCGGCAATCTGTTGACGCTCGGGCTCTGGCTCGCCGGGCTCGATTCGCTGATCCTGCCGCTGGCCGGCGGCTTCATCATCCTGGCACCGCTCTCGGTCGTCGGTCTCTACGACGTCAGCCGCCGGCTCGAGGCCGGCCAGCCGGTGACTTTCGCCGATGTCTTTTCGGCCTTCCGCGCCAATCTGAGCCAGCTGTCGGCGATGGGGGTCGTGCTGTTGATCGCTTTCCTGGTCTGGATCGAGGTGGCACTGTTCCTGTTCATGCTGTTCTTCAGCGAATCGCCGCCGCCGCTCGACAGCTTCGTCGGCGATGTCCTGTTCTCGCTGCGGGGCGCGCCGTTGCTGTTGGTCGGCACGCTGGTAGGCGCCCTGTTCGCCGGTATCGTCTTCAGCGTGACGGCGATGTCGGTGCCGCTGATCTATGACCGCCCACTCGACGTCGTCACCGCGATCAGCATCAGCCTGTTGTGCGTGCAGGTGAACTTCCGCGTCATGTTCGGCTGGGCCGGGCTGATCGCAGTGCTGACGGCGATCGGCTTGGCCACCAGCTTCCTCGGCCTTCTCGTCGCCATGCCGGTGCTGGCCTTCGCCACCTGGCACGCCTACCGCGACCTCATCGAACCGGTGGCGGCGATCGAGGAGGCGGCGTTTCCGGCGGCCGTGATCTGAGGCCGTGATCTGAGGCCGTGATCTGAGGCCGCGATCTGAGGACGCCGGCGGCCGCGGCCGGTTGACTGGCGCCGCCGCTAAGCCAGCAGAAATTCCCGAACGGGGCCGATCTGATCCGTGCTCATCATCATCGGCGCGTGACCGACGCCTTCGAACTCGATCATCTTCGCCTCGGGTTTGCGGGTGCGCATTTCGGAAAGCGTTTCCGTCGTCAGCACATCGGACTCAGCGCCGCGCAGCACGAGGACCGGCTGGCGGATGCCGTCCCACAGCGGCCACAACGCGACCGGCTCGGAGAAGCCGTCCTTGAACGGTTCGGCGATGCGTGGATCGTAGTGCTGGTGCCAGAGCCCGGTCGCCGGATCCTGGCGGGCGCCGAACCTCGCGACGTGCGCCCACTGCGCATCGGTCAACTGGCCATAAGGCGCGTTGACGTCGCGCATGTAGCGCTCCAGTGCGCCAAGGTCGGGGAAGGTCGGATCCTTGCCGACATAGCCGGCAATGCGCTCCAGCGCCTCCTTGCCGATGTAGCCGCCGACGTCATCGAGGACGAGACGGCGGATCGGGCTCTTCGGCATCATTGCCAAGGTCATGCCGGTGATGCCGCCGAGCGAGACGCCGATCCAGTCGAGCTGGTCGACGCCCAGCCTCGCGATCAATGCCGTCACGTTCTGCACATAGGTGCTCGGTTGATAATCGGTCGCAATTGGCAGCCAGTCACTGTTGCCGCGGCCGGGCAGATCGACGCAGACGACGCGGCAGCTGTCCTGAAGCGCCTGGGCGAGGAAATCGAAGTCACGGCCGCGGCGGGTCAAACCGTGGACGCAGACAACCACCCGGTCGTTGCCGGGATCGCCCCACTCGAAGTAGGCGATGCGGTGAAAGCCGTGCGTGCTCAAGCCCAAAAAGCTCTTTTCCGTCATTGGCATGGTGGTCGTCCCCTGTTCATCCCGGAAGCGTCCTCGCGCCTCAATCATCGGCACAATCGCAGGCCGGATCAAGCGTCGTGGACGGCACCGCAACCACCGGCCGGTGCGGCAGAAAAACACCGTGCGCTCATTTGGGTCGAGGGCACGAAAATAAATCAAACATTGCAGATCTAGCGATTAAGTTGTGAGAGATGACAGCATCGCGAGCAAATGCTGCGAAGTCTTGAGGTAAAACAGGGCTGGCGACACGCTGCGGTATGCCGCCTGCGCATTTCCGCGACCAACACACGACTGAGCGCATTAGAACATAGAATGAACACTTGAGCACGTTCACGTGCCCGCGCGGTGCCAGCGCGCCAATAGGCCGATGCACCTTGCGGTGGACAGAAGCAGAAACCCGAATATTTCCCCGTTAGGGTGAACAATAGCGCCGAAATCGGTGTGCGCGCCGAACATTCGGTAGAGATCGTCCGGTCCGGTTGCTGCACCCGCACAGGCGCTGTCCAGTTGTCCACAGAGGCGCAAGCCGCGGAAATCCTATCTGTCACGGAGAGAAGCAAGGAATAACGCAAGTAATCAATATTGCCACGCAAAAGGTGCGCGGGCGAAACCCCGGTCAAGCGAAAAAAATGCCTAAGCCCTGGGCAACATAAGGAAGCTGCCCTGTTTTGAGGGAGTTAGGCTCCACAACGGGCTCTCGTGCACAGTTTTATCCACAGGTTCTGTTGACGAACCGGCCGCCCTGTCGCGCCGCGCGCCAATGGCCCCCGCGGCCATAATTTGACCCAAAACAGGCAAATGCTTGCGCCGCGCCGGCGCCGGCCAGTCCGCCGGTGAGACTTTCGTCGCCGGTTCGCTCATGGCAGACTTTCGCTCATGGCAGCGTCGCATCACACAGCCCTCACCGCGCATGGAGGAGCAGCCACGAGGCAGGCCGCATTCGGCATCTACATCCATTGGCCGTTCTGCATCGCCAAGTGTCCCTACTGCGATTTCAACAGCACGGCCTCGGCGGCGATCGATTTTCCGCGCTGGCAGGCCGCCCTCGAGCGCGATCTCGCAGGGTATGTCCCGCTCACCGCCGGGCGCGCCGTTACAAGCGTCTTCTTCGGCGGCGGCACACCGTCGCTGATGCCGCCCGAGACCGTTGCAACGATCCTTGCGGCCGTGCGCGCGACGTGGGCACTTGCGGACGATGCCGAGATCACGCTGGAGGCCAACCCGAGCACGGTCGACCGCGGCCGCTTCCGGGCCTTGCGTGCGGCCGGCGTCAACCGGCTTTCCATCGGCGTCCAGTCGTTCGCTGACGAAGCGCTGCGGTTTCTCGGCCGCACCCACACGGCGGCCGAGGCGCGGGCCGCGGTGGAGGCAGCGCACGCGGTTTTCCCGCGCGTCTCCTTCGATTTGATCTACGGCCTGCCCGGACAGACCGCGGCCGCTTGGGCGCTGGCGCTCACCGATGCTCTCGCGTGCGCAGGCGAACACCTCTCCATGTACCAGCTCACCATCGCACCCGGCACGCCATTCGGCCGCCGCGGCGTCCAAGCGGCCGACGAGGATCTTGGTTACGCCCTGTTCGCGACCTCGGACGACGTGCTGGCGCGGGCCGGGTTTGCCGCCTACGAGATCGCCAACCATGCGCGCGGGTCAGCCGTGTGCCGCCACAACGTCGCCATCTGGCAGGGCGGCGACTACCTCGCCGTTGGGCCGGGCGCGCACGGCCGGCTGACGACGCACACTGCAAATGCTGCTGCCGGCACGCTGGCGCTAAACCAGGTCGCCGAGCCGTCGGCATGGCTCAAGCGGGTGGAGGAGACCGGCAGCGGCCTCACCACGCCGGATCCCCTTTCCGCCGCCGAGCGTTGCGACGAGTTGGTGCTGATGGGCCTGCGGCTTGCGGTCGGCCTGGAGCGGGACCGCTTCCACCAGCTCACCGGCCGCCAGCCGGAGGACGCGCTCAACCGCGCCGCCCTCGACCGGCTCACGGCAGACGGTTACCTCGCATGCGATGCCGCGGGCGTGCGGGTTACCGCCAAGGGCCGGCCGTGCCTTGACCACATCAGCACCGAGCTGCTCTGCTGAGCGGTTGCCGCGTCGTCCGCCCTTTAGCTGCCGGTGCCCTTTAGCTGCCGGTGCCCTTTAGCTGCCGGCGAACGAAAGCGCGGCCGGGCTCACCACCCGCAGGCCGCCCTTCTCCACCGCCAGCACGGCGAGGCGGCGCTCGGCGACGCCGGCGGGCGAGAAGCGAAACAGGCCGTCGCGGCCGAGAAAACCGTTCGGATCGGCAAAGGTGTCGGCAACGGCAACGC
>JBATPX010000157.1:0-4438 GCA_049291695.1 Defluviicoccus sp.
CGCCAAGGCGATCGACTGGCGCGGCATGCACAAGAATGCGGGCGTCGCGCTGTAATCCAGCTGATCTCCCCCTCGCTCGGTTCAAAACCGAAGTTACTTCGCTTTTGTCACCTCGATCAGGGCGGCCTTGAGTGCCGCCCTTTGCTTTTCAATGGAGCCTGTTCATGAAGACCTATGTCCAACCCGGCCACACGCTGACCATCACCGCGCCTTCCGGCGGCGTCACCTCCGGCCACGGGGTGCTGATCGGCACCCTGTTCGGCATTGCCCAAGCCGATGCCGCCGAGGGCACGCTTTCCCCGCCCCGAGCGGACAAGGGAAAGCGTGCGCGGCGTAACGTTAGAACGGGAATACGTTGTCCCAGTAGCCGATGTCGGTTGTCGCATCAAAAAGCGGCTGGCCGGTGAGCGTCACCGCGCTGCCGCCGAGGGCAATAACCACTTGGCCGTTGCCAAGCCGGGTGATGGTGAGATCGCTGACCTGCGCGTTGAACAACAGCTTGTCACCCTCGCCGCCGGCACCGCTGAAATCGGTGATGACGTCCTTGCCGAAGTTGCCGACACAGTAGAACAGTTCGCTGCCCTTCCCGCCGGTCATCGTGTCGTTGCCGCCGACAACGCCGGGCTTCATCCAGAAGCCGTCGCCGGCAAGCTCGTCGCTGCCGTCACCACCGGAGAGCCGATCGTTGCCGCCCTTGACGTTGTCAAGCAGGTACCGGCCCTCACCGGCAATATCGTCGTCAGCGGCACCGCCCAGGATCGTGTCGTTGCCGCCGACGCCGTTGCCGAACATACTCTGACCAACATCGCCGTTGAGCTGGGCCCGGGAACCGCCACCGCCACCGACGAGAAGATCGTTGCCCCCTCGCGAATTCTCGCCCATGAAGTAAGCATCACCGTAGAGGCCAAACGAGCCACTCGCGGGAGCGAACAGCCTATCGTTGCCGCCGGTGGCATTGCCCAACATCTCATCGGCATCGCCAACTCCAAAACCGACATTTGAGAGGATATCATTGCCGCCGGAGGCATCCTCCCGCATTAAGTGGCAGTCGCCCCGAGCACTGTTGGCGTTACTGAGCGTGTCATTGCCGCCGACGGCATGGCCCTCCATGACCCCCCCAATAGGGTTTTCGTATTCATCGAAGCCGGTGAAGCCGGCGTCACCGAAAAGGGCTGCATTGCCGCTCTTGCCATCGATGCGGTCGTTCCCGCCGCGGGCAGTGCCTCTCAGGTTTGCGGCGTCGCCGATCAGGACATCGAACGGGTCGGCATAGACGATCGCCACCCCTCCCCCAACGATGTCATCATTGCCGCCCGTGCCGGCCGCGAGGTCGCCGGCGGAGTCGCCGAAGATCCGGTCGGGGCTGGCGCCGCCGATGAGCGTGTCGCGGCCCAGGCCGCCGTCGATCGTATCTGGCGCGCCGTCATCGACCCAGCCCCAGCGATCGGCGAATTCGGCCCCTGCAAAACCGTAGATCTTGTCGTCACCGTCGTCGCCCGTGAGCAGGTCGCTGCCGGGCCCGCCAACCATCCAGTCGTTGCCGCCACCGCCGCCGCAGGTGTCGGCATCCTCGGCGCCGACGATCTGGTCGGCGCCGCGACCGCCCAGGATCGAGTCGGCACCGCCCTGGCCATACAGATTGTCGTTGCCATCCTCGCCCAGGACCGTATCGGCCCCGCCGCCGCCCCAGACCGAGTCATTACCGGCCCCAGCGAGGATGCTGTCGGCGAAATTGACCGGATCGAGGTCGTCGAGATCGGGATCGTACGGGAGGCCGACGCCGTCACCGCGGATGACGTCGTTGCCACCCTCGCCGAAGATGGTGTCGCCGCCGGCCCAGCCGCGAATGTTGTCGCTGCCAGCGGTGCCGTCGATGGCATCGTCGCCAGCGAACAACGGCTTGAACGGGCTGCGATTGGTGTTGTTGGTGATGTTGCTGAATGTCGTCATGGTAGCCCCCTTTGGCTGTCCCGCGCACCGGGAAAAACCGGCGCGGTTCCTAGCCAGAAAGTCTACCCCCCCCCCCGCATTTAGCGCAAATGGATAATCGTGTTGCGAGCTATTCTCGCTCTAGTATAAGCCAGCTCTGTCGATGGGGGCCGGCAGCACGAGCAGAAGGAGCCAATCTGGCGAAATCTGCATCGCTCGCGCGGAGCGCTTGCGAAGGTTCGAAAGTCGCACGCATGGCCGGCGACGGGTGGCGGCCTTCGTCGCCCGCGCGCTCCGGCAGTACCAGAGCGATCCATCGCTGCACGGGATGCTGGAGGCGATCACCGAGGCTGCGGACGGCTGCGATGGCGCGGCGAGCGCTGCCGCCGAAGAAGCCCTCGTCAACAGCGCGATGGCGCTCTGGCGGGCGCGCCGTGCCGCCGCGCAGGCGCATCCTGGCAAAGTGTAAGCACGATCATGGCAAGTCATCGGGAACAGGTCCTCGCGGCGCTGTTCGGCCGGCTGCAGGGTGTGCCGGATGCGACCGTGCGTCGCAACGAGGCGTTGCCGGTGAGCGTGCCCGCGGACGGTCTTATCATCCTGCGCGATGGTGCTCCGAGCATGGCCGTGAAATTCCGTTCGCCGGCATGCCACGTTCGGCCCGTTAATCGGCCATAGTCCTCGCCACCATCAGCATTCTCAGTTCGGCATCTGCACCCGTTGCGCCGTCGAACCTTCGGTGACGCACCGAAGCGTGACGCAGAGACGGATGCGTTAGCGCCACAACCGTAGTGCGGAACCCGGGCAAGCCAACAAATGAGGCCCTGCGCTGGATTGGGCCGGAGGCATCAAGATACTTCAGGCCTTGCCGTATCCGCCACGGCGCCAACTCCGGCGACATTGGGGCAACGAGGACGGGCGTATGGATCCCGAGCGTCAGCAGCAAACGGGGGCGTTGAACCTCCAACTGGCGCAGCAAGAACCGCCGGCAATGTTCCACATAGGGATCGCTCTTCGATCCCGGAAAGACACCGGTTGTGATCGTGCCCTGCCTCAGCCCCATGAAGAAGTTCGTAAAAAAGCAGTCGGCTGTTGGGATCGCAGCTTGTGCAAGCAGCCTCAGAAGGTTGCGCCACGTGGGCTGCGAGAGGCTTTCACCATTTCGCTCCAGTGATCGGCGGTACCCGGCTTCCGAGTGGAAGTCATGGCCAAGAACCATCACGCCTCCGAACGGAAAGCTCGGCAGCTCGCTTCCGGGTGCGGAAACAAACAGTCCGAATCCGCCCGGAAAGAATGCAGTGCCCCGGATCGCCTCCGGCACTGGCAGTACACCAAGCGGTTGATCGCCTGGATAGGCATGCTCATCCCACAGCTGTTGTGCTGGATGTTGAGTGGTCCGGATGCTTGTCGCAAAGGCTCGGGCGGTTGAGACGAGTGGGCGACCAGCGCCCACGACCTGTCTGTCAGCGTTCATGGTTCCCGTCGCATTCTCGTTGTTGGCCGATCTTGCATGGATCGATTGACTCCCCCGGATCGGTTGTGGGCCGCAAATCGGCTCAGACCATCAGCATTGGGAGAGCAAGGATACGAGGAAAGGGATGACGCTTCGTGAACGGTTTCTGTTGGCACTGTTCGGTCGCCGGAGTGCCATTGCTGACGTGACAGTCAAGCGCAACGAGGCGTTGCCGCAGGGCAAGTCACCGAGGTCAAGCGCCTCGACGTCGACGGCGCCGCCCGGAAATGGATCACCGCCCTGCCCCAGCTGGTGCTGCGGGCTTGGCCAAGGGAGGACATCCGACATGCTCGATCGTGACATCCCCGACACCGGCCACGGCCGGTTGCGCCTGGTCGAGGCGACAGCGTGGCTCGCCGCCATCCAACTGCGGCTGCACCGCCACGTAAACCGCCGTCAGAAAAAAGCAAACGGCGCCCCGCCCCAACAGTGCGGCAACAACCATCAGCCCCGCGCTGATCAGCGCACGGGCGCAGGGGGCAGGCCGCCGGTCGAGACCGTCGCCGACCACGGCGGCCGGCGGACCGGTGCCGCCGGATCCACACAGAGCGTCCGCTCCCAACCTCGTCGCACCGGCTCGGGGCGCGGGATCACCGCCGCCACCGCGTCGAGGCCTCTCAGGCGTGCCGGCGGCCGCGGAAATAGCGGTAGGCGATGAGGAGCAGCACCGCGCCGAGAACGGCGATGAGGAAACTGCCGAGATTGAACCCGTCGACGCCGCCCCAGCCGAGGCCGCTCGCGATGAAGCCGCCGACGAGCGCGCCGACGATGCCGAGCAGAATGGTGACGATGAAGCCTCCCGGATCCGTCCCCGGCATGATCAGCTTCGCGATCAGCCCGGCGATGAGCCCGAAAACGATCCAGGTGAGAATGCCCATGGTGGTTCCTCGCTGTCCCAGAGGATGACGTGACGCCACCCGTGCAACGCCCGGCCCCGCGCACAGGTTCCACGGCGCCATCCGGCACGGTCGCAAGCGGCCTCGGCACCGACCACGG
>JBATPX010000158.1:0-6841 GCA_049291695.1 Defluviicoccus sp.
GAGCGATCACCGGCGATCGATCGGCCGCCCGCTCTGCCGGGACGCGTCCCGGCAGAGCGGGCCATCAAAGGCCAATCAGGGAATTTTCAATCGGCACTTTCAGGGAGAATTCATCCGGTACTGACAGCAGTTACGAATTCGAAGTACAGCAATCGCTGGGCTGCGGCGAGGGGTCGGGTGGTGCGGGCAGCTGGCTCGTCACGCCGGCCGCGAGGAACGCGGTGAGGACGGCGCCGCCGCCGATCCAGGTCGCTCTGCTCATGCTAGCTCTTCTGGGCGGTCTTTGGCGCCCGACCCGGGGGCGACGTAGCTCAGGCCTCGGCCGCTTCTTTCGCGGTGGGCGCAGGGTAATCCCTCGCGAAGCCGGCGAGGGTGGTTTGGATCGCGTTGGAGATGTCGTCCGGTAGCCTGCCTGCGACGCCGCCGCCAACCGCATAGGGGCGGTCGGTGAGGATCGACTGCTGGTTCTGCCAGCCGAGCACACGCCAGCCGTCGTCGAGGAGCTGCTTGATCTGTCTCAGGTCGTCTTTGACCGTAGCGAGGGGATCGACCTTGTCCGGGTAGGACATCGTGGAGATCGGGGCGATGAGCAGCTGGCCCTGCTGCGCTTGATGAGCGTCGTCATTCAGGAGCGCCTCCATCTCCATGATCACCTCGGCCTGATTGATGCCGCTGATCCCGGTGATCCACTGCTTTTTCGCGTAGTCGGCGCGGATGGTCTGGGTCTGGCCGTAATTGGCGGAGTACACGATCGCCGCGCCCGGCTGGCCGGCGGCGACGGCGTTGGTAGCCTCATCGAGGATGGCCTGGGCCTGCTCGGTCTTGCTGAACTTGCTGAAGTCGAGCATGAAGGGGATGAAGGTGCCGGCCATGGGGTTCGCTCCTGATCTATGGCGCGCGTGCGCAATCTCAGTACCGCATAGCGTGGTGGTGTCGAAGGGATAGAGCCGATCGCGCGAGCGCGTAGGCTAACCCGAGAACTCGCCCGAGCGCAAGGCCGGCGGGTACAGGCGGGTACAGAGGAGGAAACGATCTGATGCTGCTGAATGCCGATCTCAGCCAGCGTGCGGTGAGTTTCGCCGACGAAGCGGAATGGGTTGCCTCGCCAATTGACGCGGTCAATGTCGGGCGTGTGGGATGAGCAATGCAAGAGACTTGCTCACCCCTGATCGAAGCCGCGACCCGATGTTCTGCCGAAGTGCCTGCAACGCGCCCCACGAAGCGTGAGGCTCACCCTCAACAGGGAGTGTGAATTTGTCGCAAGCTGAGGGAGTATCTGTTCGTTGATGGCTGCGAGCCAAGCCGTCGATCTCATCGTCGGTGAGGTCCGCAAGCTCACCGAGAGCGCTCGCCCACTCGCCTTCAAACTGCCAATCATGCCGATAGATGACACGTTCTATTTGTGACAGAGTGCCCATTGCAATTGTCCTCAGGCGGGCACCTCGCATAGACTACGAAGGTAACGCGCCAACCGGAACAACAACGAAGCCAAAACCGCCGATAGTTTAGCTTACTATTTCCTGGGCCTTAGTGCGAAGAACACGGATCGGAACGCACCGTTTCTAGGCTTATTCAGCGTCTAGTCGCACTGCAACCCCGTGAGGGGATTTCGACACCAAGATCCAGCTAACTACGCCGTTGCCTCTCTGGTCAATCCCATCGGTGCGAACGCAGCCAAGAAGTCGGCATTCGTGTGGCGCCTGCGCCACGACTAGATCGGTTTGAGGTGAAGATCCCGGCTGCCGGAAATACGACTGGTATCTTCTATCGACAGAGACGCCCCAATAACGAGCATGACAGTAATAGAACTCTACCTTAGATAAACTCAGTCTTCAGCAATTTGTCGGATCGAAGGTCGACGTGCGAGATATCGAGCTCGAATCATCACGCCCGACGGCGGCGACGCGTGGGCTCCGGCGAAACCATGGCATGATGAGACGCAGATCCGCGCACTCGCCCGCGCGCACCGCTGGAAGCGGATGCTGGAGGAGGGAATCCATGGTTCCGTGTCCGAGATCGCGGAAGCCGAATAGATCGATCGCAGCTGTGTCAACCGTCTCCTGTGGCTCACGATGCTCGCGCCGGACATCCAGGAGGCGATCCTCGATGGGCGGCAGCCGAAGGGAATACAACTCGACGAACTGCCGCGGGCGATGCCGGTGGCGTGGGAGGAGCAGCGGGAACTGATTGCAGCGTCGCCTCCGCGTCCGCCGAGACTGTCTTTCAGCCGCTTGAGGAAGGCCTGGACGCCAAGCGGCCGGCCGGTGCGTTCATGCCGCCGGATAGCCTCCACGTCGTGCCCGGCCGCCGCGATCGACACGAAGGCCCGCCAGTCGTCAACCATGTCGAGAAGGGGCTTGTTGCGCACCAGCTCGTCATCGCAGGTGCTGAGGTGGGTGTGGGCGCTGCTCCAGAGTCAGTCTTCGGGGGCGCTCACAAGGCGCGCCCGCACCGGGTTGAGCCGACCTGCCATCGATCTGGCAACTCGGTACCGTCTCCGAAACCGCCTACGCGGCGGCTGAAACATCGATCGGAATACGCCTGCCGGTTATTCCGATCTGCGCGCTTTCTGTCTTGGCCAAACTCAGCTAACGTGGCGGACATAACTCGCGCCAGAGGCGATTGCGGCGACGCTTGAGAAGGACAGGAGGGGGTAATGGTGTTTCACGGTATTGCGCCCGCGACGGCCGCGGAGTCGGCGTGGCTGGCGGCGCTGGCCTACGACGAGGATCAAGAGCTGGTGGATTTGCTCGGCGAGGACTGGCGGCCGCTTGGCGCTTCCGACCTTGGCCTCGACGAGAACTGGTTCGATGGAAAAGGCTTTTACGAGAAGGACGATGCCGCCGGTTATCTGGCCGTCGACGCCATCGGTGAGCGCTTGGCCCTGGTGTTTCGCGGCAGCGACAGCGTTGCTGATCTGATCAGCGTCGTGCGCGATCAGGAGAACCACTTTGACGATCTGAGGCCGCTGATCCAGGCCGCGCTCGACTACGCCGATACCAACGGCATCGCTACCATGCTTGTCACCGGCCACAGCCTCGGCGGTGCGATGGTGCAGCGGGCGGCAGCGAAGATGCACACCTTCGATCCGGGCGACGCACCGCTTGAGTTCGTCATGACCGCCTTCGGACCGCCCGGTACCGATGTCGGCAACACGAGCCCGCTCAGCCGTTCGGTCCTCAATTTCACCCATTCCGGCGATCCGGCGACCAGCGACCGCCTCTTGTCGCCTCTCACCCACCACGGCCCCTTCGTCACCATCAAGCTGCCGAACGTCGAAGGAGCCGACACGCTCGGCGATCTCGCGCGCCAGAAGGAGGCGCAGGACGACGATCCCAGCATCATCACCGAGCACGACATGCCGCGCTACCTTTGGAGCCTGCAGGCCATCGCGGCGTCGGACCTGCTCGCCCATGCCAACGACAAGACGATCTATGTCGTCCTTGACCAGGCGGATGGCAGTGCCTCGGACGACGCCTACAGTGTCCGCGAGCGAAGGCAGATGGTGTTGGGTCTCGACGGCGATGACACGCTCACCGGCTCGAAACGGCGCGATCTCCTCGACGGGGGCGAGGGCGACGATTGGCTGAGTGGCGGCGCCGACGATGAGATGACGTGCTCGCTGGTGGATCAGGCAATGATCGCTTAAGCGGTGACCAGGGGACCGATCGTTTCGTCTTCGCGGGCTCGTTCGGCGACGATGTCATCACCGATTTCACCCTCGGCGATACGATTGAACTGCGCGGCTTCGGGCCGGCGCTGGACACATTCGACAAGCTTGCAGCGTTCGTGCAGCCGGGGCCGGACCTCCGCATCGACCTTCGCAGTGAGGAGCTCAACGGCGGCACAATCACGCTTCTTGGCGTGAGCGCCCTCGATCCCTGGGACGTGAGCCTGATCGCCTAGACCGCCCGCGGAGGCCAGAACAGCCGCTCGCGGCCGCATGGGTGCTACCGGTTGATAGCCGGGGGCGGCGACGCCTGGGCCCCGGCCAAACCGCGCCCCGACGACACTCTGATCCGCGCCCTGGCGCGTGCGCACCGTTGGAAGCGGCTGCTGGCGGAGGGGATCCATGGTTCTGTGTCCGAGATCGCCGAAGCCGAGAAGATCGATCGCAGCTATGTGAACCGCCTCCTGCGGCTGACGCTGCTGGCGCCGGACATTCAGGAAGCGATCCTCGACGGCCGGCAGGCAAAGGGAATGCAGCTCGAAGAGCTGACGCGGGCGATGCCGAGCGCGTGGGGGGAGCAGCGGGATCGCTTCGCCGCCCCCCGGTCGGGATGACCGGCAGCCCTTGGGGTGAAGTGAAGCTGGAAAGGGCGAGACCTATCTTGCGGAGGCCGGTATGCTCCATCAGTCTGCGGCTATCCGAACTGGCGGGCGACTTGCTCTCGAACGGCCCTTCCGAGAATGGACCAGCATATTACAGACCTCACCGGCATTGCCGTGATCGCTTCTGTGGCGGTCGTCAGCGGGCTTGCACTGACCCGGCTGCGTCAACCGGCCATTGTCGGCTACATCCTGGCCGGGGTCCTGCTGGGTCCCAGCGGTCTCGCTCTTGTCGGCCGCACCGAAGACCTTATTACACTTGCCGAACTGGGCGTGTTGATGCTGCTGTTCCTGATCGCGATGGAGCTCAGCATTCGGGCCTTTGTTACGGTTCTGCGCACGGCCCTGTTGTGCGCCCTGCTGCAGATCGGCGTCGCGCTCGGGGTCACGTTCCTGCTGGCCCTGCTTATGAACTGGCCGGTCAAGACCGCGGTGCTGCTCGGCTTCATCGTATCGCTGAGCAGCACCGCCGTGGCGGTCAAGATGCTCGAGGACATCAATGAGCTTCACACTCACATCGGACGCATCACCGTCGGTGTGTTGATCGCTCAGGACCTGGCGGTTGTCCCGATGTTGATCGTCGCGGGCGCGATGGCTGGGGAGGGTAACTTCACGTATGTCGTCGGCATCAAGGTGGCGCTCTCGGTCGCGCTGCTGGCAGCGCTCGTTTGGTACTTAAGTCGCCGGCAGCGGGTGGTGCTGCCGCTACAGCAATGGATGAGAGGCAAGACCGACGTTATTCCGCTGGCTGCGCTGGCGTTCTGCTTTGCCGCCGCGGCCGTGAGCGGCAGACTCGGCGTGTCCGCCGCCTATGGAGCTTTTTTGGCAGGGTTGTTGATCGGCAACTCCACCGCTCGTGCCGTCACCTTGCGCGCGACGCTACCGATTCAGAGCGTATTGATGGTCGTGTTTTTCCTATCGATCGGGCTCCTGCTTGACCTGCGCTACGTGTGGCAGGAGTTGCCAACCGTGCTGGCCTTGTTGGTCACGGTTGTCGTGGTTAAGACCGTCAGCAACGTCGTGTGCCTCCGCTTGCTCGGCGAATCATGGGAGCGCGCCTTTCCTTCGGGCCTGGTGATGGGGCAGATTGGCGAATTCTCGTTCGTCCTTGCCGCGATCGGTGTCGGCGGGGGCTTGCTGAGCGCCGAGGACTACCGGCTTGCAATTGCCGTAATTGCGCTCAGTTTGCTGACGAGCCCGCTTTGGCTGATGTCGGTGCGACGATTCCATGACGTCGCCGCCGGAGGCATCCTGAGTATGCGGGTGGCATTGCGGGAAGTCTACGGAACGGAGATCTCCACCGCCGCGAGGATTGGAGTGTTCTTGCGACACGTTGGAGCGGGCGCAGCGGCGCTCGTCTCCCGAAAGGGATAAGCGCTTAACGGCCATTACCGCCGATGGCTGTCGCGGCACCGACGCCCATGTGTGCGGCCGGCAGCGATCTCGGCGCCGCGCCGCGCTCGAGGCCAAGGCCGGATGAGACGCTGATCCGCGCGCTGGCCCGGCCGCATCGTTGGAAGCGGATACTGGAAAATGGAACGTGTCGGTCGGCCGGGGAGATCGCCGAAGCGGAACAATTCGATCGCAGCGATGCTAACCGGTTGCTGCGGCTCACGTTGCTGGCGCCGGACATCCAGGAGGCGATCCTCGACGGGCGGCAGGGGGCGGCCGTTACGCTCGCCCGACTTATGGAGCCGTACCCAGTCAGTTGGAACGAGCAGAGAAATACCTTCTTGGGCACCTGACCGCCTCGCTTCGCACATCTCGCGCAACCGATGCTATTGCGTGTTGGGCCAATTTGGCCAAAACTGCCGACAGCATAGTGAGGATCACTCCATGAAAACCCTGAGCGCGAAAGACGCGAAGTACGGCTTCGGCCGGCTAATCGACTTGGCCCGCGCCGAACCGGTGGTGGTCGCCAAGCATGGGCGGCCAGTCGTGGTGGTGATGGCGGTCGAGGAGTTCGACCGGTTGAAGGTTTTTGAGATGGGCCACGTCGATAGCCGCCCAAGCACGAGCGGGACGTCGGAATAATGGATCAAGCCATCTACAACAAGATCGTCTCCTACATCCGCGGCATCGAAGACAACCTCGGCTCGCGTTCGCATTTCACGCCGGGCAATCGGAGCCATCCAGCAGATGCAAAGAAGCAGTGAGTCCCTGCGATGGCGATGATTACACCCGAACGTCAACTTGAAGATTTGCTTATCACGAAGCTACGGGACCTCAAGTATGAATATCGCCCCGACATCCGCGATCGAGCCACGCTTGAAGCACACTTCAGGGAAAAGTTCGAAGCCCTGAATCGTGTCACACTCACCGACGGCGAGTTCCAGCGACTCCTCGACGAGATTGTCACACCGGACGTTTACGAAGCCGCACGCTCGTAACTACTCAGGCGGCTGGCTTTTTCAGGTGGCCGGGGTGGGTTGTGGGGGGCCGGTGAGGAGGTTGCCGATGGCTTCGAGCGCGGTTTTGCCGTGCAGCCTGGCGGTGCCGGTGATGGAGCGGT